>CAZTIZ010000001.1:0-101331 GCA_964613845.1 uncultured Corynebacterium sp.
CGACGGTGTCGCCGACCTGCTTCAGCCACTGGGTGATGGTGCCTTCGGTGACGGATTCGCCCAGTTCGGGCATCTCTACGGAGAACGCCATGGTGTTCTGACTCCTCGGAAAGTCGTGTGTAAATCGGAAGCTAATAGTCCTCAGCGTACCGGTTGGGTTGTGCATGCGTGCCCTGCGGAGTGGTTTTAGTTCCCCCATGGGCACCGGAGTGACCGGAGCTGTAGATCTTTGCCCCTACAATTGTAGGTTGTGTTCAATCTATTCGGTCGTAAGAAGCCCCGGGGTGGCCTCCGCCCGCCCCGGGGGCCAGGGGAAACCATCCGCCCGGAGGACCGCGACCACCTGAGAGGGTGGGCGGCCGGCCGGGCCTTCGTCGAGGCCTATATCGAGCCGGAGACCGTCGTCAATGAGATGTCGGCGGTGCTCGTGGACGAGAAGGGGGAGTTCACCCGCCGTCGGATCGGTGGCCCGAAGGGCATCGACGCCCTGGCGAAGCTGCTGGACTGCCCCATCTACGACGTGGAGGAGACGGGGTACCCCCAGCGCATGCGTCGCCGCATCGAACGGGACCGGCTGCTCCGTAGACGAGAGGAACAGCGGGCCCGTCGGGCGCGCTTCGAGCGGGGGGAGCTACCCGACTGAAGTCGCCGCTACTTCTGCTGTTCGGCCAGTTCGTTGAGCAGGGCGATGAAGGTACGCACCGGCACGCCGGTGGCGCGCTTGGGGGTGTAACCGGAGACGCCGCCGTTGTTGAAGGAGGGACCGGCGATGTCCACGTGCGCCCACTCGATGTCCTCGCCGATGAAGCGGGACAGGTACAGGCCGGCGAAGAGCATGCCGGCGTTGCGCGAGTTGTGGGAGTTGCGGATGTCAGCGACCGGGGACTTCAACTCCTCGTCCTGCTCCTCCAGCAGCGGCATCGCCCAGGCGGGCTCACCGACGGCCCGGCCGACCTCCGCGACCCTGTCCCGGAACTCATCGGAGCCCATGACACCGGAGGTCCTTGCCCCGAGGGCGACCATCTGGGCGCCGGTGAGGGTGGCGGCCTCGATCAGGTAGTCGGGCTTGTCCTCGCTGGCGAGAGCCAATGCGTCGGCGAGCACGATGCGCCCCTCGGCGTCGGTGTTGATGATCTCGGAGGTGAGCCCGCCGTAATGGGTGATCACGTCGCCGGGACGGGTCGCCTCACCGGAGGGCATGTTCTCCGCCAGCGGGATGGTGGCGGTGATCTTGATCGGCAGGTTCAGACGGGCTGCGGCGATGATCGTGGCGGCCACGGCAGCCGAGCCGCCCATATCGGAGATCATGTCCTCCATCTTGGAGGCCGGCTTGAGCGAGATCCCGCCGGTATCGAAGGTGATCCCCTTACCCACCAGCGCAACGGACCTCCGGGCCTTGCGCGGGGACCAGTGCAGACGCACCAGACGCGGGGCGCGTGCGGAACCACGGCCTACGGCCAGGATGCCACCGAAGCCCTTCTTCTCCAGTGCCTGTTCGTCGAGCACCTCGACGTCGAGGCCGGCTTCCTTACCCAGCGAGGAGAGCAGCTCCGCATAGGAAGCGGGATAGAGGTGCGAGGAGGGGGTGTTGACCAGGTCGCGGGCCAGCAGCACAGATTCCGCGGTGACCTGGGCGGCGACAAACTCGTCCTTGTCCGTCTTCGGGTCACCGATGACGGTGATCCTGCCCACCGGCAGAGAGGAGGCCTCCGCCTCTTCGCTGCGGATACCCCGGAAACGGTAGGCACCCAGCGCGGCACCTTCCACGGTCGCGGCCAGACCGAAATCGTTGAGGGTGGTGACGACGGCGTCCAGGCCGCACAGTGAGCGGGTGGCGGCCCCGGCCGCCCGACGCACCGTCTCGTCACTGAGTTCTGCCGGGTCACCCAGGCCGACGGCCACGATCGACTCCGCGGCCACACCCTCCGGGGCAGGCACGCGGGTGACCTCCTGGGGCTGACCGGTCGCGCCGACGGCGGTCAGCGCCTCCAGGACGGCGCGCAGGGCGGCGTCGTCAAGCAGCGCGCTGCCGGGCAGCTCCAGTCCTTCCTCACCCTTGAGGACGGGGATGAGGTAGGCGTCGGCCCGCTTGGGGGCCTTCTTCGCCAGCTCTAGTTCGGGTGCGTCGCCGTGGGCGGGAAGCTCGAAGGTGGGTTTTGCCATGGTGGATCCTCCAGATGGTCATTGATGTCAGTTGAGGTTTCTCTCCCAGCTTAACGACGACCGCTGGACAGGAGGGCAGAGAGCGCAGGTGTAACGTCTCCACCATGACGTCTCTCAACTTCACCGTGAACCGCACCGAGGCCCCGACGTCCCCGGAGGCTCGCGCGGAGATCCTTGCGAACCCGAGGTTCGGCAAGAACTTCACCGATCACATGGTCACCATCGACTGGGACGAGGAGTCCGGCTGGCACAACGCCCAGGTCGGCCCTTATACCTCCATCCCGATGGACCCGGCCACCACCGTTTTCCACTACGGCCAGGCCATCTTCGAGGGGATCAAGGCCTACCGTCAGCCCGACGGGTCCATCGCCACCTTCCGCCCGGAGGAGAACGCCCTGCGGATGCAGCGCTCCGCCGAACGCATGGCGATGCCCCAGCTGCCCGTCGCTGACTTCATTGAGGCACTGCGCCTGCTCGTCGACATCGACTCCGAGTGGGTCCCCCCGGCAGGTGGGGAGGCTAGCCTCTACCTGCGTCCCTTCATGATCTCCACCGAGGTCTCCCTGGGGGTCAGCCCGGCGAACTCCTACCGTTTCTTCGTCATCGCCTCCCCCTCGGGCGCCTACTTCTCGGGCGGCATCAAGCCCGTCTCCGTCTGGCTCTCCGAAGACTACGTCCGGGCCAGCCCCGGCGGCACGGGCGCGGCGAAATTCGCCGGCAACTACGCCGCCTCCCTGCTCGCCCAGGCTCAGGCCCAGGAGAAGGGCTGCGACCAGGTCGTGTGGCTCGACGCCATTGAGCGCAGGTACATCGAGGAGATGGGCGGCATGAATCTCTTCTTCGTCTACGGCTCCGGGGCGGACGCCAAGGTGATCACCCCTGAACTCTCCGGATCACTGCTGCCGGGCATCACCCGCGACTCTCTCCTGCAGGTCGCCCGCGACCTCGGGCACGAGACCGAGGAACGCCGGATCTCCACCACCGAATGGCGTGATGACGTCGCCTCCGGCACCATGACCGAGGCCATGGCCTGCGGCACCGCAGCGGTCATCACCCCGGTCGGCCGCGTCCTGTCCAACGACGGCGAGTTCACCGTCGGGGACAACCGCGCGGGCGAGGTCACCATGGCCATGCGCGAGCGCCTCACCGCCATCCAGCAGGGCGCCCACGAGGATGTTCACGGCTGGGTGCACACGCTGATCCCGGCACAGTAGTTCGGGGCGGGGCAGACCTCACCCGGCCGCAGTGAACTCCCCGGCGACCAGTTCCGCGGCCACGGACATCAGGGGCAAGACGGCCAGGGCACCGGCGCCCTGGCCGATCCGCATCTCCAGGGCCAGCAGTGGCGTCAGGTCGAGGGCCTGCAGGGCGATCAGGTGGGCCGGCTCCGGTGTCAGCTGACCTGCGGAGAACCAGTGCCGTGCCCCGGGCGCGAGCTTCTCCGCCACGTAGGCGGCGACGGTGACGGGGGCGCCGTCGAGAAGCACCGGGGTGCGGCGGGCGGCCGCCTGCGCGATGAAGGCGACCGTGGCCACGAAGTCGGGGGAGGAGATCATCCGCAGGGTCTCCAGGCTCTGACCGGTCCGGGTGCGGACGCGGAACATCGCATCGCGGATCGCGGAGACCTTAACCTTCCACGCCTCATCGTCGATGCCTGAACCGGGGCCGATGACGGCGACCGGCTCGGTCCGGGTGAACGCGCCCATCACGGCGGCGGCGACGGTCGTGTTGCCCACCCCGAGATCTCCCGGGATCAACAGGTCCGCACCGGCGTCGATCTCCCGGTCGGCGGCCCGTCTCCCCACCTCGACCGCCAGTTCCAGCTCCTCGCGGCTCATCGCGTCCTCGACGTCGATGCTCCCCGAAGAACGGCGGACCCGGTCCTCACCGGCGGCCTCATGATCGAGGGAGACGTCCACCACCCGCACGGAGGCGCCGGCCACCCGGGCGAAGGCGTTGACGGCCCCACCCCCGGCACCGATCTCCGCCGCGCGGCGCACGGACTCCCCGGCCGCGAGCGCCGATACCCCGTGCCCTGCGACACCGTGATCCCCTGCGAAGACGATCACGCGTGCCCGCTGCGGTGCCTGGGGCGGGGTGACACCCTGACAGGCCGCCAGCCAGGCGGCCACCTCGCCCAACCGACCCATCGAGGCCCCCGGAGTGTCCGCGGTGGCCAACACCTCCCTGACCGCCTGCCGCGCCCCCTCATCGGGGGCGGGGACGACGTCGAAAAGCGAGGTCTCATCCATGGGAACTCCTGGTGGGGGCTGGGATCTACGGAAAACATGCACCCCCGACCCTCACGGGTCCGGGGGCGTCGGGAAGTGCGGCTAAGGCTGGTCACCGATGTTCAGACGGGCGCGGGGGGAGCGCCACTTCCGCGGCTGGGTGACCCGGGAGTAAGCATAGAAACCCAAACCGAAACCTGTCGCGGCGGTGCCCGGGAACTTGGCGCGGACAGCCTTGTTCACGGACCTTCCCAACCACACGCCCTCGATGAAGAAGACCACCATCAGGGCCATGGCGCCCAGCGACATGATGTTGGCCAGGGTCGGCAGCCAGGTGCCCAGCAACATGATCACCAGCAGGATCAGTGCGACCGGCATCACGGCGTTATTGATGAAGCGGCGGGAGTCCACCCAGTCACGGACGAAGCGACGCTCCGGCCCCTTGTCGCGCGGCATGAGGTACTTCTCCTCACCGCGGTCCATCGCGGCCTGGGCCTCACGCTGTCGGCTCCTGGTCTCCTCCCGTTCCTTCTGCCGGTACTCCTTCCATTCCCCCTTGGTCATGGACTTCTTGAGCTGCTTGCGCTTGGATGCGGCCTGGGCCGAGTTGCGGGGGATACCGGAGGGGTCACGGATGATACCGCGCTCGATCTCTACTTCGCGCCGCTTCGGCGTCGGGCGACCCTTCGGCGGGGTGTAGCCCCTGGGGAGCCGCTGCTCCGGCTGGTCGGCGGCAGGCTGGTCAGCCGCCTGATCCACGGCAGGCTGCTCGGCGCCTGCCCCCGGCTGCTTCGCCGGGGTGTCGGGGCTCTCGGGGGAGGAGTCGTCGGATTTCTGCCAGGGGAGTTTCACACCCCCAGGCTACAAGGCTGGGCCGGGTGATCGGGAATACGGGTGGAGGTTTCATTGTTAATGCGGAATAGGGCCGTGGAATATTATGGTGCGGTGCGGAAACCTTCTCCGCCCCCGCATCGATGCCACTACGGTTATCCTGTCCTCAGTAACGGGATACCGCTCCCTCTCTGACCAGAGTAGGGTGGCCACAGTAACGGGCTTTCCGCGGTTGACGCGGAGGTCCCTGGCGCACCACGAAGTAATACAGGCTAAGTAATACAGGCTAAGGAGTACATCATGACCGCCCCGACCTCCAGCACCGGTGTCATTCTCACCGAGGATGCCGCTGCCAAGGCCAAGGCTCTTCTCGATCAGGAGGGTCGCGACGACCTCGCCCTGCGCATCGCCGTTCAGCCGGGTGGCTGCGCAGGCCTGCGCTACCAGCTCTACTTCGATGACCGTTCCCTCGACGGAGACCAGTCGGACGAGGTCGGTGGCATCCGCCTCGTCGTGGACAAGATGTCGGTGCCGTACCTGACCGGTGCCCGCATCGACTTCTCCGACACCATCGAGGCGCAGGGCTTCACCATCGACAACCCGAACTCCGGCGGATCCTGCGCCTGCGGTGACTCCTTCAACTAGGCGGAGCTCACCTATCCGGGACACGCTCTTCCCGGGCACCAAAAGTCACAGTGGCGAAATAGTGGCAGCCCGCGGCGCCCCGATCCGGGGGCTGCGGGCTGCCGTCATTTCTGGATCCTAGATATCGACCGGGTAGTCCTTCTCCTCGATCTGCGGGTCGATCCGCTTCTCCACGAAGATGCCGTGCCAGACCATGAAGCACAGCACGGTCCACAGGCGGCGCGAGTGGTCGGAGACACCGTCCCGGTGTTCCTTGAGCATCTCCAGCACCTGCCTGCGGTCGAAGAGCTCATCGGTCTGGGACTCGTTGATGGTGTCCTGTGCCCACCCGAAGAGTTCCTCACCGGCCAGCCAGTGGCGCATCGGGACCGGGAAGCCCAGCTTCTTCCGGTGCAGGACATGGGGCGGGACGATCTGCTCCAGCGCCTTACGCAACGCGTACTTGGTGGTGCCGTTCGCGATCTTGAGGTCGTGGGGAATGGTCTGGGCGACGTCGAAGACGACCTTGTCCAGGAAGGGGACACGTAGTTCGAGGGAGTTGGCCATGTTGATCTTGTCGGCCTTGACCAGGATGTCGCCGCGCATCCAGGTGAACAGATCGAGATGCTGCATCCTGGCCACCGGGTCCATGTGGGTGGACCGGGCGTAGATCGGGGCGGTGACCTCGCGGTGGTCCCACTCGCTCCTGGCCCAGGGGATCACCCGCTGCATCTGCTCGAAGTTGAAGGAGCGGGCATTGCCGTAGTAGCGCTCCTCCATGGTCTGGGTGCCGCGGTCGAGCAGGGACTTGCCCTTGACCCCCTCCGGCAGCGCCTTGCTCAGGGCACGCAGCCCCCTGCGGAGAGGGGAGGGGATCTTCTCGAAGGGAGCCAGCGACAGCGGCTCCTTGTAGATGGTGTAGCCGCCGAAGAGCTCATCGGCACCCTCACCCGACAGGACGACCTTGACGTGCTTGCGGGCCTCCGCAGCGACGAAGTACAGCGGGACCAGGGAAGGGTCGGCGACGGGGTCGTCGAGGTACCACATGATCTTCGGGATGGCCCCGGCGTACTCCTCGGGGGAGACCACCTTGACGATGTGTTCCACGCCGATGGCCTCCGCGGACTCCGCCGCGACGTCGACCTCTGAGTATCCCTCGCGCTCGAAGCCGGTGGTGAAGGTCAGCAGGTCAGGATTATGGCGCTTGGCCAGCGTGGCGATGGCGGTGGAGTCGATGCCACCGGAGAGGAAGGATCCCACCGTGACGTCGGCGCGCATGTGCTTCTCAACGGAATCCTCCAGCGCGCGGGCGATCCTGTCGAACAGATCCTGCTCGGAACTCTTGGGCACGGGGGTGACCGTGAAGTCCGGCTCGAAGTAACGCTTGGCGACGACCGCCTCTCCCGGACGCACCAGGGCGGTACAGCCGGACTCGAGTCGACGGATGCCCGCGTGCAGGCTCTCCGGCTCAGGGACATACTGCAGATCCACGTAGTGCTCGATCGCCCGACGGTCAAGGCTGAGATCCAGACCCAGCTCCGGCGCCATCTCCAGGATGGTCTTCTTCTCGGAACTGAAGACGGTGCCGGCCTCGGTGGTCGCGTAGAACAGTGGCTTGATGCCGAACTGGTCCCGGGCCAGGAACAGGGTCCTGTCCTGCGTATCCCAGACAGCGATGCCGAACATGCCCCGCAGGTGGTCGACGACCTTCTCGCCCCAGTGGTGGTACCCGACCACGATGGTCTCGGAGTCGCCGGCAGTGCGGAAAGTGTAGCCGTACCCCTCAAGCTCCTCGCGCAGTTCCAGGTAGTTGTAGATCTCGCCGTTGAAGGTCAGGGCGTAGCGCTCCGGATCCTCCGTCGGACCCCAGCGCAGTGGCTGGTGGGAGTGCTCCAGGTCGATGATGGACAGGCGGTTGAAGCCGAAGACGGCGTCATCGTCGTGCCAGGTGCCTGCGTCGTCGGGGCCGCGATGGTGCATACACGGCAATGCCCTTTCCACGGCGCCGGTGAAACCCGCCGCATTCGCGTTGCTCGTCAGCATGCCAAGAAGCCCGCACATGGTGGTTGATGTTCTCCTCATATATATAGGTCAGTCGAGAAGTGCTGGTCTCACATTACGGCGCAGCCCGCCTGCAGTGTGAACCCGCCACAGTTAATCGGACGCTCTCCTGCGAATGTTCTCCCGGATGGTTGCCATTCTCTCCTTCCCCCCGGCTTTTCGCCGACCAAGCTCCTCCCCGGCGTGCAGTGTGGGAAGGGGAGGGGGATCACAAGTCCCCGAACGGGTGGAAACTTTCGGATGATGCCACGTCCCCGGGCTGTGAATTGTCTAACACCCTGGACTTTCGGGGAGGGGAGCCATTCGGCTGTTACGCCCGATGGCCTGTAACATCTGTACTGCTTTGTCAGGCACCTCTGTGAACCGGCCCGGATCGACGGGAAGGAACCGCATGGATGGAAGACGTCCATGAACTATCCTCTTTGTTAGGAATGCTCACAGGTGTTCGGAGATTTTGTGTGGACAGGAAGGCAGACACACGTGGAACAGCGAAATAAGCGTGGCTTCGCCCGTAAGGCAGGCCTCGCAGGCGTCATGGCCCTCGGTGGTCTCGCCCTGGCCGGCTGCGATGTAGCAATGCCGGAGGGGATGGGCAGGATCCTCGGAATGGGCTGGCCGACGGGCATCACCCCGGAGGCGACCTCCATGTACAACTTCTGGGTTTGGGTCTGGGTCACCGCCTGGATCATCGGCATCATCATGTGGGGCCTGTTCCTGGTGGCGATCTTCCGCTGGAACGCCAAGAAGGCCGAGAAGCAGGGCAAGGGCGAGTTCCCCAAGCAGCTCCAGTACAACGTGCCACTTGAACTCGTTCTGACGATCACCCCGATCGTCATCGTCATGGTGCTCTTCTTCTTCACCGTGCAGACCCAGCAGAAGGTCATCGCCCTCGACAAGGACCCTGAGGTCACCGTCGATGTCACGGCCTTCCAGTGGAACTGGAAGTTCGGCTACCAGCAGGTCGGCGCCTCCCTGAGCCCGACCGGTGCGGACTATGCCGGTATCGACGAGGATCGTCAGGCAATCGCGGACGCGACTCGTTACGACGACGAGGACGTCCCGAACGCCAACCCGATCCACGGCATGTCGGTGGGCGACCAGTCCTACCTCCGCTTCAATGAGATCGAGACCCTCGGTACCACCGAGGAAGTCCCGGTCCTGGTCCTTCCCTCCCAGACCCCGATCCAGTTCGACCTCGCCTCCGGCGACGTCGCGCACTCCTTCTGGATCCCGGAGTTCCTGTTCAAGCGTGACGCCTTCGCCCACCCGGAGGCGAACCAGCAGCAGCGTTCCTTCCAGGTTGAGGCCATCGAGGAGGAGGGTGCGTTCGTCGGCCGCTGTGCGGAGATGTGCGGCACCTACCACGCCATGATGAACTTCGAGCTGCGTGTGGTCACCCCGGAGCAGTTCACCGACTACCTGGCTTTCCGCCTGGATAACCCGGACGCCCCGAACTCCGAGGCAATGGCTGCCATCGGCGAGGCCCCCTACGCGGTCAGCACCCACCCGTTCAACTCGTCCCGTCAGACCTGGGACGGCGAGAACTACACCGACCCCAACGAGAACGTCTAAGGCGAGGAGAACAACATGCGCGCTGGTTCAAAAATCGTCTACGCCATTGGGGCGTTCCTGGGCGTGCTCGCCCTGGTCTACATTTTCGGAACTGTCAATCTCAACGATGACGGTTACCTCTACCGGGCAGAGTGGGTCGGCATCACCGCTTTCGTCCTCTCCTTCGCCCTGGCGATGATGCTCGGAGGCTACCTCCACATCACCGAGCGACGTACCGATGTCCTGCCGGAGGACTGGGAGGAGGCCGAGGTCGAGGACAAGGCTGGTGTTCTGGGCTTCTTCTCTCCGAACTCCATCTGGCCGGCAGCCCTGGCATTCGCCATCACGGTCCTCGGCTATGGTCTGGTCTTCTTCTACTACTGGATGATCCTCCTCGGCATCGTCCTGGCGGTCTGGGCCGCCACCATGATGAACTTGCAGTACGGCATGCCCAAGGAGAAGCACTAGTCTTCCGGCCCCTGGGGCATGAACCACACGAATGCCGATGGCGCCAGCACCATGTGCTGGCGCCATCGGCATTGTCGGAGAGCAGCTGAGAGCCAGGTTCTGCTGATGCCACCGTGGTGCATGTGTCACCTCCTGCGCCTGGGGCCCCGGTGCGACGGGACGGTTGGTGTTATCTCCTCAGTGCGGGGCGAGGGTGAGCGGGGGAGGCAGAGGTGAGCGGTTTCCCCTTTTGGCGCATCCGTAGTGGTCAAGGGGTCAATCGAAAGTTTGAAACCGTCTCTTTCCGGCCAGCTCTCGCTGTGATTTGAATCTCCCAGTGTCGGTCCCCGGTTCCCTCGTCTCCCCTCCGAAATTCGGGTATCGTGATGGGCGTCGAATGCCTCCCGGGGTGGGGTCCTGCCGCAGGGGGAGGTGACCTGCGGGAACGCCAACGCGACATGTCGTCGGATATGAGTGGTGAAAAGTTCCCGGGGGGTGGGGGAAATTTTCCGCAACCCGGTCCGCCAGGCAAAACCGCAGGTTGGCTCTCAATTTTGAGCCCGGTGGCGGGGGGAGATGAAGTGACTTCCGGCCCCGGAGGAGTCATACTGTCATACGTGACGAGCGCAGTTTCAAACTCAGGCATGACAGCAGCACCTCGTGTTGCTGCACTGAACCGACCCAATATGGTCAGTGTGGGCACGATCGTGTTCCTGTCCCAGGAATTGATGTTCTTCGCCGGACTGTTCGCGATGTACTTTACGTC
This sequence comes from uncultured Corynebacterium sp., assembly GCA_964613845.1. GTDB lineage: Bacteria > Actinomycetota > Actinomycetes > Mycobacteriales > Mycobacteriaceae > Corynebacterium. The sequence continues at coordinate 10,675 of CAZTIZ010000001.1, forward strand.
GCGGGCGAACGGGCAGGCAGGGGACTGGGCGGAACAGACCGCCAACCTCAACGTGATCTACGGAGCGGTCATCACGGCCATCCTGATCACGTCCTCCGTGACCTCGCAGTTCGGCGTCTTCGCAGCTGAAAGGGGTGACGTCTTCAAGCTGAGGCGATGGTTCCTGGTGACCATCGTCCTCGGTGTTATCTTCCTGAGTCTCGTGGCTTTCGAGTACTACGAGATGATTACTCACGGAGTGACGATCCAGAGCAGTGTGTTTGGTTCGGTGTTCTACATCATCACCGGCTTCCACATGCTGCACGTGACCGCAGGCATCATCGGCTTCATTGTGGTGCTGCTGCGTATCAACAAGGCCAAGTTCACGCCGGCCCAGGCGACCGCCGCCATGGTGACCTCGTACTACTGGCACTTTGTTGACGTGATCTGGGTCGGCGTCTTCATCATTCTGTACCTCATTCAGTAGGCCGTAGTCTGCCGAGGATGCTCGGCCTACAGCCCTTCACTTTCCGTTCACGAGTTTTCTATAAGGAAAATGATGGAAACCAATCCGAACAACGCCGACCAGGTCGAGACAAAGACCGCATCGGCCAAGAAGGCGCGGACCCGTCGCAAGATGCGTCGGACCGCTGCCGGCGCCCTGGCGTTGACCCTGGGGCTCACCGGCGCAGGAGTTCTCGCCACGGCCCTGACTCCGGACGCGCAGATCGCCACCGCTCAGCGGGACGACCAGGCGCTCATCCAGGAGGGCAAGGACATCTATGACGTCGCCTGCATCACCTGCCACGGCGCCAACCTTCAGGGCGTAGAGGACCGCGGTCCCTCCCTGATCGGCGTCGGCGAGGGAAGTGTCTACTTCCAGGTGCACTCCGGCCGTATGCCGATGATGTCCAACGAGGCCCAGGCTGAACGCAAGACCCCGCGTTACACCGAGGCCCAGACCCTGGCCATGGCAGCCTACGTGGCAGCCAACGGTGGCGGTCCGGAGCTCGTGTACAACGAGGACGGCTCCATCGCCATGGAGGAACTCCGTGGCTCCAGCTACAACGGTCAGATGGACCCGGCTGATATTGCCCGTGGTAGCGAACTGTTCCGTCTGAACTGCGCCTCCTGCCACAACTTCACCGGCCGTGGCGGCGCCCTCTCCTCGGGTAAGTACGCCCCGCCGCTGGCCCCGGCCAACGAGCAGGAGATTTACCAGGCCATGCTCACCGGCCCCCAGAACATGCCGAAGTTCTCCGATCGCCAGCTCTCCGCTGACGAGAAGAGGGACATCGTCGCTTACGTCAAGAGCGCCACCGAGACCCCGAGTCCGGGTGGCTGGGATGTGGGCGGCCTCGGCCCGGTTGCTGAGGGTCTGCTGATTTGGGTTGTCGGCGTCACCGCACTGGTGGGTGCCGCTATTTGGATTGGATCGCGTTCATGAGCAATGAAGTGAAGAAGAATTACACCGCACAGGAGCTCAACGCGATGAGCAACGACGAGCTCGCCCGCCTGGGCACCGAGCTCGACGGCGTGACCATCGCGTACCGCAAGGAGCGCTTCCCGATCCCGAACGATCCGGCGGAGAAGCGTGCTTCCCGCGGGATCACCATCTGGCTGGTCATCGCCATCATCACCGCGATCGCCTTCCTCGGGGTCTACCTGTTCTGGCCGTGGGAGTACCGCGGTCACGGCGAGGAGGGGCTGTGGTTCCACACCCTCTACACCCCGCTGCTGGGTCTGACCTCCGGTATCTCCATCCTCGCGCTGGGGATGGCCTGCGTTCTCTACGTGAAGCAGATCATCCCCGAGGAGATCGCGGTCCAGACCCGCCACGACGGTCCCTCTGACGAGGTCGACCGCCGTACCCTCACCGCTCTGCTGAACGACTCCTGGGAGACCTCCACCCTGGGTCGTCGTAAGGTCATGAAGGGTCTGCTCGGTACCGCCGGCGTCCTCTTCGGCCTTGTGGTTGTCGCCCCGATGGGTGGCATGGTGCTGAACCCGTGGCGTCCGCGTCACGAGATGAACTACTACGGTGACGGCACCCTGTGGACCTCCGGTTGGACCCTGCACGAGGAGGGCGTCAAGCTCTACCTGGCGCGCGACACCGGTGCCATCGCCGAGATGCATGACGGCGAGGGCGGCTCGCACTACACCACCACCGGTGTCTCCCGCCTGGTTCGTGTCCGTCCCGAGGATCTGGACGCCGCCGGCATGGAGACGGTCTTCCCTCTCGCGGAGGAGGACGTGAACGACGGCGACCGCTACGATGCGCAGCGCGACGTCTACGAGAACCACATGCACTCCATTCACGGTCCCCGTAACGCTGTCATGCTGATTCGTCTGCGCACCTCCGACGCCGAGCGCGTCATCGAGCGTGAGGGGCAGGAGGACTTCCACTACGGCGACTACTACGCCTACTCGAAGATCTGCACCCACGTCGGTTGTCCTACCTCTCTGTACGAGGCACAGACCCACCGCATTCTGTGCCCGTGCCACCAGTCGCAGTTCGATGCGCTGCAGTACGGTAAGCCGATCTTCGGACCTGCCGCCCGTGCTCTGCCGCAGCTGCCGATCACCGTTGATGAAGAGGGTTACCTCGTTGCCAGGGATAACTTCATTGAGCCCCTTGGCCCGGCATTCTGGGAGCGTAAGTCCTAATGAGCAACAAAATGGCCCGGATGGGCAACAACATTGATTCCCGTTACACAGCTTCCGGTCTGCTGCGTCCGCAGCTGAACAAGGTCTTCCCGACGCACTGGTCCTTCCTGCTCGGTGAGATCGCCCTGTACAGCTTCATCATCCTGCTGCTGACCGGTGTTTACCTGGCACTGTTCTTCGACCCGTCGATCACCAAGATCATCTACGACGGCGCTTATGTCCCGCTGAACGGCGTGGAGATGTCCCGCGCCTACGCCACCGCCCTCGATATCTCCTTCGAGGTCCGTGGTGGGCTCTTCGTGCGTCAGATGCACCACTGGGCGGCCCTGATGTTCATGGCCTCCATGGTTGCCCACATGATGCGCATCTTCTTCACCGGCGCCTTCCGTCGCCCGCGTGAGGCGAACTGGATCATCGGTGTCACCCTGATCATGCTCGGCATGATCGAGGGCTTCATGGGCTACTCCCTGCCGGACGAGCTGCTCTCCGGCACTGGCCTGCGCATCATGTCCGCCATCATCGTGGGCCTGCCGGTCATCGGCACCTGGATGCACTGGCTGATCTTCGGCGGGGACTTCCCGTCCGACCTGATGCTGGACCGCTTCTACATCGCACACGTGCTGATTCTGCCGGGCATCATCCTGGCACTGATCGCGGCACACCTGGCGCTGGTCTGGTACCAGAAGCACACCCAGTTCCCGGGTGCTGGCCGCACCGAGAACAATGTCGTCGGTATCCGCATCATGCCGGTCTTCGCGGTCAAGTCCATCGGCTTCGGTTTCCTGACCGCAGGTGTCCTGGCGCTGCTGTCCGGCCTGACCAGCATCAACGCGATCTGGAACCTGGGCCCCTACAACCCGTCCCAGGTCTCTGCAGGTTCGCAGCCTGACTGGTACATGCTCTGGACCGATGGTGCCGCCCGTGTCATGCCCGCCTGGGAGATCTACCTGGGCAACTACACGGTCACCGCCGTCACCTGGGTCGCCATCCTGTGTGGTCTCCTGGTTGTCGCGCTGGGTGCCTACCCGTGGATCGAGAAGAAGCTCACCGGCGACGACGCCCACCACAACCTGCTGCAGCGTGCCCGCGACGTTCCTGTCCGCACCGGTATCGGTGCAGCCGGCCTGGTCTTCTTCATCCTGCTCACCATCTCCGGTGGCAACGACCACGTGGCGCACTTCTTCCAGGTGTCGCTGAATGTCATGACCTGGTTCGGCCGTGTCTCGCTGCTGCTCCTGCCGCCGCTGGCCTACTACGTCACCCACCGCATCTGTGTGGGCCTGCAGCGTTCCGACCGCGAGGTTCTCGAGCACGGCATCGAGACCGGCATCATCAAGCAGATGCCCAACGGTGCCTTCGTGGAGATCCACCAGCCGCTCGGACCGGTTGACGAGCAGGGTCACCCGATCCCGCTCGAATACGCCGGTGCGGTTGTGCCCAAGCAGCTCAACGAACTCGGTTACGCCGGCTCCCCGGGCCGTGGCGGCTTCTTCGGTCCGGACGACGAGTCCATCGCTGAGCGTGCCAAGCAGATCGAGCACGAGAACGAGCGTGAGGAGAAGGCGATGCTGGAGAGCCTCAGGGAGGCAAACCGCGCCGCCGACCGTGAACAGGGTCACCTGGACTAGAACATCCGCCCCTGCGCTCACAGACAGTCCCGTCCCTCCGGAATCCGGAGGGGCGGGATTTTCCATTCCCCCGCGAAAATGATCTCATTTCGTGTCCCAAACGTGACTAAGCGCGGTTTTCTTCTCTAGCCAGGTGTGGCAGGAGGGGAAAATGTGACGGCAGTGGCACTACTGAGAGGAATATCACACTGGGTCCCTGGTGTGTGCCAAGGCTCTCACTTGTTGATTCGCAATCTCCTGTATCTCTCGGATTTTTTAGGAAAAGTCGCTGCCCAGGGGGTATGTTGCCAAGCTTTGAGGGGGACTATTTCCGGCGGGCCCCTCCCTGTCATTTTCAGTTTCGGTTTCCGCGTTTTCAATAACGGGACGGTAACGGGTCGGAATGGAGAGCCCTACTGGACATCTGTCGTTGTGGTTTCGTAACCTTATCGAGACATTGCAACGGCCCCGCAGGGCCCCGCATGATCCCAACTACACATCTACGCCGAGTCTTCGGGCGGTCCCGTCGTCAAGATCGGGAAACGTCCGGGGAGCCGGGGAACCACTGCAGCAGGTCTGGGGTGAATTCTCCGCGAGAGCGTCACGTGGTCCGCGTGGACCGTGTGGCGTGGGGCGGGGGAGGGAAGCTTCCTGTTTCCCAATCCGTCAGCTAACCCGGTAGGCACTCAGGAAGATCTGGAGATTTTTTCGTGGCCAAGCACCGCCGTCAGAACACCACCACCCGTCGTCTCGCCACCGCCTCCCTGGTGGCGGCCGGCGCTGCGGTACTCGCCCCGGGTGCCGCCGACGCAGCAGTGGTGACCGTTCCGAACACCGACATCCGCTTTGAGGTGCCGGGTTTGGAGAACGTGGCCCAGCTCAGTTCCATCCCGGGCGCCGAACAGTGGGTGCCCGCCCTGCAGGCCCAGAACCACAACATTGCACCGGTCGCTCAGACGAGCTTCATTCCGGCTGCCGCCCCGGCCTCCGGCCAGGCGATCGTCAACGCCGCCCGCTCCAAGGTCGGCGCCCCCTACGGCTGGGGTGCCACCGGCCCGCACTCCTTCGACTGCTCCGGGCTGACCAGCTGGGCCTACCAGCAGGTGGGCAAGTCCATCCCGCGTACCTCCCAGGCGCAGGCCAGCCAGGGAACTCCGGTCGCGATCTCTGACCTGCGGCCCGGTGACATCGTCGCCTACTACGGCGGCGCCTCCCATGTGGCGATCTACGCAGGCAACGGCACCATCATCGATGCCCTGAACTCCAGTTCTCCGGTGGCTGAGCGCCCGCTGCACTACATGCCGATCCACTCCGCGTTCCGTTTCTGATCCGTTCCGCAGTGATCTGAGCCTCCCCACCGCCCACCGGTAACCTGAGCCGGTCCGGGCGGTGAGCTCTTTCCACCCTGTAGTTGTCGTTTCTCTTCCGGCCTGGGGTCAGCAGGCAGTGGACCTGCGTAGTTCCCCGGTACCCTCACGTTTCCAGGCCCGCGATAGAGTGGACCGCATGTCCCGGACCCTGTTGGTGACCAACGACTTCCCCCCGACCCTCGGGGGGATCCAGTCGTATCTGCGTGATTTCGTGGGTACCTTCGACCCCGTCGAGATCCTGGTCTTCGCATCCACCCAGGATCCCGGGGCCGCCCTGGAGCATGATTCGCAGCTGCCCTACCGGGTCATCCGCTGGCCCCGCCGGGTGATGCTGCCAACGCCCGAGACAGCCAGGGAGATGGCCCGCCTCATCCGGGAGCACGACATCGACACCGTCTGGTTCGGTGCTGCCGCCCCGCTGGCACTGATGGCCGCCGCCGCACGACGGGCCGGTGCGCGCCGGATCATCGCGACCACCCACGGCCACGAGGTCGGCTGGTCCATGCTGCCCGGGGCTCGTCAGGTACTCCGCCGTATCGGCGATACCGTCGACACCGTCACCTATATCTCCGATTACACCCTGAGCCGCTTCCGGCGGGCCGTCGGCAGCCACCCGGAATTTGTTCACCTCCCCTCCGGTGTGGACACCGGGGTGTTCACACCGGCAGACGCGCAGAGCCGCGCCGCGACCCGGGAGCGCTTCGGTCTGGGGGAGGGGCCGGTGATCATCTGCGTCTCCCGGCTGGTCCCCCGGAAGGGACAGGATCAGCTGATCCGCGTCCTGCCCGGCCTGCGGGCCACCCACCCGGAACTCAGCCTCGTGCTGGTCGGGGGCGGGGGCCACGAAAAACACCTGCGCTCCCTCGCCGGGGATGATCCGGGCGTGGTGTTCACCGGCCGCCTACCTTTCCCGGACATGGTGGATCTGCTCGCCGCCTCGGATATCTTCGCGATGCCCGTGCGCACCCGTGGCAGAGGCCTCGACGTCGAGGGGCTCGGCATCGTCTACCTGGAGGCTCAGGCCTGTGGTCTGCCGGTCCTCGCCGGTGACTCCGGCGGGGCCCCGGAGACGGTCAACGCCGACACCGGCATCGTCGTCGACGGCCGTGACCTCAGCGAGATCACTACCGCGCTGGAGCGCCTGCTCGCCGACCCGGGACTGCGTGCCCGGATGGGCCGTGCCGGGCGCGCGCACGTCGAAAAGCACTGGACGTGGGACATCATGGGGTCCCGGCTGCAGGAACTGACTGCCACCCAGTGACGTATACTCTGCAGATTCGTATCCGCCGCCCCGTCCCCGGAAAGCAGTGACCATGTCAGTCAGAGCCCGGATCTCGACCGCCACCACGGTCGGTTTCGACGTCGGCGGCACCAGCCTGCGCGCCGGGATCGTCGATGGGGGAGGGCGGATCCTGGATCGACGGTCGGTACCCACGCCGGGCACTGCCGCAGGGCTGGAGGCCGGCATCGTTGAGCTCGTCGGTGACCTGCGCCGTGATCACCCGGTTGACGCGATCGGTCTGGCGGTCGCGGGTTTCCTCGATCCCGAGTGTGAAACCGTCCGTTTCGCCCCCCACCTGCCCTGGCGGGATGCGCCCGTGCGTGAGCGCATGGCCACCCGGCTCAACCTGCCGGTCCGCCTCGAACATGACGCCAACGCCGCCGCCTGGGGGGAATACCGCTTCGGGGCGGCCCGGGGTGCTGGCACGTGGGTTTTCTTCGCCGTCGGAACCGGCATCGGCGCCACCCTGATGATCGACGGCCGCATCTACCGCGGGGCCTACGGTACCGCCCCCGAGTTCGGCCACCTCACCGTCGTACCGGACGGCCGTCCCTGCCCCTGTGGGAAACATGGCTGCCTCGAACGCTACGCCTCAGGAACCGCGCTGGTCGACACCGCGCGCGAACTCCTCGCCACCGGCGATTTCCCGGACAGCCCGCTGACGCGGGTGCTGGGCACTGATCCGGGGCGGATCACCGGTGAGGACATCATGGCGGCGGCGCGCGCCGACAACCCCCTCGCACTGGGGGTCCTCGACGAGTTCGGCACCTGGCTGGGGGAGGGGCTGGCCATCGTCGCCGATGTTCTTGACCCCGAACTGATCCTCCTGGGTGGGGGAGTATCCCATGACGCGGACCTTTATCTCCACACTGCCCGCGATCACTTCACCTCCCGGATAGTGGGGGCGGGGCACCGCCCTCTCCCGCGTGTGGGGGCCGCAGAGCTGGGATCGGACGCGGGTATGATTGGCGTGGCCGATCTGGCCCGGATGAACGCGACCGACTGAGCCTGAAGGGCACGGAGGAGAGACATGAATAAGAAGTGGTACTGGATCTTCAAGCACATCCTGATCGGTCCCGTCCTCCACCTGATCAACCGTCCGGCGATCGAGGGGGTGGAGAACATCCCCGTCTCGGGCCCGGCGATCCCGGCCTCCACCCACCAGTCGGTGATGGATTCCTTCTACTTCGCGATGATGAGCCCGCGCCGGGTGATCTTCCCCGCCAAGATCGAGTATTTCACCGCGCCGGGGATCCTCGGTGCGGTGCAGAGATGGTTCTTCAACGCCGCGGGTCAGGTCCCGGTCGATCGGGGTGCCCGGGGAGCCGGGGACGCCATCCTGGAGGCGGCCCGGAAGGTCCTCGCCGGGGGCGACACCTTCGGCATCTATCCGGAGGGGACCCGCTCCCCGGACGGGCGGGTTTACAGGGGACGCACCGGGGTGGCCCGTATCGCCCTGGCCACCGGCGCTCCGATCATCCCGGTCGCCATGATTGGTTCCCGTCGGGCGAATCCGATCGGTTCCTGGCTGCTGCGCCCCGTGAAGGTGCGGATGAAGGTCGGTGAGCCAATCGACGGCCGCGCCTACGTGGAGGGCCTCGGGTTGGACCCGGAGAGCCGGGAGGCTGCCCGTCCACTGACCGATCACCTCATGCACACCCTTGCCGGGCTCGCCGGACAGCCCTACGTCGATGTCTACGCCTCCGATGTCAAGGCCTCCCTGCAGGCCGGCCACGGCTACCCGGCAGGCTCCGAACCGACTGCCAGGTAGATCACACCTGCTTCCCCTTCCTCCGTCTCCCGTCCTATAGTGATGGATCTACATGGATGATCGGCGAGGGGGAGACTGCATGACGGTGAGCGGCACGGGGATCACGCGTGGGCGTCTCGCCTGGCCGGATGTGGCCAAGGGCGTCTCCATCCTCGGGGTCGTGCTGCTCCATGTCAGCCTCGCGGTCCCGCAGGGCATGGAGACCACCGCGGCGAATATCAACCAGATTCTCGACCCTCTCCGGATGCCCCTGTTCTTCCTGGTCAGTGGGTTCTTCTCCGCGAAGGTCCTCAGTTTTTCGCTGTCTGAACTGTTCCTGAGACGACTGTGGTTCTTCATCGTCCCCTACGTCGTGTGGGTGCCCGTCGAGCTGTGGCTGAAGTTCCGTGAGTACAACATGTTCGACGGCACGCCGATGCCCGGTCCCGGGGTCTATCTCTCACACCTCTTCGAGGCCCGGAACATGTACTGGTTCCTCTTCGCGTTGACGGTGTTCAACCTCTTCCTGTGGTGTACCCGGAATCTCCCGGCCTGGGCGGGGCTGCTGGCCGGCTTTGCGCCGGTCTTGTTCCTGCCGCTGCACAGTGACTTCCACATGGTGGGCAAGGCGGTGCTCTATCTGCCGGTCTTCCTGGCCGGTGTCTACCTGCGCAAGCACATACGGGCCTACGCCGACCAGGCGTTCCACCCGCGTCGATTCATCCCCGCGGCAGTGGCCTATGTCGCTGGTTTCAGTGTGCTCAGTGCCTGGTCCCTCTACGCGAGCCGTTCCGACATCCTGCTCCCGTGGCTGCTGCCGGGGGCGGAGACCATCGGTTACTCGGACGTCCGGTTGCTGGTCAATTCCCTGGTGCAGCTGCTGATGATCCCGGTGGCGATTGCCGGAGCGGTGGCCCTGTCGAGGATCCCGTTGGTCTCCGAGTTCCTGAAGTTCCTGGGCCGACACACGTTGGTGATCTACCTCGGCCACGCCATCGCCCTGACGGTGCTCTACCACTACAACATGCGGGCCATGGACATCGAGATCTCCCGCGACGCCGACAGCCCCCTGCACAGCACAGCCTTCTGGATGGTCGTGGGCCTGGCGATCTCCGCGGTCGGCTCCTTCTTCTTCTGGGTGCTGACCCGCATCCCGGGCATCCGCCTGACGATCATGCCCCCGCAGCTCCCCTTCGGTGTGCGTCAGCGCCCGGCTGGCACACCCGCCCTGCGTGTCGATGCCGCCGACCACGCCGCTCCCGGCGTTGCCCCGGTGCCCGTCGCCGTGGACGGGGAATCAAAGAACCGGTGACCCCACCCTGACCGTGGCTCACGGCGTGCGCAGCTGCGCACGCCGCTCATTTACCGCTCCGCGGGCTGCAGCAGCGCCCGGGGCAGGAATAGGGTGCCGATGATCAGCAGCGCCGCGAGCAGGACATAACTGTTGCCAAGAACATGACCCCACCAGGCCCAGTCGAACTCCCGGTTGTCACGGTGGGGGAGCCACCAGTGCGGCTGGAGGAAAACCGCCAGGGTCAGTGCCGTGCCGAGGGCCAGTGCGAGTCGACGGGCGGCCCCGCGGTGTCGCCACGCGCCGACCCCGAGGAGAACCACCGCCGGGATGATCCACACCCAGTGGTGGGACCAGGAGACCGGAGAGGCCAGCAGGGCGACGAAACTGTTGAGCACCACCAGGCCGGGCACCGCGGACCCGGGGGTGGCCGCGGCCCGGCGCACCCGCTCCATGGCGAGCACGATGACGATGACCGTCGTCACCGCGAGCAGCAGCCATAGCGGACGGACCAGTTGCTCAGGCACCGCACGGACGAGCAGGCCCTGGAAGGACTGGTTGGCTGTGTAGGCCAGTCCGCCGATGCGGCCCGGGTCGCTGAGGGTGTCGAACCAGTAGGTCCAGGAGTTGACCGGGCTGGCCATGAAGGCGAGCAGGGTGAAACAGGCCGCTGCGGTCACCGTGGTCGCGGCACCCCGCCAGTCACGCCGAACCAGGAAGAAGAGGAGGAAGACGGCGGGGGTGAGTTTGATGGCGGCGGCGAGGCCGATGAGCACACCTCTGGGCAACCAGGTCCGGCGGGCCAGTAGGTCGGTCATCACCAGGGCCATGAGCAGGATGTTGATCTGTCCGAAGGACAGGGTTTCCCGGACCGGTTCCGCCAGCAGTGCCAGCGGCAGCAGCCAGGTGGTCAGCACCCGGGGATCGACCGGGGCGGTGGCGGGCAGGCAGTTGCGCACCATGAGGAAGATGCACCACCACAGCAGGGCCGCGGTGGCGAAGGTCGACACGGCGGCTCCGAGCGCCAGGGGGAACCAGGTCAGCGGGATGAAGAGGATGGCACCCAGTGGGGGATAGGTGAAGGGCAGCGTGACTCCCCGTACCTGGTAGTCGCGGGTGTAGAGGTTGTCACCGGCGAGAAACGCTGTGGCGCCCTCCCGGTAGACGTCGTAGTCGATGTGGTAGCGCAGCTGCAGGGATTGTTCGGTGAACAGTGCCGGGATGTCCACCACCCAGATCAGGGTCAGCAGCACGGCGGCGGTCAGGGCCGTAGCTGTCCTCTTGAGGTGGCGGGGGCGCGCGGTGTTCACGGCGGCAGGGGGAGCGACAGTCACACGCTGACTATAGCGGCGCGCCTGTACCCTGCGGTGGGGTGGGCATCAGCACGGGATGGGCAGGGGTTAGGCTGGACCCTGCACGAATCTGGGAAGGACGTGAAGCGGGTGCGTTATTTTTACGACACGGAGTTCATCGAGGATGGACGCACGATAGAACTGGTGTCCATCGGGATCGTCGCGGAGGACGGTCGGGAGTACTATGCCGTGTCCACCGACTTCGATTCATCACGGGCCAACGCCTGGGTCCGGGACAACGTCCTGGACAAGTTGCCCAGCCCCAGTTCCCCCGTCTGGCGTTCCCGGACCACCATCCGCGACGAGGTCCTGGAATTCCTTACCGCGGGTCGGGGCAGGCCTGAGTTGTGGGCCTGGGTCGGCGCCTACGATCACGTGGTGCTCGCCCAGCTCTGGGGTGACATGACCGGACTACCCAGGGAGATCCCGCGCTACACGCGGGAGCTCAGGCAGTACTGGGAGATGGCTGGCAGTCCCGATCTGCCGGTGCTTCCGGCCGACAGCCATGATGCGCTTGTCGACGCCCGTCACAACCTCGCGAAGTTCCGCGCCTGCACCGCAGCACTACCGCTGGGACGGTTGAACAAGGTCAGCCGCTAGAAGCGCTGGTGACTGGCTCGCCCTTCCGTGCTATGAATGAGGGTGTGAGTTGGACTGTTGACATCCCCAAAGAAGCCCTGCCGGACCTGCCCCCGCTGCCCGCCGGCCTGAACGAGAAGTTCGAGGACGTCATTTCCCGTGACGCCAAGCAGCAGCCGAGCTGGGACCGCGCCCAGGCTGAGAACGTGCGCCGGATCCTCGAGTCGGTTCCACCGATCGTGGTGGCCCCGGAGATCCTGGAGCTCAAGGAGCGGCTCGCCGACGTCGCCAACGGGAAGGCCTTCCTCCTGCAGGGCGGGGACTGCGCCGAGACCTTCGAGTCCAACACCGAGCCGCATATCCGCGCGAACGTGAAGACACTGCTGCAGATGGCGGTCGTTCTCACCTACGGTGCCTCCACCCCGGTGGTCAAGCTGGCGCGTATCGCCGGCCAGTACGCCAAGCCGCGTTCCTCCGACCTGGACGCCAATGGTCTGCCGAACTACCGCGGTGACATCGTCAACGGTGTCGAGGCGACCCCGGAGGCACGTCGCCACGATCCGGCCCGCATGGTGCGCGCCTACGCGAACTCCTCAGCGGCCATGAACCTGGTGCGTGCCCTGACCGCCTCCGGTACCGCGGACCTCAAGCGTGTCCACGAGTGGAACCGGGAGTTCGTCGCCCAGTCCCCGGCAGGTGCCCGTTATGAGGCCCTTGCCGGTGAGATCGAGCGGGGACTCCGGTTCATGGAGGCCTGCGGCGTCCACGATGACAGCCTGCGCACCTCCGACATCTACGCCTCCCACGAGGCGCTGCTGGTGGACTACGAGCGCGCCATGCTGCGGCTGGCCCGGGACGAGAACGGTGAGTACCGGCTCTACGACCAGTCCGCCCACCAGCTGTGGATCGGTGAGCGTACCCGTGGCATGGATGACTTCCACGTCAATTTCGCCGCCCTGATCGGCAACCCGGTCGGTATCAAGATCGGGCCGACGATCACCCCGGAGGAGGCCGTCGCCTACGCCGCCAAGCTGGACCCCGACCGGGAGCCGGGCCGACTGACCATGGTGGCACGGATGGGCCACGACAAGGTCCGGACGGTGTTGCCTGAGGTCATCAGGGCCGTTGAGGCCGCCGGCCACAAGGTCATCTGGCAATCCGACCCGATGCACGGGAATACCTTCACGGCCTCCAACGGCTACAAGACCCGTCACTTCGACAAGGTCATTGATGAGGTCCAGGGCTTCTTCGAGGTCCACCGTGAGCTGGGCACCCACCCGGGTGGCATCCACATCGAGCTCACCGGCGAAGACGTCACCGAGTGCCTGGGTGGCGCCATGGACATCACCGACGTCGATCTGCCTGGCCGTTACGAGTCCGCCTGTGACCCGCGGCTGAACACCCAGCAGTCCCTGGAGCTGGCCTTCCTGGTTGCGGAGATGCTGCGCAACTGATCGTTCGTCCTCAGCAACACAGAAGCCACCGTCCCTGACGGTGGCTTCTGTGTTCAGCCCGGGCAGTCCCGGATCAGTCGTTCATGCTCACCCAGACCCGGGCGCGGTCATTGACCACCTCGCCGGGCTCCGGCCGCTGGCTGCTCACCGATCCGTCGCCTCGTCCCCACCGGCTGAAGCGCAGCCCGGCGTCCTCGACGAGCTGCCGCGCATGATCGGGGGACAGCCCGGTCAGGGAGGGGACGGTGACCCGGCCCGGCACCGTGAGCACGACCTCGGTGGCGGCTGCCTGCGCCGGATCGATGTGGGTTCCCGGGGCGGGGGAGACACCCACCACCGTGAGCGAGGAGGTGCCGATCTCGGAGCGGTCACGGCTGACCCGGACCTCGAAGCCGGCATCCTCCACCGCCTGTTCCGCCTCGTCCCGGTTCATGCCGGTGACCTCGGGGACGGTCGCGGCGGTGGAGACGGTCAGGTCCACGGAGGCCCCCCGCCCCAGCGAGGTGCCGGGGGTCGGGTTGACGTCCGTGACCTGGCCGGCCGGCGCCTCATCACTGAAGGTCTCGGTGATCCGGCCGACGATCAGGCCAGCGCCCTCGATCAGGGACCGTGCCTCATTCCGGTCCGTCCCCACGACCTCGGGCACCGCCACCGGCTGTGGGCCACGTGAGACGTGCGCCGTGACCGTGGAGCCGACGGGGACCGTCTCCCCGGAGGGCGGGGTGGTCTCGGCGACCACACCTGCAGGAACCTCATCTGAGTAGACCTGCTCGCCGGTGACCACCTGCAGGGTGCGTTCCTCCGCCAGGGAACGGTAGGTATCGACATCCGCGCCGGTGGGGACTGCGGGCACCGTGGGTGGCCCCTGGGAGATGAGGAGGACCACCTGCTCGCCCGGCAGCAGCCGGTCCCCGTCCGGGGGTTCCGTCCCGGCGATCAGGTCGGAGGGGACATCATCGCTGTAGACGATCCGGGTGGCGGTGGTGAAACCCTCCTCTTCCACCAGGGAGGTCGCCGCCACCCGGTCCATGCCCAGCACCGGGGGGATCTCCCCATAGCGGCCGGAGCCGAACCACCAACCGCCCACGGCCACGGCTGCGGTGAATAGGGCGATGACCACCAGCCACACGACCAGGGCGGTCCGGGACCGGTTGGAGAGCGGGGTGGGGGCCTCCCCGGCGGGAACGGCGACTGGGCCGTCCGCCACCTGGTCGTGCTCTCCTGGGACGGGTGGCGGGGGAGTCTCCCCGGCCGGGGGGATCACCATGGTCTCAGAGGCCCCCGGCGTCAGGTTCGCCCCGACCCCGCCGACTGTGGGGCCGATGATGCCGGTGGCGTCCAGGGGGCCGACGATGTCGGTGGTGTCGGTGGGCACCGCAGCGGCGCGGGTAGCCGCGGAATTGTGGGGAACGGGGACGGTGAAGACAGGCAGTTCCAGTTCCCCGGCGACGTCGTCAAGTGCTGCGAGGAACTCCCCGGCGTCGGCGAAGCGGTCGCCGGGCTCCCGCGCGGTTGCGGAGGCGACGAGGGCGTCGACGATCGGTGGGATGCCCGCGATGCGGGAGCTCGGGGCAGGCACGTCATTATTCAGTCGCTGATAGGCGTGGGTGAGTTGGGTGTCCCCCGCGAAGGGGACTTCGCCGGTCAGGACCTCGAACAGGACGATGCCAGCGGAGTAGACATCGGAGGCCGGGGTGATCTCGGAACCGTCGACCTGCTCCGGGGAGAGGTAGGCGACGGTGCCGACGATCTGGTCGGAGCTGTGGGTCGTGGCGCTCGCAGCTCGCACCAGGCCGAAGTCGGCGAGTTTCACCCGGTGGTCGCCGTTGATGAGGATGTTGTCCGGTTTGATGTCACGGTGGACCATGCCGGCCTCATGGGCTACGGCCAGGCCGGTCAGGACGGAGCGCAGCACCACGACGGCCGCGTGCGGGGGCATCGGGCCGCGCTCGGCGATCAGCTCGCGCAGGGTGCCGCCGGTGATCAGCTCCATGATCAGGAAGAGATGGTCCCCGTCAGAGTCGAAGTCATAGACGTTGACCAGGTTAGGGTGCGTCAGCTGCGCCATCGCGCGGGCCTCACGGCGGAAACGCGTGCGGAAGACCGGGTCGCCGACGTACCGCTCGTGCATGACCTTGGCCGCCACGGCACGTCCCAGCCGAAGGTCCACACAGCGGTAGACGGTGGACATACCGCCGCGGGCGATCGGGTGATCGATGCGGTACCGGTCATCCAGGACGTCTCCCACTGTCAGCTGAGCCATACGCTCAGTATGGTCGATCATTCCGGCCATTTCCCAACCGGAACACGGAGGCACGTAGAGTATGGGGCGTGAGTTCCCCAGACACCGCCCTCGACACCCTGCTCGCAGACGAAGAGCTGCTGACCCTGCCGGAAGCCGCCGACCTGCTCGGCGTGGTGGTCACCCGCGTCCATGACCTGCTCAGCGAGAAAAAGCTGATCGCCCATGTCCGCGACGGTGTCCGCCATATCCCGGCCCTGTTCTTCAACCGCAAGAACGCGGTCAACCGTTTCCTCCCCGGCACCATCACCCTGCTCGCCGACGGCGGGTACAGCGATGAGGAGATCCTGGTCTATCTGTTCACGGAGGACGAGACCCTCCCCGGCCGTCCGGTCGACGCCCTCCACGGTCACCTGGCCCGTGAGGTCGTGCGCCGGGTCCAGGCGATGGCCCTGTAGAACACCGTGCGCCAGCGGTGCGTCAGTCCCCGATGTTCTCCGGGGTGGGCTCCGCCTCCGTCTCCTCCCGCTGTGCGCAGATGAATTCCGTGAGCAGCCACGCCGCGATCAGGGCCGCTCCCGTCCACCACAGGTTGTAGAGCTGGTGGTTGCCGCTGCCCGTGAAGGACAGTGTGAGCAGGATGGAGCCGCCGATGGACAGCTTGAGCACCCACGCCGGGGGTCGGAACGTTCCCACCAGCGACAGCACCGACGCGTAGTACCAGGGCAGCGTCACCGAGTTGAGGATGAAGGCCACCTGGTAGGCGGCGGTGGTGCCCATGACTGCCCGCCGGTCGTTCTCCCGGAACAGCCACCACATGATCACCAGCCCGATGAGCATGAGCACCCCGGAGACCGTCCGGAAGATCTGCAGCGGCACGTTGTAGTCGAAGTCCTGATCGATGAGCTGGACGAAGGGCGTGAACACATCGGTCAGCAGGGTCGGTAGCGCCAGCGGGTTGATCACCTTGGAGTTCCCCGTGATCTCCGACAACCAGCCCCAGCTCGAACCTGATGCCCAGGTCACCGCAGCCACCACCGCGACCGTCTCGACGGCCCCGATGACACCCGCGACCACGAAGGCGGCGAATTTCCGTCCGGGGCGCGCACGCTGACCGGCATAATGGTTCACTGCCAGCCAGACCACGAAGGGCAGGGCGATGGCGGCTGTGGCCTTCAGGGACACCGCCACCGCGATCAGCGCAACGCCAAGGAGGAAGCGGCGGTGCAGGCAGGCCAGAATCCCCACGCTGACCAGGCCGACCATCACTGATTCGTTGTGCATGCCCCCGACCATGTGCAGCACCATCACCGGGTTGGCCACACCCAGCCACAGGGCCAGCACCGGGTCGCCACCCAGCCGCTGTGCGATGCGGGGCACGGCCCACGCGATGGCCAGGAAACCGGCCACGGAGATCAGCTTGTAGAGGAAGATCCCGGCGGTGACGTTCTCGCCCGCAATCCGGGTGACGCCCTCCCCGAGCCACAGGTGCAACGGCCCGTAGGGGGTGGTCGTGTTCCGCCAGTCGTGGGAGACCTCCAGCAGGAACGGTCCCGGGTTGACGGCCGCTCCCTGCGAGTAGGGGTCGAAACCGTCGCGGTGCATCGCCCCCTGCATCAGGTAGGAGTACACGTCCCGGGAGAGCATCGGAGCAGCCAGCAACAGCGGTGCCACCCACACCACCAGCGACTTCCGGACGTGCCGGAGGGGCACACGTCCCCGTAGCACCTCACGGCCCAGCAGCACCCACGCTCCCAGCAGGAGCAGTACACCGGCCCAGAAGATCACGTTGGACAGGCCGGCGCCCCGACCGTAGGCCAGGAAATCCAGCCCGGCTGCCTCCAGCAGCCCGCCCCGGTTACGGGTCGCCCCGCCCCCGAAGGAACCGAGCAGGAGGAGAATGCTGCCCACCACCCCGAGCGGCAGGGCGCGGGGGAGGGAGTCGACGGTCAGGTGCACGATGGGGATCCTCTGGCGGGGTGACTGGCTGAGTGGCTGTTACATACGGCGCTCGGTCGCGCGGACGGCCAGCGCCCGCAGCGTCTCGGTAACCTCCGGCGACGTGCGGGCGGCAGCCAGGTGGGCGAGGCCGGATGAGGTCAGCGCACTGATGCGCTCCTCGACCTCCTCGACCGCACCGGTGGCACGGATGATCTCCGCCAGCCGGGACAGCTCCGCCGGATCAGCGGTGGCACCCACCCCCTGACGTAGTTCCGCAGCGGCCACCGGATCGTGCTCGTCGGCCCGCTGTAGCGCCAGTGCCAGCAGCACGGTGCGCTTGCCCTCCCGCAGATCATCGCCCGCCGGTTTGCCCGTGACCGCCGGATCACCGTAGACCCCGAGCTGATCGTCGCGCAGCTGGAAGGCCAGACCGATGTCGCGGCCATAACCACGGAACGCCCCGATCAGCGACTCGTCCGCGCCCGCCAGTGCCGCACCCAGGTGGAGGGGGCGCTCGATGGTGTAGGCGGCCGTCTTGTAGCGGTTGACGGACTCCGCCAGCTCCACGCGCTCATCGGCGGTGGCCTCCAGGGAGATATCGAGCAGCTGCCCACCGATGACCTCCGTGTGCATCGCCCGCCACGGCTCCCGCGCCCGCCGCAGCGCCTCCACCGAGAGGCCGGAATCCTGCAGCATGTCCTCGGCCCACACCAGGGCCAGGTCACCCACCAGGATGGCGACGGACTCACCGAAGTGCGCGGCCTCACCCGTCCAGCCGTTATCCGTGTGACGCTTCTCGACGGCGCGGTGCACCGTCGGGGAGCCACGGCGGGTGTCGGAGGCGTCGATGATGTCATCGTGGATCAGCGCGCAGGCCTGGATGAACTCCAGTGAGGCCGCGGCATTGAGTACCGCCGCGGGATCCTCATCGGTGTTCTCGAGGCCTCCCGCTCCCACGAATCCCGCCCAGGCGTAGAGCGGACGGATGCGCTTTCCACCGCCGAGCACGAAGGACTCCAGGTGCGTCAGTGAGGATGAGACCGGGCCCCCGATGACATCAATCTCCGCGCGCCGGGAGTCGATGAAGGAGGACAGCGCAGCGCGGGCGGCGTCGGGCACCTGGTCGAGAGTGGGGATCCTGGGATCGGTGTTGGTCACTGCTGGGGTCTCCGCAACATCGTGGGGTGAAATGACATCTCCACGATACCCAGGAGCTTCCTCCCAGCCGGATCAGGAGGTGTGTTCCACCAGCGGCAGGGTCACCCGGAGGATCGCGAAGGGCCGGGGGTCCCCGTCGAAGTGGAACTCCCGCAGCAGATCCGTGAATCCCAGCGAACGGTACAGCCCGAAGGCGTGGTTGCGTTCGCCGGGGACCTCCGGCGTCGAGAGCAGCGCCCGGGAGGCGGAGGTGTCATGCAGCAGGGCGGTGATCATCCGCCTACCTACGCCGTGCCCCTGGGCGGCGGGGAGGACATGGATCTCCGCGATCTCGAAATAGTCGCGCAGCAGGGCCTGCTCCCCGGCGTCGGGGCCGCCGCGCTCCCGGAGACCACGCCGGATCTGCCGGTCCCACCAATAGTCGGGGGAACCCAGGTAGCCGTAGGCCAGTCCAATGATCCTGCCGTCCCTCATCGCACAGAGGGCGGCGAAGCCGGGCTGGGAGACCTCACGACGCCACACGTCGATGCGGTTCTTCCGGATCGTCGGGTCATATTTCATCGCCTCAAGGTAGATGTCCACCAGCCGGGGGGTGGCCACGGCGAACTCATGGGAGGACAAACGTCGAATCTCCACAGTCACCCCACCATCGAATCACGAAGAGGGCGGCAGTGGGGGGAAGGCCACCGAAAACTATTGACCACCTCGAAAGCCCGTTCTATGATTCGGGGACCACGTGCGGTCGGCACAGGAGGGCCCGATGGCAAAGATCAGCTCAGCCACGACCGGTTATTCCGCCGCGGAGGTCGCGCCGGGAACGAAGCGCGCGGACTTCATCCTCAAGGCCCGGGCGCTCTTCGGGCGGGCGCGGCGGCATGCTGAGGCGGGGGAGTGGGAATTCGCGCTCGAGTCGTGCTATCAGGCGGCGCTCCGGTGCGCAGGTGCCCGGATATCAGGTTCTCCGGTTCTCGCCCGCCGGCGGCGCCTCCCTACCGGGGCGTGGGACCGGCTCCGTCTGGTCGATGATGACGGGGAGCGGCGGGCGGCCGAGTTCGAACAGTATTCGCGTCTGCGCTCCCGGGTCTCCTCCGGCTTGGAGCCGGGGGTCGATCCCCGGATCGTCACGCGTGTCATGCGGATGACCGAGGGATTTCTCGCAGAAGTGGAGCTGGAGGCGGGCTGGGGGAGTGCGGCCGCCTAGCCGCTGTCACCCCGCTATTCAGCCGGGCTGGTAATTCCGGGAACAATCCCGTTACTCTGGGCGTTAAACCTATGAAGTGAAAAAGCGCCCATCCAGATGCGGGAGGAACAGTGTCGCTTTCAGAGCAGGAGCAGCGAGCGCTCCGGGAGATTGAGCAGTCTCTCCTCGCTGACGACCCCAAGTTCGGGGCGTCAGTGTCGGGCGACAGCGGTTTCGGGGTTCCCGGCGCCGGTGGCATCACCCTGCGTGGGGTGGCCCTGGCGGTCGTGGGCCTGGTCATGCTTGTCGGTGGGGTGGTACTCGCACAGCAGAGCCTGTGGTTTGTGATCCTGAGTGTCGTGGGGTTCCTGGTCATGTTCGGGGCCGGTGTCTGGATGCTGAAGGGTGACGGTGATGCGTCCCCGTCCTCCCTCCGTAAGTCCGGGGCCGATCGTGCCCGCCGTGGTTCAGGTTCGCCCCGGGGCAGCAGGATGGAGGAGAATTTCCGTCGTCGGTTCGAGGGTCAGTAGTTAGTTACTGAGCGCCCCGAGCAAGGGTCCTGACATCCGGTGGATGTCGGGACCCTTTGTGGTTCCGTCTTTACACTGTGGTCTAGCTGTCAGGATTCTGCCTTGTAACTGCAGGTTAACTGGTAAAATCGGGACGTCTGTGGGCGGGGATGGTCGGAGGGGAATTGCTGTAACTGACGGTGTCAGTGCGACCTTTGTGGCTGAAGTGACGCGAAAGGAGCCCCTTTGAGGGGCGCCCCGTTGCCCTCCCCTCCGATTTGAACTCTTGTGACCAGCAATTATGATGGTAGGGATATCGAATATGGGGCGGCTTGCTAGTAGCGGTGGGGCGGGGTGGGGTATTGTGGGGCCCAGCGGTGGCAAGGGTCCGTTCAGTGACTGGCCCAAGTCATGGCAAGGAAGAAAACTGAACTGAACCGGTGGCGTCGGGTCCAGGAGGGTGATCCGGGATGTTTCTCGGAACTTACACTCCGACACTCGACGACAAGGGAAGGTTGACTCTTCCGGCGAAATTCCGTGAGAAATTCGCCGGAGGGTTGATGGTCACGAAGGGGCAGGACCACAGTCTTGCGGTCTATCCCCGGGAGGAGTTCATGGCCCGTGCGCTTAAGGCGGCGGCCGTGTCCCGGACCAGTCCGACGGCCCGCGCCTTCATCCGGCATCTGGCAGCAGGTGCGGATGAACAGCGGCTCGACGCGAGTGGTCGCATCATCTTGTCGGCCTCCCACCGTGAGTACGCGGGCCTGACCAGGCACTGCGTGGTCATCGGGTCAGTGGATTTCCTTGAAATCTGGGACTCCGGGTCCTGGGCCGCTTATCAGAAGGAAACGGAGGCCGTTTATTCGGCGGCCGACGCAGACGACGTCCTCGGCGGACTACTCTGACCCTTCCCGGCCCCGGCCGGGAGACCGGTCAGGTGGGGCGCGTGTAAGGACCCTGTTCGAGGTGATGCTCTGGTGTACTTCCCCGACATCAGATGAACACATCGGACAGGGCCCTGTACGCACCCCACCCGGCCGGAGGGCGGGACGGGAGGCGTGGAGGCAGGAGAGGGGCGAAGCCACCATGACCGATAAGAGCGGCACCACGGCCACCGGGCTGAACTACGACATCGACGCCAATCACGGCCATGTCCCCGTCCTCCGTGACCGGGTCACGGAACTCATCGCCCCCCCGGTCACCACGCTGGGTGACCGGGCGATCATCGTCGATGCGACGCTGGGGGCCGGCGGGCACACCGAACACTTCCTCACGGTCTTCCCTGAGGCACGTGTCATCGGCGTCGACCGGGATCCCCGGGCGCTGGCCGACGCCACCGCGCGGCTCGCCCGTTTCGGTGATCGCTTCGTGGGGGTCCAGACCCGTTTCGACGGCGTCGCCGAGGCCATCGACGATAATGACGGGGAGATTTTCGAGCTGGCCCGCACCCACGGTGTGGCGGGCGCGCTGTTCGACCTCGGTGTCTCCTCCATGCAGCTTGACCAGGTGGACCGTGGTTTCGCCTACCGTACTGACGCCCCCCTGGACATGCGGATGGATCCCACCCGCGGCGTCACCGCCGCCGAGGTCCTCAACACCTACGGACACGGTGAGCTCGCCCGCATACTCAAGACCTACGGCGATGAACGCTTCGCGGGCAAGATCGCCTCCGCGGTCCTGCGGGAGCGGGAGAAGGCGCCGTTCACCACCTCCGCCCGACTGGTGGAACTGCTCTACGCGGCCATTCCCGCCGCCACCCGCCGTACCGGCGGCCATCCCGCCAAGCGCACCTTCCAGGCCCTGCGTATCGAGGTCAACGCCGAACTCGAGTCCCTGGAGAACGTGATCCCCCTGATCGCTGACCGGCTGGCCGTCGGCGGCCGCGCCGTGTTCATGAGCTACCAGTCGCTCGAGGACCGCATCGTCAAGGCGGCCTTTGCGGAGATGACGGCCTCGAAGACCCCGCCCGGCCTGCCGATCGATCTGCCGGGTACCGCCCCCAAGTTCAGCACGGTCACCCGTGGTGCGGAAAAGGCCACCGCAGCCGAGATCGAGGAGAATCCCCGCGCTGCCCCGGTGCGGGTCCGTGCCCTCGAAAGGCTCCCCGAGCCTGAGGGGACGCAGCTGTGACCCCGCGAACATCCCCGCCTCCCTCCCGAGCCAGAACCTCAGCCCGCACCACCCATGACCGGAAGGGGCAAGCCACCATGGGCAGCAGCCGTGACTCCACCGCCGTGCTTGACCGACGGGGCCTCGCCCGCCCCGGGGGTGGGCCGTCCACCAGGAGGCCGGAACGCTCCCGCGACCTGCATCTTCCGGGCCCCAACAGACGTAAGAACTTCCAGCGCAGCCTCGGTTCACAGCAGGTGGTCTCGGTTCGTGGTCGCCGGGTCTCCCCGGCCCGGCGAACGACCCTGTGGGCCAAGCTCGCCGCAGTTGCTTTCGGCATGCTGATCCTCGGCGTGGCACTGGCGATGTCGCTCTCGGGAGTGTCCACCCAGCAGGCTTTCCAGATCCAGCAGATGTCCTCGCAGGAACGACAGCTGTCCAACCAGCTGGAGACACTCAACCGCGACCTGGAGAACGTCAGCTCCTCCGCCGAGATCGTCCGGCGCGCCATCGACATGGGGATGGCTGTGCCCACGCAGCCGGGCATCCTCGAGGTGAGGGGGGACGGGGAGATCGTGGAGGAGCGGTCCGCCGATCCCGCGACCCGCCCGATCCTCGACGTGAACGGCCAACCCATCCGGCCCGGCCAGCCCTCCAGTGACCCGGCTGCCATCGAGGAACTTGGTGACAGCCTGGAATCGCTCCCGCAGGGGCGACAGCTTCCGCCGACGAGCCCTGCGCCGGGGGTCGCCCCCTACACCCCGAGTGTCCCGGCGGTGCCTGCCGCCTCCGTGAATGCGATGGGTGAGCAGGGCGGTGAGAACGGGCAGTGACTCCATCCGGTCCCCCAGGAGGAGGGGCGGGGCGAGGTTACTCGTCCCGCCGTTCGCCGTCCGCGGCACCACGCAGGCAACCTGCCCGCGGGGAACGTGCCACCAGTCGTCGCCAGCAGCGGGTGGAGGCACACCCCGCGCCTGCCGCTTCCGTGCCGGAGCATAAGAAGCCTGCCCAACAGTCGGTCACTGGCGGTCGCCTCCGGCTGATCATCACGGTTTTCGTGGTGCTCTCCCTCGTGCTCGTTGGACGTCTGGCCTGGGTGCAGGTCGTGTGGGGACCTGACCTGGCAGCTCAGGCGCAGGAACAGCGTGCCCGCATCTACGTCGATCCGGCGCGTCGTGGTGAGATCATCGATCGGGAGGGAAATCAGCTCGCCTACACGATGCAGGCCCGTAGCCTGACCATCTCGCCGATACGGATGCGGCAGGAGCTGCGGGAACAGGAGGATCTCGCCATGAGGATGGCGGGTGAGCAGGACGGGATCAGTGAGGAACAGATCGCCGGGGAGCTCGATGACCGGGTATCGGCGGTCTTGGAGACCATGTCCACGGAGATCCCCGGCATGATCGAGGATGCTGGCGCCGCCTCCTTCTCGGTTGAGCCGGAGCAGATCCTCGATAAACTCACTGCCGATACTCATTACGAGGTGCTGGTGCGCAACGTCGATCCGGATGTGGCCGCCGAGATCGCCGCCGCATTCCACGGCGTCGCGGCGGACCACCAGGACATCCGCCAGTATCCCAACGGTGCCATCGGTGAGAACATCATCGGTCGTGTGTCGATGGATGGTGAGGGGCAGTTCGGCCTGGAGGCCTCCGCAGACTCCCTGCTCTCCGGTATCAACGGCCGTTCCACCGAGGACGTCTCCACGGATGGCCAGGCCATCCCCGGGACGGTTCGTGACACCGTCCCCGCTGTCGACGGCTCCCAGATCGAGCTGACCCTGGATCTTGACCTGCAGACCTACGTTCAGCAGCTGCTGGAGCAGGCGAAGACCAACTCGGGGGCGAAGTCCGTGGAGGCCGTGGTCCTGGATGTCGCCACCGGTGACGTGCTGGCCATGGCCAACACCGGCACCATCGATCCCAACGGTGACATCGCCGCCCAACTTGAGCGGGGCAAGGACTTCGAGAACCAGCCGATCTCGCACCCCTTCGAGCCGGGGTCGGTGGCCAAGATCATCACCGCCGCCGCCACCCTCGAAGAAGGACTCACCACCCCGGATGAGGTGCTGCAGGTGCCGGGTTCCATCGACATGGCGGGGGTGACCGTCCGGGACGCATGGGCACACGACGTCCTGCCCTACACCACCACCGGTGTCTTCGGGAAGTCCTCGAACGTTGGCACGCTGATGCTGGCGGACCGCCTCGGAGAGGAGAAGTTCGCGGAGTACCTCGACCGGTTCGGCATTGGCCGACCCACCGGCGTTGAACTGCCCAACGAGTCGGCGGGTCTGCTGCCGCCGTTGGAGCAGTGGTCCGGCGGCACCTTCGCCAACCTGCCGATCGGTCAGGGAATGAGCTGGACGACCCTGCAGATGGCGAGTGTCTACCAGGCCCTGGCCAACGACGGCGAACGCATCGAGCCCCGGATCATCGAGCGGGTCACCGCCGCCGACGGCACCGTCCGGGAGGAGGGCGAACCCCAGCGGACCCAGGTCGTGAGCCCGGAGGCCGCACAGGCGACCATCGACATGTTCCGTGCGGTGACCCAGAGCGATCCGACCGGGGTGCAGTCCGGCACCGCCCCCGGGGGTGCGATCGAGGGCTACCAGACCTCCGGAAAGACCGGCACCGCCCAGAAGGTCGACCCGGACACCGGTGCCTACTCCAACAACAGCTACTGGGTCACCTTCGCCGGGGTGGCGCCGGCGGACGACCCCCGTTTCGTGGTCGCGATCATGGTGGATGATCCGGAGCGCGGTGTCGAGGAAGGCGGGGCAGGAGGGCAGTCCGCCGCGCCGTTGTACCGCGATATCTCCTCCTGGCTGCTCAACCGCGATAATATTCCGCCGTCCCAGCTCATGGAGGGTCAGCTGATCCTCCAGGCCCACTGACCACCCACCTGGAGGATTGCAGCCCATGGCACCCACTATCTCTGAACTCGCGGACCTGGCGGGCGCCCGTCGAAGCCCGGCCGACGGTGATGCGCCCGATCTCACCGTCACCTCGGTGAGCATCGACTCCACGTCGATGGAGGATAGCGGCGTCCTCTTCGCCGCCGTTCCCGGTACCCAGACCCACGGGGCGGGATTCGCGGCTGGGTCACCCGCCATTGCGATCCTCACCGATGAGGCAGGGTCGGAGATCCTCCGGGATGCGGGGGAGACCCGCCCCGTCCTCGTCGTCGATGATGTCCGGGCGGTGCTCGGACCCGTCGCCGCGGAGGTCCACGGACACCCCTCACGTGCGCTGACCGTCATCGGTGTGACCGGAACCTCCGGTAAGACCACCACGAGTCATCTGTTGGAGGCAGGACTGATCGCCGCCGGGCACCCGGTCGGACTGATCGGCACGACCGGCACCCGGATCAACGGCCGTGCCGTCCCCACCGCCCTCACTACGCCGGAGGCCACCACCCTGCAGATGCTCTTCAGCAGGATGCTGGCGGAGGGGGTGACCCACGTCGTCATGGAGGTCTCCTCCCACGCGCTGGAGCTCGGCAGAGTCAACGGGACGGTCTTCGACGCCGCCGGTTTCACCAACCTCTCCCAGGACCACCTGGACTTCCACCCCACGATGGAGGATTACTTCGCCGCCAAGGCGCTGTTCTTCCGCCCAGACTCGCCGGTCGCGGCCAGGCACAGGGTGGTGTGCGTGGACGACGACTGGGGATGCCGGATGGCGGAACTCGCCGGTGACCCGGTCACCGTTTCCACCGGTGGCGGCCGGGAGGCCACAGTCCGGGCCCGGCAGGTCAGCAGGGACGCAGCCGGCGTCCAGCAGCTGCACAT
The DNA here is from genome assembly GCA_964613845.1 of uncultured Corynebacterium sp. Classification (GTDB taxonomy): domain Bacteria; phylum Actinomycetota; class Actinomycetes; order Mycobacteriales; family Mycobacteriaceae; genus Corynebacterium. The sequence continues at coordinate 36,935 of CAZTIZ010000001.1, forward strand.
CGAGCTTCCCGGCCATGAGATCCGGGCGACCCTACCGCTGCCCGGTGACTTCAACATCGCCAACGCCGCCCTGGCCACCGGACTGGCCTGGGCCGTCGGCGTGGATATCGAGGCCTTCGTCCATGGTTTCCCGGACGTGGCCGTTCCCGGCCGCATGGAGGCCATCGACGCGGGACAGGACTTCCTGGCGGTCGTCGACTACGCACACAAGCCCGCGGCTGTGGCAGCGGTGCTCGACACCCTGCGGAGCCAGATCACCGGCAGGCTCGGCGTCATCGTCGGTGCCGGCGGTGACCGGGACGCCTCCAAACGCCCGCTCATGGGGGCCGAGGCAGCCCAGCGAGCCGACCTGGTGATTGTCACCGACGACAACCCCCGCAGTGAGGTTCCCGCCACGATCCGCGCAGCGGTCATGCAGGGTGCCACCGACACCGCCGCCCGGACCGGCGCGGAGATCCGGGAGATCGGTGACCGCGCCACCGCCATCGATGAGCTCGTCGCCTGGGCCCGATCCGGGGACGGTATCGTGGTCGCGGGTAAGGGGCATGAGGTCGGGCAGCTCATCGCGGGCGTCGACCATCATTTCGACGACCGCGAAGAGGTCCGTCGGGCGTTGGCTGACCATGGACACCAGGGCAACCGGAAGGACCAGGCATGATCGCACTGACCCTCGAAGAGATCGCGGCCATCACCGGCGGCACCCTCCACGACGTGCCTGATCCACAGGCGCAGGTGACGGGTTTCGTGGAGTTCGACTCCCGGAAGGTCACCCCGGGTGGGTTATTCATCGCCCTGCCCGGTGCCCGGGTGGACGGCCACGATTTCGCGGACACCGCCCTCACCCGGGGTGCCGTCGCTGTGCTGGCGGCCCGGCCGGTGGGAGTCCCCGCCATAGTGGTCGACCCCGTCCCTGTCCCGGAGGGGGACAACGCCGACCTCTACGCCAATGACCCGGACGGGTCCGCCGCTGCCGTCGTGGGTGCGCTGTCCGCGCTGGCGAAGGCCGTGGTTAGCCGTTTGATCACGGACCAGGACCTGACCGTCGTGGGGATCACCGGCTCCGCCGGCAAGACCTCCACCAAGGACCTCATCGCCTCCGTGCTGCGCACCGCCGGAGAAACCGTCGCCCCGCCCGGTTCCTTCAACAATGAGATCGGGCACCCCTACACCGCCCTGCGCTGTGACCGGGACACCCGGTTCCTGGTCGCGGAACTCTCCGCCCGCGGCCCCGGGCACATCGCCCATCTCGCACAGATCGCTCCGCCACAGATCGGTGCGGTTCTCAACGTCGGTTCCGCCCACATCGGTGAATTCGGTTCCCGTCAGAACATCGCCCGCGCGAAGGGCGAACTGATCGAGTCGCTGCCGACCGCCGGGGAGGGCGGGGTGGCCGTCCTCAACGCCGACGACCCCTTCGTCGCCGCCATGACCCCACGCACGGCCGCGAAGGTCGTGACCTATTCCACGGAAGGCAACGCCGACTACCGGGCCAGCGACATCCGGCTCGACGACATCGCCCGCGCCTCCTTCCTCCTGCACGCGCCGGGCGAGCCCCCCGTCCCGGTGACCCTCCAGGTCTTCGGCGCCCACCAGGTCTCCAACGCCCTGGCCGCCGCGGCCGTGGGCATCGAGGCCGGACTGAGCCTGCACCAGGTGGCGGAGGGGCTCAACGCCCACCGCACGACCTCCGCCCACCGGATGGACGTCAGTACCCGGTCGGACGGTGTGACCGTCATCAACGACGCCTACAACGCCAACCCCGATTCCATGCGTGCCGGCATTGCGGCCCTGGCCTACACCGCCACTGCCCGCCCGCAGGCCCGCTCCATCGCGGTGCTCGGTGAGATGAGCGAGCTGGGGGAGGGGGCGCTTGACGCCCACCGTGCCCTCGGCGGAGAACTGGCCCGTCACCACATCGACCACCTGATCGTGGTGGGGGCGGGGGAGAACTGCCGCGTCATGGCCACCGGGGCGGAGAAACGGGGTATACCTACGGAGATCGCCCCCGACATGGCCGCCGCCACCGGGCGCGTCATCACGCTCCTGGAAGCCAGTGCCTCCCATGATGTGGTCCTGATCAAGGCATCCAATGCCCAGGGGCTGTGGCGGGTGGCGGAGACCCTGCTCGAAGACGGATAGTACGTTCGGCAGGATGAGAGAACGAGTTGGTACGGGAAGAGCCCGAACCCCAGACATCACGGAGAACAGGGACATAAAGAAGTGACCCAGATCATCATCGCAGGAATCGTGAGCTTCCTCGTCGCCATCTTCACCACCCCGCTGCTCATCCGCTGGTTCTCGGCGGAAGGCATCGGGCAGGAGATACGGGAGGACGGCCCGAAGTCACACCTGCGTAAGCGTGGCACACCGACGATGGGTGGCATCGCCATTCTCGCCGGTATCCTCGTGGCCTATCTCGCCAGCGGTATCTACGGTCTGACCACCGGCGCGAGCGCCTTCACCGCCTCCGGGCTACTGGTTCTGGGACTCACCCTCGGACTGGGTGCGCTCGGCTTCGCCGATGACTTCATCAAGCTGTTCCGGGCCCGCAACCTCGGCCTGAACAAGACCGCCAAGCTCCTCGGCCAGCTCGTGCTGGCCGTCGCCTTCGGTCTGCTGATCCTCCAGTTCCCCAACGAGCAGGGGCTGACCCCGGGATCGACGAACCTGTCCTTCATCCGCGACATTGAGACGCTGGACCTGGCCATCGGCGGCGCCGTCATCGGCACCATCATCTTCCTGGTCTTCATCTACATCCTGGTCTCCGCCTGGTCGAATGCCGTCAACCTCACCGACGGTCTGGACGGCCTGGCCGCCGGCGCCACCGCCTTCGTCATGGGCGCATACACGATCATCACCTTCTGGCAGTTCCGCAACTCCTGCTCGGTGTCCGTGGAGCCGGGCTGTTACTCCGTGCGCGACCCCCTGGACCTGGCGGTGCTCGCCGCCGCCGGCCTCGGTGCCTCCCTGGGCTTCCTGTGGTGGAACGCCGCACCGGCGAAGATCTTCATGGGGGACACCGGCTCCCTGGCCCTCGGTGGCCTGGTCGCCGGCCTGTCCGTGGCATCGCGCACCGAGCTGCTCATGATCATCATCGGTGCCCTCTTCGTCATCGAGGCCGCCTCCGTGGTCATCCAGGTGATCGTGTTCCGCACCACCGGCAAGCGCTTCTTCCGCATGGCCCCCTTCCACCACCACTTCGAGAACGGTGGCTGGGCTGAGACGACCGTCGTCATCCGTTTCTGGCTCATCGCCGCGATGGCTGTCATGCTGGGTGTGACCATCTTCTACGGTGAATGGCTCAGCACCACCGGAGTGAGTCTGCTGTGAATGGAGCCGACATTACCGATAACCAAGCCCTCTCCGTCCTCTCGGGCAAGGTCCTCGTGGCGGGCGCCGGTGTCTCCGGTGTCGGCTGCGCACGCCTGCTCACCCATCTCGGCATCGACACCACCATCGCCGACGACAACACCGGGGCACTCGCCCGCGCCGTGGCGGAGACCGGCGGCCGGGCCGGGGGCATCGACGTCGCTGAGGCCCGCGGCCGCCTCATGGAGTACTCCACCCTGGTGACCTCGCCGGGCTGGCGTCCTGACTCACCACTGCTCGTCGACGCCGCCTTCGCCAACTGCGAGGTCATCGGCGACGTGGAGCTGGCCTACCGGCTCGACCGCGCGGGGGTCTTCGGCCCGCCGCGCACCTGGCTGGTGGTCACCGGTACGAACGGGAAAACCACCACCACCGCCATGCTGGCCGCCATGATGGGGGAGCTTGGCAGGGACACCGGTCTGCGGGCGGAGGCGGTGGGCAACATCGGCGTCGCAGTGACCGATGCCCTCGTCGACAGAGAACGCATCGACGTCCTCGTCGCGGAGCTCTCCAGCTTCCAGCTCCACTGGTCCTCCCAGCTGACCCCGGACGCCGGGGTCCTGCTCAACCTCGCCGACGACCACATCGACTGGCACGGCAGCTTCACCAACTACGTCGCGGCGAAGGCCAGGGTGCTCACCGCCCCAGTGGCCATCGCAGGGGTCGATGACCGTCGCGTGCGGGAACAACTCCGGCGGGTGCCCCCGGCTAACCTCATCGGTTTCACCCTCGACGAACCGAAACACGGACAGTTCGGGGTCAGCCACGGCATGCTGGTGGACAACACCGGTGCGGAACCGGTCGCACTGGCCCGGGCCAGGGGCATCGAGCCCTCCGGACCTGCCGGCGTACTCGACGCCCTCGCCGCTGCGGCCGTGGCACGCTCCCAGGGGGCGCGTCCCGAGCACATCTCCGCCGCCCTCCACTCCTTCCAGGTGGCCGGTCACCGGGGACAGACCGTGGAGACTCGTGGGGGAGTGCGCTTCATCGACAACTCCAAGGCCACCAACCCGCACGCCGTCGATGCCGCGATGTCCGGCCTCAGTTCCGTCATCTGGGTGGCCGGCGGCCAGCTCAAGGGCGCGGACATCACCGGGCTGGTGGCCGGTCACGCCGACCGTCTCAAGGCTGCTGCGGTGCTGGGGGTGGACCGTGCCCAGTTCACGAAGGCCCTGGAACGGCACGCCCCGCATGCCCGGCTACAGGTCACCGACTCCACTGACCCCTCCGGGGCCATGGACGAGCTCATCGACTGGGCCGTGTCCATCGCCGAGCCGGGTGACACGGTGCTGCTCGCCCCGGCGGCGGCCTCCCTCGACATGTACACCGGCATGGCCCAGCGCGGTGACCTCTTCATCGAGGCCGTGGGTCGGCACGTCGACCGGCTGGAGCAGAAGCAGGGGACCCTGCCATGACCACCCGGCAGCGTCCGGGTCGTCTCGTCAGGACCTTCTCCGCCCTCAACCAGTGGTTGAACGCCCGCCCGGGTTTCGACTACCTGATGATTCGCTCCGTGGTGTTCCTGCTCACCGGCATCGGGGTGGTCATGGTGATGTCCTCCTCGATGACGTGGTCGGTCATCGAGGGTAGCACCGTGTGGGGCCAGGCGATACGCCAGGGCGCCATGGTCATCGTCGGCCTGCTGGTCTTCTGGCTGGCACTGAAGATCCGGCCCGGCTTCATCCGCAGGATCGCCCCCTGGCTGCTGGGGATATCGCTGCTGCTGCTGGTCCTGGTACTCATCCCGGGTATCGGGACGGGACGTGAGGAAGTGGGGTCCCAGTCCTGGATCGTGCTCGGCCCCCTGCGGTTGCAGCCCTCTGAGGTGGCGAAGGTGACCATCGGAATCTGGGGGGCCTCCTTCCTGGCGGACAAACGCCACACCAGCTCCGGTCTGCGCAGCCCCTTCACGATCTACACGATCGTCGCGCTGGTCTTCATGCTGCTGATCTTCGCTCAGGGCGATGCTGGCATGGCGGTGGCCTTTGCCATCGTCATCGTCTTCACGCTCTTCTTCGCAGGCGTCAACCTGCGCTGGATCCTCGCCGCCGGCCTGATCGCCGCCGCAGGCATGGCGGCCCTGATGTTCCTGGGCGGTTTCCGTTCCTACCGATTCCACGTCTACTTCGACGCCCTCTTCGGCCGGTTCCAGGACACCCAGGGCTGGGCGTTCCAGTCCTACCAGGGTTTTCTTTCCCTGGCAGACGGTTCGGTCTCCGGCGTGGGACTCGGTCAGTCCCGGGCCAAATGGTTCTACCTTCCCGAGGCGAAGAACGACTTCATCTTCGCGGTGATCGGCGAGGAACTCGGTCTCTGGGGCGGGGCACTGGTCATCTTCCTGTTCACCGCCCTGGGTGTCTTCGGCCTCCGGACCGCCCTGCGCGCCCAGGACCAGTTCCAGTCGCTCATGGCGGCCACCCTGACCGCTGGCGTGGTGTCCCAGGCCTTCGCCAACATCGGCTATGTCGTCGGTGTCCTGCCGGTCACCGGCATCCAGCTGCCCCTGATCTCCGCGGGTGGTACCTCCGTGATCATCACGCTGGCCTCGATGGGGTTGCTGGCCTCCATGGCACGCCATGAACCGGAGGCCGTCTCGGCGATGCAGTCCTACGGGCGTCCCCTCTTCGACCGGATCTTCCTGATCGGGGAACCCACCCCCGGGGCGGGGGACCCGAACCCGCCCCGGGAGCCACGGGGCAGCCAGACTCCGCGCCGGGCGGCGGAACGCTTCGGCGACCCCGTGACCGGCCGCCGTCGCCCCCGGGGTGACGCTGGTACCGTCAGTGAGGATCTCCGCGACCGGCCGCAACGCACCCGGCTGCGTGAGCACCCACGTCGTGATCAGGATAGGAGACGGTAGGCCGTGGAAAAATCCCAGCCCAGTATTGTTCTCGCCGGTGGAGGAACCGCCGGTCATATCGAGCCGGCCCTGGCGGTGGGAGAGGCGCTACGGGAACGGTACGGCGTGGAGCTGACGGCGATCGGCACCGCCCGGGGTCTGGAGACCTCCCTCGTCCCCGAGCGGGGCGTCGAACTGCGGCTGATCGACCCGGTGCCGGTGCCGCGCACCCTCAGCCTTGACCTGCTGAAGCTGCCGTTCCGGCTGCTCAGGTCGGTCTGGCAGGCGCGGCGCATCCTGCGGGACACGCGTGCCGACGCCCTGTTCGGCACCGGTGGCTACGTCGCCGCTCCGGCCTACGTGGCGGCACGCAGCCTCGGTCTGCCCTTCTATGTCCTGGAGCCGAATGCCCTGACGGGAATGGCCAACAAGCTGGGGGTGCGGTTGGGCGGCACCGGCTTCAACGCGGTGGCGGACTCCGGGATGCCGGGGGAGGTCACCGGCATCCCGGTGCGTTCCGGCGTCGGCGAGGACCCGGCGGGCCTGGCCCGCGCCAGGGCCAGGCAACAGTGGGGGCTGTCGGAGGATCGGCCGACCCTGCTGGTCACCGGTGGTTCCCAGGGGGCCGCGAGCCTCAACCGGGCGGTGGCGGGTGCGGTGGACCGGCTCGTCGCCGCCGGATTCCAGGTGCTCCACGCCTACGGCCGGAAGAATGCCGCGCCCGTGGCCCGGGAGCATTATGTCCCGCTGCCCTATATCGGGGACATGGCGGCCGCCTACGCCGTCGCCGACCTCATCGTCTGCCGTTCCGGCGCGATGACCGTGGCCGAGGTGACCGCGGCCTCCCTCCCGGCCGTGTACGTACCCCTGCCGCACGGTAACGGTGAGCAGGGACTCAACGCCACCGGGGTCGTGGCTGCCGGCGCCGCCCGCTTGATCGACGATGCCGACCTGGACCCCGATCTGTTGGTCGAGCACGTCGTCGGTATTCTCGCGGAGCCGACGGTCCTGGAACGCATGCGAGCCGCCGCCGCCGGCAGTGGGTCCAGTGACGTCGCCGACCGCCTGGCGGACCGGATCATCGCGGATCTGTCCGTCTCCTGACCCCTCCCGTTCTTCCTTCCTTTCCCACGAATCCCTGGAGCGCCCCGTGACCCAGCCTGTCGACCTGTCCCGTGTCCATCTCATCGGTATCGGTGGTTCCGGAATGTCCGGCGTCGCCCGGATCCTGCTGGCCCGGGGCGCGGTCGTCTCCGGCTCCGACGTCAAGGAGTCACGGCCGGTGCTCGCCCTGCGATCCATGGGGGCACGGATCGCCGTCGGTCACGCTGCGGAGAACCTGGCCGTGGACGGGCGGTTGCCCACCGTGGTGGTGACCTCCTTCGCCGCCATCCCGCAGGACAACCCGGAGCTGCTCGCCGCGGCGGAGCACGGCATCCCCGTCATCCGTCGGTCAGATCTGCTGGCGGAGCTGATGGAGGGCAGTCGTCAGGTGCTCATCGCGGGTACCCACGGCAAGACATCCACCACGTCGATGGCGGTCGTGGCGATGCAGGCGGCCCACCTGGACCCCAGCTTCGCCATCGGCGGTCAGCTCAACCGTTCCGGCACCAACGCCCACCACGGCTCCGGTGAGACCTTCATCGCGGAGGCCGACGAATCGGACGCCTCCCTGCTGCGGTACCGCCCCGATGTGGCCGTGGTGACCAACATCGAGCCGGACCACCTGGACTACTTCGGTACCGCGGAAGCCTACTTCCGGGTCTTCGACGACTTCGCCGACCGCATCACCGAAGGTGGGCACCTGGTGGTCTGTCTCGATGACGGGCACGCCGCCGCGCTGGGTGAGAGAAGTCTCGCCCGGGGTGTCAACGTCGTCGGCTACGGCACCACCGCGGCGGCCGCCGCCCACCCGGAGATCCCCGTGGCGGCAGAGATCCTGGGCGTGGCGGTGTCGGCGGCGGGCTCCCAGGCCCGGATCAGGGTGGGGGATCAGGTACTCGACGTCACCGTCCAGACCCCCGGTATGCACATGGTGCTCAACGGTGCCGCCGCCCTCGTCGCGGGTCTCCTGTCCGGGGGGGAGTTGGAGGAGCTCGCGAACGGTCTGTCCGGTTTCAGCGGTGTCCGTCGCCGCTTCGAGTACCGGGGGACCGTGGAGTCCGGCGAGTTCGCCGGGGTTCGCGTCTACGACGACTACGCCCACCACCCGACGGAGGTCACCGCGGTGCTCGGTGCGGCACGTGAGAAGGTTCAGGCGGAGGGGCAGGGCCGGGTCATCGCGGTCTTCCAGCCGCACCTGTACTCGCGCACCCTGGAGTTCGCCTCCGAGTTCGCCGAGGCGCTCTCCCTGGCGGACGCGGCGGTGGTCCTGGAGATCTACGGGGCCCGCGAGGAACCGGTGGAGGGGGTCACCGCCCGCATCATCACCGATCAGATGACCTGCCAGGTCGCCTACGAACCGGACTTCTCCGCTGTCCCGGAGACGGTGCGCGGGCTCGTCCGCGCCGGCGACCTGGTGCTGACGATGGGCGCGGGCAGCGTGACCCTGTCGGCCGCTGAGATCCTCGACGGGCTCGGCCGGTAGATTCGACTGGCATGTCGAAGAAGCTCATTGTCAGCGTCCTCGCCGCCCTGATGACCCTCACCGTCATGGCGGTGGGGGCGGTGTGGGCGTTTCCGGTGTTGCGGGTCGCTGATTACGAGGTGACCGGCAACGACCGGATCTCGGACGAGGTGGTGCAGGAGGCCACGGGGGTGGTCGTGGGGGAGAACATGATGCGGATCGACATCGTCGACGCCGCAGCTGGCGTCGCGGGTCTGCCGTGGGTCCGCTCGGTCACGGTGTCCCGCCGGTGGCCGGACACCCTGGGGGTGGAGGTCATCGAACGGCAGGCGGTACTCTACGCCGATGAACCGGACGGGGCCCTCCTGATCGACGGGGCCGGTACCCCCTTTCTCATCGATGTCCCACCGGAGACCGCGGTGGAGATCACCGGCGCCGGATCTGACGAGACTGACGTACTCAGCGAGGTGGCCGAGGTCGTGGGCTCCCTCCCTGAGTACGTCCTTGAGCAGGTAGCGAGGGTGGACGCGCCCAGCGCCCCCGACATCCAGTTCCACCTCCACGACGGACGTACCGTCTACTGGGGGGCGAACGAGAACAACCATGACAAGGCTCTGGCGATGGAGACCGTCCTCACCCGGACCGGCCAGCACTGGAATATTTCCGCCCCCACCATGGTGACGGTGCGTTAACTGCTGGGGCTGTCTGACACCGTGGAACGGGGACTGGGCTACTCTGGTCTTCAGGTCGGTGCGCCCCGTGCCGCTCAACCAACTGAATAACTGCACGTCAGAAACCCTGAACCAAAGGTTGAGAGTCCCGACACGCCGCCCGGATGTGCTCCCCATCGGAGGGTTTTTGCCCCATGATGGTCTGAGAGTTTGCCCCGGCGTGAATACGGGGCGTTTTAAAACCCCGTTAGAAGCTTTCCCAGACTTGAAAGGCGAGACCCATACCCATGACCTCTCCGAACAACTACCTCGCCGTCATCAAGGTCGTCGGTGTCGGCGGTGGTGGCGTCAATGCCGTGAACCGGATGATCGAGGAGAGCCTCAAGGGAGTCGAGTTCGTCGCCATAAACACCGACTCCCAGGCTCTGCTGTTCTCTGATGCCGACACCAAGCTCGACATCGGCCGTGAGGCCACCCGCGGCCTCGGCGCCGGCGCCAACCCGGAGGTCGGCCGTACCTCCGCGGAGGACCACAAGTCGGAGATCGAGGAGACCATCAAGGGCGCCGACATGGTCTTCGTCACCGCCGGTGAGGGCGGTGGAACCGGCACCGGTGCGGCCCCGGTCGTCGCCGGGATCGCCAAGAAGCTCGGCGCCCTGACCGTCGGTGTGGTCACCCGCCCCTTCAGGTTTGAGGGCAAGCGCCGCACCCGCCAGGCGCTCGAGGGCATCGAGGTCCTCAAGGAGGTCTGCGACACCCTCATCGTCATCCCCAACGACCGGCTCCTTCAGCTCGGTGACGCCTCCCTCTCCATGATGGAGGCCTTCCGGGCCGCTGATGAGGTCCTGCACAACGGTGTCCAGGGCATCACCAACCTGATCACCACCCCGGGCGTGATCAACGTGGACTTCGCCGACGTGCGCTCCGTCATGTCGGACGCCGGATCCGCCCTGATGGGCGTGGGTTCCGCCCGCGGCGATGACCGTGTCATGGTCGCCGCCAAGCAGGCAATAAACTCTCCGCTGCTGGAGTCCACCATGGAGGGGGCCAAGGGCGTGCTGCTGTCCGTGGCCGGCGGTTCGGACCTCGGCCTGCAGGAGGTCTACGAGGCCGCCTCCATCGTCGAGGAACAGGCCGACCCGGATGCCAACATCATCTTCGGCACCATCATCGACGACAATCTCGGCGACGAGGTTCGCGTCACCGTCATCGCCACAGGTTTCGACGCGGCCTCCAACGCCGCCTCGGCGGCGGGCTCCCCGCAGGCTGAGGCCCCGGCCCAGTCCGACAACAACAGCGAGCGCGGCGCACTGTTCGACGAGCGCGAGAAGGCCGTCCCGGAGTCGGATCCGACCCCGGCACCTGCCCCGGAACGCAGCCCCACCCCGCAGCCGGCCGCACGCAACCGTCACCGCGAGGAGGATCGTGACCGCAGCCAGCGCCAGCACTCCCGCGGCCTGTTCACCTCCGGTGACGACAGCCGCTACCGCAGCCAGGAGCGCCGCCGGGATGACGGCGATGACCTCGATGTGCCCAGCTTCATGCGCTAACCTCTGAGCATGGCAGCAACCGAGCACATCCGCCCCGTCCGCATGGTCTTCACCAGCCGTGCGGGCGGGGTTTCCGCATCCCCCCACGCATCCTTCAACTTGGCCGATCACGTCGACGACGACCCCGCCGCCGTCGCAGCCAACCGCCGCCGACTGGCGGATACCGTGGGCCTGGACCCGGCCCGGATCGTGTGGATGGAGCAGGTGCACTCCAACACCGTCACCGTCGTCGACGGGCCACGGACCGGGCCGGTGGAGACCACCGACGCCCTCGTGACCACCGAACAGGGACTCGCGCTGGCCGTGCTGGTCGCGGACTGCGTGCCGGTGTTGCTCGCGGATCACACCGCAGGGGTCGCCGCCGCGGCCCACGCTGGACGGATGGGCGCGCGCAACGGCATCGTGCGCGCAACCGTCGAAACCATGCTGGACCTGGGGGCCACCCCCTCCGGAATCCAGGTGCTCATGGGACCGGCGGCTTCCGGCCGGAACTACGAGGTGCCCGCTGAGATGGCCCTGGACGTCGAGTCACGCCTGCCCGGCTCCCGCACGCGGACCACGAAGGGGACCTGGGGCATCGACGTGCGCGCCGGCCTCGTCCGGCAACTCATGGGCCTCGGGGTGACCACCATCGAGGCCGACCCACGCTGCACCATCGAGGACACGGACTTCTTCTCCCACCGGAGGGAAGGCGTCACCGGCCGGCAGGCCGGCCTGGTGTGGCTCAACGACCGGAACTGACAGGAAGGACACCCCTCCATGACCGACCGCACCGCGCAACTGCGGGAGAATCTGCAACGCGTGCACGCCCGAATCGAGGCGGCGAGCCACGCCGCCGGACGCGAACCCGATTCCGTGGCGCTGCTGCCGGTGACCAAGTTCCATCCGGCCGCCGACATCGCCCGTCTGGTCTCCCTCGGCGTGCGGGATGTGGCAGAGAACCGCGAACAGGAGGCCCGCGCCAAAGCCGGGGAGGTGCCGGAGGCCCGCATCCACATGGTCGGACAGATCCAGACGAAGAAGGTCAACTCCGTCGCGCGCTGGGCGTCCTCCGTCCACTCCCTCGACTCGGGCCGCCTCGCCCAGGGACTCGACCGCGGCATGGCCCTCGCCCTGGAGCGGGGTGAGCGGACGTCGACAAGCCTGTCGTGCTTCCTGCAGCTGTCCACGGACGGTGACACCCACCGCGGGGGAGTGACCGGGGAGCACCTCCCGGAACTCGTCGAGATCGTGGAGGAGGCCACCCACCTGGAACTGTCCGGACTGATGTGTGTTCCCCCGCTGGGTGCTGACCCTGCCGAGGTCTTCGCCACCGCCCGACAGCTCACCGATCAGCTGAGTGAACGGGTCGGACGCCCACTGCGACTGTCCGCCGGCATGTCCGGGGACCTGGAGGCCGCGATCCACGCAGGCTCCGATATCGTGCGTGTCGGTACTGGTGTGCTGGGCGAGCGACCAGTAGCGTAAGGCCCAACAAACCTGAAGGAAGCAGTGCCAGCTGCGAGAACGGGGTATCTACCGAGAGGGAGGCACTAAATGTCACTCATGAGGAGCGCCAAGGAATTTTTCGGCCTGGCTCCGGTCGACATGGAGAACGAGGACGCCTACTACGACGACGAACCGCGCTACCGCTCGGATGGATCAGCCGCCTACGTCCCGGCCCCGCGCCGGGAGCGTGAGTACGATGATTACGGCCGCTATGCTGAGCCGGCACCGGCAGCCCCGGCGCCCGCCCCCGCACCGGTGGCCAGCCGTCCGAAGGAGCGTACCTATACCTCCCGCATCGTGACGGTGGAGTTGGCCTCCTACACCGAGGCCACCCGGGTGGGTGAGCCGTTCCGGGACGGGGACGCCGTCGTCTTCGACCTGAGTCGCATGGAGCACGGGGAGGCACGCCGCGTCATCGACTTCGCCGCCGGTCTCTGCTTCGTGGTGCGTGGTCAGATGAAGAAGCTCGACGCCGCTGACCGCACTCTCTTCGCGATCGTCCCGGAGGGCGCCTCTGTCTCCACGCTGGAGCTGGAGCGTGCCGCGGGCATTCTCTGAGGGCCTACGTCCGGAGGCCCCGTCACAGGCCGACACCCCGCCTTCGAGCGGGGTGTTCGCCATTCAGGGGGGTCGTTCCATTAGGCTCGGAAACCGTGAGCATGCTCGGAATCGTCCTCTATGTCATCCTTCGCGTCTTCGTCCTGGTCCTCATCGCGCGCATCGTGATCGAGATGATCCAGTCGTTCTCGCGTAATTTTCAGCCGCCCCGGTGGTTCGTCCTGACGGCTGAACCACTCTTCATGATCACGGATCCACCGGTCAAGGCGCTGCGCAGGGTCATCCCTCCGCTACGCCTGGGCAGCGTCGCGCTGGACCTGTCGGTGATCGTGCTCTTCATCCTCGCGCAGATCCTGCAGGTGATCGTCCTGCAGGTCTTCCTCGTGTGATCTGGGGCGGGGGGAAGCGGGTCACCCGAGGTGGTCTCCCGCCCTGTCCTCAGCTAAGAGTTTAGGGTGTCCGGTGATACCGGTCTGTGATCTTCCGGCTACACTCGACCGGGAACACAGCGTACTATTAGTTTGCAATGCCCAGTGTGGGTCCGTCTCGCACCAGCCCAAAGGGGCCGACGAAATTCGAAGGGAACTCCAATGCCGCTGACACCAGCTGACGTGCACAATGTCGCATTCAGTAAGCCGCCGATCGGTAAGCGGGGCTACAACGAGGACGAGGTTGATCAGTTTCTCGACCTCGTAGAGGACACCCTCTCGCAGCTGCAGGATGAGAACGAGGAGCTGCGTGGCCGCGTGGAGGGGCTGGACTCCGGCTCACAGGGCACTGCTGGTGCCGCGGGGGTCTCCTCCCTCGACGAGGCGAAGCTGCGCAAGGACATCGAGGCGAAGCTGCGCAACGAATACGAGGCGAAGCTCTCCGACGCGAAGAAGGCCACCGACAAGGCCGAGAGCGAGGCCAAGGCCGCCAAGGATCAGGTCAAGGCCGCTCAGGATGACGCCGCGCGCAACAAGGCCGAGGCCGAGAAGGCCCGCGCTGAGGTCGCCGAGGCCAAGAAGTCCTCCGCTTCCCCCGCACAGGCTGCTCCGGCAGCTCCGGCAGTTCCGGCCGCGGCCGGTGGCACCGCCACCGTCGACACCCACATGCAGGCCGCCAAGGTGCTCGGCCTGGCGCAGGAGATGGCTGACCGCCTCACCTCCGAGGCGCAGGCGGAGTCCCGCTCCATGCTCGACGATGCCCGTTCCGCCGCCGAGAAGCAGCTGGCGGACGCTGACTCCCGGGCCAAGGCCCAGCTGGCGGAAGCGGATTCGCTCGCCAAGGAGCAGCTGGCGGAGGCCACTGACCGTGCCAAGACGCAGATCTCGGAGGCGGAGAACAACTCCACCACCATGATCACCGAGGCCGAGAAGAAGGCCGAGGAGACGATCAACGAGGCGAACTCGCGTGCCGACGCCCGGATCCGTCAGGCCGAGGACAAGGCTAACGCCCTGCAGGCGGAGGCGGAGCGCAAGCACACCGAGATCATGTCCACGGTCAAGCAGCAGCAGACCGCCCTGGAGACCCGGATCGCGGAGCTGCGCACCTTCGAGCGTGAGTACCGCACCCGACTCAAGACCCTCCTGCAGTCCCAGCTCGATGAGCTGGACTCCCGCGGTTCTTCCGCACCGAACGGTGACGGGGCGGGCAAGGAAAACTAGACTTCCCCCTTCGCTCACTTCGATGACGCCCCAACCCGGAAATCCGGGTTGGGGCGTCATCGTCGGTACCCGGCCCGGGGGAGGGGCGAATACCGGACAGGAGACACGCGACCTCAATGTCTACTTGAGGTTCCGGTTGGGTGATAATAACGGGGACAGAAACCGCTGAGGGCGAGGAGGTGTCCGATGGTCGTGTGGAGCCGGAAAACCCTGATCGCATTCTCGGCACTGTTCAGCCTCCTCCTGGTCGCCTGCGGGCCCGTCGACGCCGAGGAACCTGCCGTTGAGGCCCTGTTCACTGCGGTCGATTCCGCGGGCCCCGAGACCCCGCCCGGGGCCGGGGAGCAGGTTCCTGCGCCCTCAGCTGCTCCCGTTCCCGCCCCCTCCGCGAAGCAGTCAGGTGGTTTCTCCGCGGTACAGGACGTGCCGACCGCCTCCGCGATTACGCTCGACACCGGCCCTGAGGGCTTCGCCCAGGGGCCTCCCGAGGCCATGAGCTGGGAGATTACGGGCCTGGAACGGCTGGGTTTCACGAAGATCGAGTTGGAGGTCAGCGAGGAGGGGCAGAACGCCCGGCTCCAGTTCCCCGTGGTCGGTGACTCCGTCGACCCCGCTGCGCTGTCGAAGCTGACGTGGCGGTCCTACGGCCTGGCGGGTGAGAAGGAGGTGGTCAACAGGTGTCGTTCCGACTGGCACCTCACTGATTCGGCCGGGCAACGGGTGCCGTTCGGGGAGACCGGAGCGCTGTTCACCCCGGGTCCCTATGAGCTCTGTCAGGGCTCGACGAACATGATCATGCGGCAGGATGGGGTGCTGACCGTGAACTTCACCATCCGTAACCCCGGTTTTGAGACCGTGCACATCAAGTTCGACATTCTGGTGGTCTCCTGATTCCGTCGGCCTAGGTGTTCCCGCCCCTTGGGGGTATACTCGGCGCTGTATTTCCGCCGGGATGTGATCGCGGTGGGCTACCGCTACGATCCGGCCATCACCGGGGAGCGTTCCGGAAGAACAGCGGGGAGGGACTCTCCGCCCAGTAGAACCGGACGGGTGGGACCGACACAGACCTTCGCCACGGAAATGAAGCGGGACAGTGAGTTGCTGTCCAAGCAGGGTGGTACCGCGCGGCCTCCGCGTCCCTGCAGGACAACTACGCAAGATCCCTCGTGTGTGAAGGAAGTGAACGAAGCAATGACCGATTCCGTCGATGCCGTGGGAGGCGTCTACCCCAGGGTGGACATGACCGGGGGTTCCACCCGGTTCCCCGAGATGGAGCTCAATGTCCTCGACTACTGGAAGCAGGATGACACCTTCCAGGGGTCTCTGGAGCAGCGCAAGGACGCCGAGGAGTATGTCTTCTACGACGGCCCGCCCTTCGCCAATGGCCTGCCGCACTACGGCCACCTGCTGACCGGCTATGTCAAGGACATCGTCCCGCGTTTCAAGACGATGCGCGGCTACCACGTCCCCCGCGTCTTCGGCTGGGACACCCACGGTCTGCCGGCGGAGCTGGAGGCGGAGAAGCAGCTCGGTATCACGGATAAGGGCCAGATCGAGGACATGGGCCTGGCCAGGTTCAACGAGTACTGCGCCTCCTCGGTGCTGCGTTATACCGAGGAGTGGAAGGAATATGTCACCCGCCAGGCACGTTGGGTGGACTTCGACAACGGCTACAAGACGATGGACCTGGGCTACATGGAGTCCGTCATCTGGGCCTTCAAGGAGCTCTACGACAAGGGCCTGATCTACCAGGGATTCCGCGTTCTGCCGTACTCCTGGGCCGAGCACACCCCCCTGTCGAACCAGGAGACCCGCCTGGATGACTCCTACAAGATGCGTCAGGACCCGACCCTGACGGTAACCCTGCCGTTCACCGGTGCCCGGGAGGGCAGCGCCGCGGAGCGGACCCTGGCGGAACACCCGGAGCTGGCGCAGGCTGCCGCTCTGGCCTGGACGACCACCCCGTGGACCCTGCCGTCGAACCTGGCGCTGGCCGTCAACCCCGAGGTCAACTACTCGGTCGTGCGCGTCGGTGGGGATGGTTCCGCGGAGTTCGCCGGTCGCCTGTTCGTGCTCGCCGAGAACCTTGTCGGCGCCTACGCCAAGGAGCTTGGTGAGGAGCACGAGGTGGTGCTCACCCTGAGCGGTGCGCAGCTGGAGGGCCTGACCTACCGTCCGGTCTTCGACTTCTTCGTCGACCAGCCCAATGCCTTCCAGGTGCTGGTGGCTGACTACGTCACCACCGAGGACGGCACCGGTATCGTCCACCAGGCCCCGGCCTTCGGTGAGGATGACATGGCGGTGTGCGGGAAGTACGGCATCGACCTGGTCATTCCCGTCGACATGGACGGTAAGTTCACCGAGCTGGCCGCGCCCTACGCCGGCCAGCTGGTCTTCGATGCGAACAAGGACATCATCCGGGATCTCAAGGAGATCGGCCGGGTCGTGCGTCACCAGACCATCGAGCACTCCTACCCGCACTCCTGGCGCTCCGGCGAGCCGCTGATCTACATGGCGCTGCCGTCCTGGTTCGTCAACGTCACCAAGATCCGCGACCGCATGGTCGAGCTCAACCACAATGAGATCGAGTGGATGCCGGAGCACATCCGCGACGGTCAGTTCGGCAAGTGGCTGGAGGGTGCCCGCGACTGGAACATCTCCCGTTCCCGTTACTGGGGCTCCCCGATCCCGGTGTGGGTCTCCGACAGCGAGGAGTACCCGCGCATCGACGTCTACGGTTCCCTCGACGAGCTGGAGGCGGACTTCGGCGTGCGCCCGACCTCCCTGCACCGTCCCCACATCGATGAGTTGACCCGCCCGAACCCGGACGATCCGACGGGTGAGTCCACGATGCGGCGGGTGCCGGACGTCCTCGACGTGTGGTTCGACTCCGGGTCCATGCCCTTCGCGCAGTTCCACTACCCCTTCGAGAACAAGGACTGGTTCGAGAGCCACGCTCCGGCGGACTTCATCGTCGAGTACATCGGGCAGACCCGCGGTTGGTTCTACCTGCTGCATGTCCTGTCCGTCGGCCTGTTCGACCGCCCGGCCTTCAAGAAGGTCGTTGCCCACGGCATTGTCCTGGGTGATGACGGCCTGAAGATGTCCAAGTCCAAGGGCAACTACCCCAACGTCAACGAGGTCTTCGATCGGGACGGCTCGGATGCGATGCGTTGGTTCCTCATGTCCTCGCCCATCCTGCGTGGCGGCAACCTCATCGTCACCGAGCAGGGCATCCGGGAGGGCGTGCGTCAGGCACTGCTGCCGATGTGGAACGCCTACTCCTTCCTGCAGCTGTACTCCTCGAAGCCGGCGCAGTGGTCGGTGGATTCCGAGCACGTGCTCGACCGTTACATCCTGGCCAAGCTGCACGATCTGGTCGCCGACGTCACCGAGGCCCTCGACGCCACCGACATCTCCCGCGCCTGCGACGAGGTCCGTCAGTTCTCCGACGCCCTGACCAACTGGTACGTACGTCGTTCCCGCGACCGCTTCTGGGCCGGTGATGATGCACACCCGGAGGCCTTCAACACCCTCTACACGGTGCTGGAGACCCTCACCCGGGTCGCGGCCCCGCTCCTGCCGTACCTCAGCGAGGTCATCTGGCGCGGCCTGACCGGCGGACGCTCGGTCCACCTGACCGACTTCCCCGACGCCGCCGACTTCCCGGCCGAGGCCGAGCTGGTCGCGGCCATGGACGCCACCCGCGCGGTGTGCTCCTCGGCCTCCTCGATCCGCAAGGCACATAAGCTGCGCAACCGTCTGCCGCTGCCCGCCCTGACGGTGGCACTGCCGGAATCCTCCCTGCTGGCCGACTTCACCCCGATCATCCGCGATGAGGTCAACGTCAGGGAGGTGCGCCTCACCGATGACATCGACTCGGTGGGTACCTTCGAGGTCGTCGTCAACGCCAAGGTCGCCGGCCCGCGTCTCGGCCGTGACGTGCAGCGCGTGATCAAGGCCGTGAAGTCCGGCAACTACGAGCGCGTGGGCGAGAGGGTCGTCGCCGACGGCATCGAGCTCGGCGCGGAAGAGTACACCGAGCGCCTCGTGGCGGCGGACCCGGACTCCACCACGCGCATCGACGGCCTCGATGGGCTGGTCGTGCTCGACATGGAGGTCACCGAGGAACTGGAGGCCGAGGGCTGGGCGGCGGATGTCATCCGTGGCCTGCAGGATGCCCGCAAGGCATCCGGTCTCGCGGTCTCCGACCGCATCACCGTCACCCTGTCGGTGCCGGAGGAGAAGGTGGAGTGGATCACCCGTCACCGCGAGCACGTCGCCGCCGAGGTGCTCGCCACCTCCCTGGAGATCACGACGGAGTCGCTGGCCGGTGCCACGGTCCACGACGTCGTCAGGGACACCACGGCCACGGTGGCGAAGAACTAGCCTGGCTAGCATGTAGGACATGCGCCGCTGGGTACTGCACATCGACATGGACGCCTTCTTCGCGTCCTGCGAGCAGCTGACCCGCCCCACCCTGCGCGGCCGGCCCGTGCTGGTCGGTGGGGTCAGCGGCCGGGGTGTGGTCGCCGGAGCCTCCTACGAGGCCCGCCGCTTCGGGGCCCACTCCGCGATGCCGATGCACCAGGCACGGGCCCTGGTGGGGCTCTCGGCTGTCGTCGTCACACCCCGCAAGGAGGTCTATTCCACGGCCTCCCGGCGCGTCTTCGAGGTCGTGGCGCGGGAGGCGGGCCTGGTCGAGCAGCTCAGCATCGACGAGGCCTTTCTCGAACCGGCGGAGCTGGCGGGGGCGGAGCCGGACCGGGTGTGGGAGTGGGCGCAGCATCTGCGGCGCGTCATCCGGGACATCACCGGTCTTCCGGCCTCGATCGGGGCGGGGCCGGGCAAGCAGTACGCCAAGATCGCTTCGGGGGAGGCGAAGCCTGAGGGGGTGTTCCTCATCACCGAGGAGGAGCGGGAGTCGACCCTCGCCCCCATGCCGGTGTCGACGCTGTGGGGGGTGGGGCCGGTCACGGAGGCGAAGCTGCGCCAGCTCGGGGTCGTGACGATCGCGGACCTGGCTGCCCTGAGTGCCCGGGAGGTGGAGATCAGCCTCGGCGCGACCGTGGGGTTGAGCCTGTGGTCGTTGGCCCGGGGTGTCGATGAGCGGCCGGTGGCGCCGCGGGCGGAGGCCAAGCAGGTCTCGGCGGAACACACCTACGACACTGACCTGGTGAGCCGGCGGCAGGTCGACGAGGCCATCGGGCGTGCGGGCCGGGGCGCGCACCGGAGGTTGCTCCGCGACGGGCGTGGGGCCCGCACCGTCACCGTCAAGCTGCGGATGGCTGACTTCCGCATCGAGTCCCGCTCGCTGACCCTGCCGTACGCCACCGATGATCGTGACACGCTGCTGGCCTCCGCCGCCCGGTTGGCCCGTTATCCCGATGAGGTGGGGGCGATCCGTCTGGTCGGGGTGGGCTTCTCCGGGTTGGAGAGTGCCCGGCAGGACGTGCTCTTCCCGGAGCTCGACCAGCAGGTCATCCGGCCGGAACCGCAGGACACCGATTATGAGGTGGGGGTGCGTGGTGGCTCACCCGGGGAGGAGATCGGTGGGGGTGAGCTGCCGGGTGGGTCCCCGGGGTGGCGGGCCACCCAGGATGTGTGGCATGCCGAATTCGGCCATGGCTGGGTGCAGGGTGCCGGCCACGGGGTGCTCACCGTGCGTTTCGAGACCCGCGCCACCGGCCCGGGCCGCACCCGCTCCTTCGCCGCCGATGATCCGGACCTGCGCCCCGCCGACCCGGTGGACAGCCTGGACTGGGGGGAGTGGCTGGCGGAGGGGGACGGTTAGAGCAGGTCGGTGACCGGTCGACCCGCGGCCAGGGCGGTGGCCAGCACCATCCGCGCCTGGCCCGCCCGCAGGTGCCCGGCGGCGACCGCGCCGTGGGTGGCGAGGGTGGCCCCACCACCGGAGCCACCGTAGGCCAGCGCCACCTGGCCGGCCGCCACCCGCGTGGAGACCACCACCGCCACACCGGCGGCCAGCGCGTCCCTCACGCCCCGCCCCATGTCGGCGCCGATATTGCCCGAGCCCATTGCCTCGATGACCAGGCCGTGGGCCCCGGCGGCGACGGCGGCGTCGACGAGTTCGCGTCCGGCGCCCGGCCAGGCGGCCAGGATCATCACCTCCGTGCCGTCGAGTGGGGTGGGTGGCAACGGGGTGGGGCGGGGGAGTGGCTGTTCCGTGGCGGTAGTGAAGGCGTCGAGGTCGGTGGTGTGCCGTTTGACGGCACCCCGGGCCGGTACGGTACGGCCCCCGAAGGACAGCAGTACGCCCCGGCTCCGGGCCGTCGGGTCGGCGGCGAGTGCCACCGCTGCGCTGAGGTTGCCGGGGCCGTCGGTGGCGGGGTGGTCGAAGGGGCGCTGGGCGCCGGTGAGGACCACCGGGCGGGGATCGCCGTGCACGCAGTCGAGGGCGATGGCGGAGTCCTCCATCGAGTCGGTGCCGTGGGTGACGACGACCCCGGCCACGCGCGGGTCCGCGAGCTCCTCGTGGACCGCGTCGATCAGGGCGTCGACCTGGGCGAGCGTGATCGAGGAGGAATCGAGTCGGGTCAGTTCCCGCACGTGCAGGCAGGCGTGGGTGTCCACCGTGGCCAGCAGTTCCCCACCGGGGACGGTCGGCACCAGGGAGCCGTCGGACCCGGTGGTGCAGGCGATGGTGCCGCCGGTGGTCAGGACACTGATGTGGCGGGAATCGGTGCTCATGGTCTCCACGATGCCACAGACGTATCTCAGGAAACTGTCATGGTGTGCCCATCAGGATGAGGTGAAATCGGTGTTTGACACCGTGTACGATCTAGCCCGACGCAGGTGCCGGGTCCACCCCAGGAACAACCGGCACCGCCCCGATTGAGGAGATTTTTAGTGAAGCTGTCCAAGATCACCGCCATCACCGCCGCTTTCGGCGCAGCCTTCGCGCTGGCCGCCTGCGCCGATGACGGAGAGGAGACCGCCGACACCACCGAGACCACCGTGACCGAGCAGGCCCCGGCGGAGGCCGCTCCGGAGATGCCGAGCGCTGAGGAGCTCAACCTCGTCCTGGCCCAGACCACCGACGCCGACCTGCCGATGGAGGAGCGCGTCAACACCGTCCAGGGCGGGGAGACCGCGCCCGAGCTGTTCGAGACCATGACCCTGTCCAAGGAGGAGTCGGGCGCCGACTTCCAGGTCGTCACCCCGGTGCTGCCCGGCTATACCGATAATTCCGTGCTGGCCACCGTGAACTTCACGCTTCCGGAGCGGCCGGCCCAGGTCGCCGACAACGTCGAGTTCATCTACGAGGACGGCTACTGGAAGCTCTCCCAGTCCTGGGCCTGCACCCTCATCGAGAACACCGTCGCCGAGGATCAGGTGCCGCAGATGTGCACCGACGGCACCGTCAGTGAGCCCCCGCTGGAGGACCAGCCGGGCGAGGAGGTCCCTGAGGGGCTGCCGGTCGAGGAGCAGCCTGCCCTCTAACCCCCGGCTCCTCCCAGCGTGAGTACCGTGGTGCGGCCGCCTGCACGCCGTGCCCACCGCCGCCGGATCCACCGGTCGTGGGTGGCCATGATCACCGTGCCTGGAAACTCCGCCAGTGCCGCCTCCAGCTCCTCCGCCAGCGACAGGGAGATGTGGTTGGTCGGCTCATCGAGCAGCAGCAGGTCCGGCGGGGAGGCCAGGATGATACCCAGGGAGATCCGTCGCCGCTGACCCGGGGACAGTTCCCCGAGTGGTCGCGCGGCGGTCTCCTTGTCCATCAGCCCCATCGCCACCAGGTCAGGGGAACCTGCGGGCACCCGGGCGGCGAAGACCTCGGCGGCCGGGGTGTCCGGCTCCTCCCACTCATCATCCTGGTTCAGCCGGGCCACCCGCAGTTCCTCCGGAACTCGGAGTACCCCGGCGTCCGCGTCGAGCCGTCCCTGCAGCACCGACAGGAAGGTCGACTTTCCTGAGCCGTTGGGCCCTTCAACCAGCAGATGCTGCCCGGGTTGCACCGTCACCGTCACCGGCCCCAGCCGTCCCGTGACCACCAGGTCCTCGGCGAAGACCGCCGGTTCGCCCAGGGCGGTCGGGGTGGTGCGGTCAGGGATGCCGTGGAAGGCCAGCTGCGGTGGCGGTGCCGGTAACTCCTCGCGTTCCAGTGCCTCCAGGCGGTTGCGGGCCGAGCGCAGCCGGTTGCCCAGCGTTCGGGCCGCCCGGTCGGCGAAGAACTTCTCCGAGGCCCGGGTCTCCGACTTCGATGTCTCCCGGTGAAAGACATCCCCCTCACCCTGCTCGGTGGCCCGCGACAACCGGACGCGCTCGTGCTCCTGCACGGTGTAGAGCTCCGCCCACCGGCGCCGCACCTGCTCCCGGGCCGCGAGATAATCGGTGAAGTCCCCGGTGAACTGCGTGCCCTGCCGGGTCTCCTCCCCGAAACCACCCGCCACGCCCAGGCCGGGGTCCAGGTCCACCAGCGAATCGGCGACCTCGTCGAGGAAGAACCGGTCATGGCTGGCCACCAGCACCGGGCCCGGGTGGTTGCGCAGCTCGCCGATGAGGAAGTCCACCCCGGCATCGTCGAGATGGTTGGTCGGTTCATCGAGCACCAGCCCGTCCACGGGCCGCAACAGCAGGGCGGCCAGTGCGAAACGACGTCGCTGCCCACCCGACATCCCGCCCAACGGTGTGTCCTGCGCGACCTCCGCCAACCCCAGCCCGGCCAGCACCGTGGCGATGCGGGCATCCAGCTCCCACACCCCGGACTGCTCCGCCTGCGCCAGTGCCGCATCGAAGGCGTCCGCCGCCGCCGGGTCCTCCCCCAGGCGCATCGACAGGTCCGTGATCTCCTGCTCCACCGCCCGCAGTTCCGCCACGGCGGCGTCGATCAGCGCAGAGGCCGGGGCGGAGAAGGGCAGCTGTGTCTCCTGCGCGATGACACCCGTGACCGGCGGGGTGGTGACCGTCCCGATATCGGGCTCCAGCGCACCTGCGATCAGCTCCAGCAGCGTGGACTTACCGGCCCCGTTTTCACCGATCAGACCGGTGACGTGGCCGGAGGGCACGGCGAAGGTGACATCGGTGAGCACGCGATGCACCTGCCCCGGATACGTGAAGCTCAGTCCGTCGATTTTGAGGTGGTGGGGCGAAACCATGGCAGGGTCCTTCGGTCAGTGATCGAGCAGCGGCAGGAAGTGGGGACGATCACCGAAGGTTCATGTCTTTCAGCCTAGCGCAGGCTCAGCGGTACGCGATCGACGTCGTGGAGTCCTGCACCACGCGCACCTGCGCGTCCTGCCCGCCGTAGATCACCCGGGTGGTGTAGGCGACCTGACCCGCCACCGGCAGCGGCTTGCTCAGGTCGATGGTCAGGGATCCCTCGCTGGTGGTGTTGGAGTTGAGCACGTTGAGTGTCTCCCCGCTCAACCCCTCCGCCCCGGGCTGCCCCTCCAGGGACAGGGCGCCGAGTGCCGGGCGCTGCTGCACGTTGACGTCGAGTTCAACGAGTTCACCCTCCAGGCCGGTGAGGGTGAAGGTGGTGGTCTGCAGCAGGGTGGCCTCACCGGTGACCCGGGAGTCAACGGACCAGACCGCGCCGACGCCGATCGGCTCCTCGGGGAAGACCGTTGGCAGGGACAGGATCTTCATGACCGCCTGCTCCGTCATCGCGCGCCCCTCGTCGGTGGCGTCGACCGGGGCCGCGAGGTTGACGGTGGAGAGCCGACCGGAGTCCCCGGCGCGCCAGCCCACCCGGAACCCTTCGGCGCTGCGCAGGTCTTCCAGCAGAGCCAGGTCGGAGGAGGATGGCTCGCCCGTGCGCAGCTCCACCTCGCGGGCGGCCTCACGTTCGATCTCGGAGTCGGGTTCGGGCTCGGGGGCGGCGGCGGTGTGGCCGTTCATCGGCAGGGTGAGGGTGGTGACGTCGCCGCCGGCGGGTGCCTGGACCTCGACGGTGTCGGCACGCATGAGTGACTGGTCGAAGCCCTCGGACACCTCGATGGTGACGTGCTGTTGCGCAGCGTCGGGGTCCTCGGTGATGTCGTCGAAGACGAGGGTGCGGCCGGGGCCCTCGCCAGCGGACTGCAGGGTCACCCGGGGGGCGTCCACGGCCAGTCCCACGGGGGCCTCGACAGAGGTGTCGACCTCCTCGCCGGTGCAGCTGACCAGCGTCAGTGTGGTTGCGGTGAGGAGTGCGGCGAGAGCGCGGGCGGGGCGGCGGAAGGTCAGGGATGGCACGCATCCACGGTACCTGACGGCCCTGGCAGGAAGGGGTCGGGTTGGACCGTGGGGAGGAGCGTGGGGGAAGATGGGATGCGTGAGTCAGGTCAAACAGCAGTTCCGGAGACATGTACCCCTCATGGCCGCGATCGTCCTCGGTGTCGCGGCCGTCGATCAGGTGCTCAAGATCATCATGCTCGCCTGGCTGGATCCGGGGCGGCCGGTGTCGGTGATCGGTGAGTGGTTCCGTTTCGTGTTGCTGTTCAACCCGGGTGCGGCGTTCTCCATGGGGCAGGACTCCACGTGGTTGTTCACCACCATCCAGTTGGTCTTCGTCGTGGGGATCGCGGTGGCGGCGCCGCGGATCCGGGACCGGTGGACGGCAGTGGGACTGTCCCTGATCGCCGGTGGTGCGCTGGGCAATCTCATCGACCGGCTGTTCCGGGAGCCGGGCTTCTGGTTCGGTCATGTGGTGGACTTCATCTCGGTGGGTAATTTCGCGGTGTTCAACATCGCGGATGCGGCGATCACCGTCGGAGTCTTCGTCTTCGTCCTCGCGATCTTCGCCGAGGAGCGCCGTGAGTCGCGGCAGGGTAAACAGCAGAAGCAGCAGAACAGAAAAGATCAGGAGGCCCGTACCCATGACGCGTGAAGTGCGCACCCTACCCGTGCCCGAGGGGCTGGCCGGGATGCGTGTCGACGCCGCCCTGTCCCGCCTGCTCGGTATCTCCCGGACGGTCGCCGCGGAGCTGGCCGGTGAGGGGGACGTGTCCGTCGATGGCGCGACCGTCGGGAAGTCGGAGCGGCTCCATGAGGGCGCCTGGCTGGAGGTGACCCTGCCTGCGCCCGCGACACCGCTGCTGCCCCGTGCGGAGCTGGTCGAGGGGATGGACATCCTCTACTCGGATGACCACCTCATCGCGGTACACAAGCCGGTGGGTGTCGCCGCACACCCGACGATCGGGTGGGAGGGGCCCACCGTGGTCGGGGGGCTGGCGGCGGCGGGCTTCCGGATCTCCACCTCGGGTCCGCCGGAGCGCAAGGGCATTGTGCAGCGCCTCGACGTCGGTACGTCCGGGGTGATGGTGGTCGCAGCGTCGGAACGCGGCTATTCGGTACTCAAGCAGGCCTTCCGGGACCGGACGGTGGAGAAGACCTACCACGCACTGGTGCAGGGACACCCGGATCCGTTCCGCGGCACCATCGACGCCCCGATCGGCCGGCACCCGTCCGCGGGCTGGCGGTTCGCGGTCACCAGTGACGGCAAGGAGGCGCTGACCCACTACGAGACGGTGGAAGCCTTCCCCGAGGCCACGTTGCTGGAGATCGCGCTGGAGACCGGCCGCACCCACCAGATTCGCGTCCACATGTCGGCGATCAACCATCCCTGCGTCGGTGATCCGATGTACGGTTCCGATCCGGAACTGGCACAGCGACTGGGGCTGATCCGTCAGTGGCTGCATGCGGTGCGCATCGGGTTCACCCACCCGGCCGACGGCCGCTGGATGGAGATCGAGGCCCCGTACCCGGCTGATCTGCAGCACGCGCTCGATATGGTGCGGGGATGACTGGCCGGGCGGACATGATCCGGAAGGTGCTCGCGGTGGTGGCGGTACTCGTCCTGATCGGACTGGTGGCGGTGCTGAGCTTCGACGACCGCACCTCCCGCCCGATGCCACCCAACGGTGACATGCTGGGCATGGATCCGGAGCAGAGCTTCGCGCAGTACCGCGCGCACGCCGAGGCCTCCCTCATGGCCGCCCCCGCGGAAGAACAGGCCTTCGCACTGGTGACCTTCACCGGAGAGACGACCCCGGAGGTAGCCGCCGGAGTGCTGGAGCCGGTGGGCAGGGTCAATGCGATGCTCATCTCCCTGGCAGCACCCTTCCCCCTGCCGGAGCCGGTGGCCGGGGAGAACCGGGCGGACGTGTTCGACCGGGAGCTGGGACGGATCAGCCACAGTCTGTCCGGGGTGGGTGACGTCCCCACCCCGGAGGGGCTGGACGCGGTGATCATCTGGGAGAACGGACAGACCCTGCGCACCCTCGCGGAAGAGGGGAACGTGGCCACCGTCGAGGCCCTGCCACCGGACGCGGCCTGGGGCCGGTTCGGGGTCCGGCCGGTGCAGCTGGATCAGTCCGCCTGATCCCGGGCACGCCGGGTGCGCTGGTGGCGTTGTCGCAGCAGGTCCACCAGGTACAGGGACACCGCGAGCCAGATGATGATGAAACCGACCCAGCGGGCGGCGGGCATGTGCTCCTGGGTGACGAACAGCGCCCACAGCATCTGCAGGGTGGGGGTGAGGTACTGGATCATGCCGATCGTCGACAACGGCAGGCGCTTGGCGGCCATGCCGAACAGCAGCAGCGGGATGGTGGTGATCAGACCCGAGGTGATCAGCAGCAGCGAGTGCGTGGGCCCCTCCGAGAAGAAGGTGCCCTGCCCGCTGCTCTCCAGCCAGATGATCCAGGCCAGCCCGAGCGGGGCCACGACCAGGGTCTCCGCTGTCAGGGAGGACGTCGCGGAGACCTGGACGCGCTTCTTCACCAGGCCGTAGAAACCGAAGGTCACGGCCATCCCCAGCGCCATCACCGGGGCCTGCCCGGACAGGAAGGTCAGCTGGATGACACCGAGCGTCGCGATGCCGACCGCCCCCAGCTGCAGGCCGCGCAGGCGTTCCCCGAGCAGGAGCACACCCAACATGATCGACAGCAGCGGGTTGATGAAGTAGCCGAGCGCGGCGTCGGCCACGTGACCGGTGTTGACCGCCAGCACGTAGATGCCCCAGTTCGCGGAGATCAGTGCGCCGGCGGCGATCAGCTGCAGCCAGGTGCGTCGCGATGCCGTACGCAGCTCCACCCAGCCACGTCGCACCGTGACGACCAGGGCCATGACCACGGCGGTCCACAGCACCCGGTGCGCCAGGATCTCCAGGGGGGAGGCCGGCATCAGGAGCGGGAAGAAGGCGGGGAACAGACCCCAGGAAAGGTAGGCGAGCACACCGTAGATCACGGGGAGACAGCCTAGCCCGGTGTGCCACCCCCTCCCGGATCACCTCCGAACCCGGGCGGTCGTCGATCAGCGATAGGTGGTCTGACCTGCCGGGATAAGGATAATTTACCTTGTTCAGGGCGGGGGCTAGACTCTCGTGCATGGCTAAAAAATCGTCCTTCGTGCATCTCCACAACCACACCGAGTTCTCGATGCTCGACGGGATGGCGAAGATCGACATGCTCGCCGATGAGGTCAACCGGCAGGACATGCCGGCCGTCGGCATCACCGATCACGGCAACATGTACGGCTCGGACGCCTTCTACCGGAAGATGACGGCCTCCGGCATCAAACCCATCATCGGCGTCGAGGCGTACCTGGCCCCGGAATCGCGCTTCAACAAGAAGCGCGTGCGCTGGGGTGAGCCGCACCAGAAGTCCGACGACGTCTCCGCCTCCGGCGCCTACCTCCACCAGACGATGCTGGCGGAGAACGCCACCGGCCTGCGCAACCTGTTCTACCTGTCCTCGATGGCCTCCTACGAGGGCCAGCTGGGCAAGTGGCCACGCATGGACGCCGAACTGATCGCCGAGCACGCCGACGGCATCATCGCCACCACCGGTTGCCCCTCCGGTGACGTGCAGACCCGACTGCGGCTGGGCCAGTTCAACGAGGCCCTCGAAGCCGCCGCGATGTGGCAGGACATCTACGGCCGGGACCACTACTTCCTGGAACTGATGGACCACGACCTGGAGATCGAGAAGCGGGTGCGCGATGACCTGCTGGAGATCGGCCGTCGGCTGGATCTGCCGCCGCTGGTGACCAACGACTGCCACTACGTGCTCGAATCGCAGGCCAAGGCACACGAGGCGATGCTGTGTGTGCAGACCGGCAAGACCCTCAGCGACCCCGACCGCTTCCGCTTCGACGGCTCCGGCTACTACATCAAGACCTCCGAGCAGATGCGTGGCATGTGGGACCACCTGGTCCCCGAGGCCTGCGACAACACCCTGTGGATCGCCGAACGCGTCCAGGACTACGGCGAGATCTGGGAGGCCCACCCCCACGACCGCATGCCGGTCGCCGATGTCCCGGAGGGCCACACCCCCACCACCTGGTTGCGCCACGAGGTCATCCGCGGACTGGAGGAGCGTTTCGACGGCGCCGAGGTCCCACAGGACTACATCGAGCGCGCCGACTACGAGATCGAGGTCATCGACCTCAAGGGTTACCCCTCCTACTTCCTCATCGTCGCCGAGATCATCAAGCACGCCCGCGAGATCGGCATCCGCGTGGGCCCGGGCCGTGGTTCGGCCGCCGGCGCGCTCGTCGCCTACGCGCTGACCATCACCAACATTGACCCGATGGAGCACGGCCTGCTCTTCGAGCGGTTCCTCAACCCCGAACGCCCCTCCGCACCCGATATCGATATCGACTTCGATGACCGCCGCCGCGGCGAGATGATCGCCTACGCCGCCGAACGCTGGGGCGAGGACAAGATCGCCCAGGTAATCACCTTCGGCACGGTGAAGACCAAACAGGCCATCAAGGACTCCGCCCGCGTGCAGTACGGTCAACCCGGCTACCAGATGGCCGACCGCATCACCAAGGAACTCCCGCCGCCGATCATGGCCAAGGACATTCCGCTGGCCGGCATCACAGATCCCACGCACGAGCGCTACGGCGAGGCCGCCAACATCCGCAGCCTCATCGAGACCGACCCCGACGTCAGGAAGATCTACGAGACCGCCCGCGGCCTGGAGGGCGTGGTCCGCCAGGCCGGCGTCCACGCCTGCGCGGTGATCATGTCGAGTGTTCCGCTGCTCGACCACATCCCGATGTGGAAACGCCCCGCCGACGGCGCACTCATCACCGGCTGGGACTACCCCGCCTGCGAGGCCATCGGCCTGCTGAAGATGGATTTCCTGGGACTGCGCAACCTCACCGTCCTCGGCGACGCCATCGAGAACATCCGCAAGAACCGGGGCGAGGAGATCGACCTGGAGACCATGGCCGTCGAGGACAGGGCCACCTATGAGCTGCTCGGCCGCGGCTCCACCCTGGGTGTCTTCCAGCTCGACAGTGGCGGCATGCAGGAACTACTCAAGCGCATGCAGCCCACCGGCTTCAACGACATCGTCGCCTCGCTGGCCCTCTACCGCCCCGGACCGATGGGCGTCAACGCCCACCTCGACTACGCCGACCGGAAGAACGGCCGCAAACCCATCGAACCGATCCACCCGGAGCTGGAGGAACCGCTCCGCGAGATCCTGGACGAGACCTACGGCCTGATCGTCTACCAGGAGCAGATCATGGAGATCTCCCGCAAGGTGGCGAACTACACCGCCGGTGAGGCCGACGGCTTCCGCAAGGCCATGGGTAAGAAGCAGCCCGAGGTCCTGGAGAAGGAGTACGCGAAGTTCGAGGCCGGGATGCAGTCCAACGGCTTCTCCCGTGAAGCGATCAAGGCCCTGTGGGACACGATCCTGCCCTTCGCCTCCTACGCCTTCAACAAGTCACACGCCGCCGGCTATGGCCTGGTCTCCTTCTGGACCGCCTACCTCAAGGCCCACTACGCCCCTGAGTACATGGCCGCTCTCCTGACCTCCGTGGCCGACAAGAAGGACAAGTCCGCCATCTACCTCTCCGACTGCCGCCACCTGGGCATCAAGGTGCTCTCGCCCGACGTCAACGAATCCGAACAGGACTTCATGGCCGTCGGTGAGGACATCCGCTTCGGTCTGGGGGCAATCCGCAACGTCGGCGGGGAAGTGGTCGAATCGATCGTCAGGACGCGCCGGGAGAAGGGGGACTTCAAGGACTTCGGGGACTACCTGGAGAAGATCGAGCTGCTGCCCTGCAACAAGCGCATCACCGAGTCCCTGGTCAAGGCCGGGGCCTTCGACTCCCTCGGCCACCCGCGTAAGGGACTGGCCCTCATCCACGAGGACGCCGTCGACGCGATGCTGGCGACGAAGAAGGCAGCGGACAAGGGGCAGTTCGACCTCTTCGCCGGTTTCGGCGGGGACGACTCCGAGGCCCCGAACGTCTTCGCCATCGAGGTCCCGCAGGAGACCTGGGACCGCAAGCACGAACTGGCCCTGGAGCGTGAGATGCTCGGTCTCTACGTCTCCGGGCATCCGCTCGACGGTTTCGAGGAGGCCCTGGCGGCGCAGACCGACACCGCCCTCACCCGGATCCTGTCCGGTGAAATGCGCCATGGCGCGGAGGTGACCATCGGCGGCATCATCTCGGCCGTGGACCGGCGCTTCTCGAAGAAGGACGGTTCCCCCTGGGCCATCGTCACGGTGGAGGACCATAACGGCGCCCAGGTGGAGCTGCTGGTCTTCAACAAGGTCTATGCGCTCGTTGCCTCGCAGATCGTCGAGGACAACATCGTTCTGGCCAAGGCCCACATCTCCATCCGGGATGACCGGATGTCCCTGTTCTGCGATGACCTGAAGGTGCCCGAGCTCGGGCCGGGCAACGGTGCCGGCCTGCCGCTGCGGCTGACGATGCGTACCGACCAGTGCACGATGGAGAACATCGCCCGGCTCAAGGAGGTGCTGGTGGACAACACCGGTGACTCAGACGTCTACCTCAACCTGATCAGCGGGGATGAGTCGACCATGATGATCCTGGGTGAGCACCTGCGGGTGAAGCGCTCCGCTTCCCTCATGGGGGACCTGAAGGCGACGATGGGCCCCGGCATCCTCGGATGATCACCGTAGCTGAAGCCTGTACCGATGACGGGTGGCCGGGAAAATTGGCATAGTGGGCGGTGTGAGCACAGATCCGAAAGACCCCGACACCGACAGGGTTGACCGTTCGCTCGTCCTCGGTCGTGACGGCCGGTGGGCAGCGGGGTGGGCGCTGCGTTTCATCATCTTCATCGTCGCCGGCTATATCGCCCTGCAACTGCTCGGCATCATCTGGGCGGGTCTCCTGCCGGTTCTGCTGGCCATCCTGGTCTGCACGGTCCTGTGGCCACCGGTCGCCTTCCTGCGGCGGAAACTGAGTTTCCCCGCTGCGCTGGCAGCAGCCTCGGTTCTCCTGGCCTTCCTTCTCGGCATCGTCGGGATCTTCGCCGCCATGGCGCCCGTGGTGATCAACCAGGGCCGACAGCTCATCGAGGAAGCCGGCGCAGGCTTCGGGGAGATCCGCACGTGGTTGGAGGAGCCGCCATTCAACCTCGAACTCGACCAGTTGGATGAGGTCATCGACGACGTCACGCAGTTCGTCCGGGACCAGTCCTCCAACATCGCCAGCGGCGTGTTCACCGGGTTGTCGGCGGTGACCTCGATCGTGGTCACGCTCCTGGTCACGCTGGTGCTGACCTTCTTCTTCCTCAAGGACGGCGAGCGCTTCCTGCCCTGGATGCGCCGCTACACCGGGGAGAAGGCAGGCTGGCACCTCACCGAGGTCCTCACCCGCACCTGGAATACCGTCGCAGGCTATATCCGCACTGAGGCGGTCGTGGCCTTCGTCGACGCCGTGTTCATCGGCATCGGCCTGTTCCTGCTGGGCGTGCCGCTGGCCTTCGTCCTGGCCGTGATCACCTTCTTCGCCGGCTTCATCCCCATCATCGGTGCGGTCAGCGCCGGCGCGCTGGCCGTGATCATCGCGCTGGCCACCAACGGACCCACCAACGCGCTGCTCGTGCTCGTGCTGATCATCGCCGTCCAGCAGCTGGAGGGCAATATCCTCCAGCCGGTGCTGCAGTCCAAGGCCATGAACCTCCACGCGGCCGTCGTGCTGCTGGCGGTGACCGTGGGCGGCACCCTCTTCGGCATCATCGGTGCCTTCCTCGCCGTACCCGTCGCCGCGGCACTGGCCGTGTGGCTCCGCTACCACGCGGAGATGGCTGCCCTGCGGTCCGGTGAGATCAGTGTCGAGGACATCGAGATCGCCACAGCGAAGAGTGCCCCGGTCAGTCTGCGGGGACGGGAGGCCTTCGCCGCTGTCCGGGAACGCCTGGTGGAGCTGGGCGGTGTGGGCAGGAAGGACCCCCGCAGCAGCCGGAAGCTGACCAACCCGAACAGCACTGACATCGCGGAGGAACCGGGCAGCACCCGGGTGGGCTCCGACGAGCCCTGAGGTGGCGGAGGAACCGGCCACGTTTCTCAGCGCCTGAATTCCATGGGGCCCGTCTGCGGGGGTGGATGATGGTGGTACATTACTGTAGACCGCACAGTCTATTTTCAGATTCGGGAGCATGAATGACCGTCAATCACATCCGTACCACCCACGTCGGTTCCCTACCGCGCACCCCGGAGCTGCTGGAGGCCAACCTCAAGCGCGCCAACGGGGAGATCGCCGATGAGCAGTTCTTCGAGATCCTGCAGCGCTCCGTCGACGAGGTCGTCCAGCGACAGGTCGACATGGGCATCGACATCCTCAACGAGGGCGAGTACGGCCACATCACCTCCGGCGCCATCGACTACGGCGCCTGGTGGAACTACTCCTTCACCCGCCTCGGCGGGCTGACCATGACCGACGAGGACCGCTGGGCCTCCCAGGACGTCGTGCGTTCCACCCCGGGCAACGTCCAGCTGACCTCCTTCGCGGACCGTCGCGACCGGCAGCTCTTCGCCGAGGCCTACAACGATCCGGAATCCGGCATCTTCACCGGCCGCGCCAAGGTCGGCAACCCGAAGTTCACCGGCCCGGTCACCTACATCGGCCAGCAGGAGGTCGAGACCGACGCGCAGCTGCTGCGTCAGGCCATGGACAAGGCCGGCGCCAAGGACGCCTTCGTCGCCGCCCTCTCCCCGGGTTCCGCAGCCCGCCTGAAGAACGAGTACTACGGTTCCGATGAGGAGCTCGTGCAGGCCTGCGCCGGGGCCATGGCTCAGGAGTACAGGGCCATCACCGACGCCGGCTTCACTGTCCAGATCGATGCCCCGGATCTGGCTGAGTCCTGGGACCAGATCAACCCGGAGCCTTCCCTGGAGGACTACCGAAACTGGCTGCGCGTGCGTGTCGACGCCATCAATGATTCCCTCAGGGGCCTGCCGAAGGAGCAGACCCGTCTGCACATCTGCTGGGGTTCCTGGCACGGTCCGCACTCCACCGACGTGCCCTTCGGCGACATCATCGAGGAGATCCTGCGCACCGAGGTCGGCGGCTTCTCCTTCGAGGGTGCCTCCCCGCGTCACGCCCATGAGTGGCGGGTCTGGCAGGAGCACACGCTGCCGGAGGGCTCCCTCATCTACCCGGGCGTGATCTCCCACGCCACCAACGCCGTGGAGCACCCGCGTCTGGTCGCCGACCGGATCATCCGCTTCGCCGAGGTCGTCGGCCCGGAGAACGTGGTCGCCTCCACCGACTGTGGTCTTGGTGGCCGTCTGCACCACCAGATCGCCTGGGCGAAGCTGGAGTCCCTGGTCGAGGGCGCCCGCATCGCCTCCGCGGAGCTCTTCTAGGGTCTGCCTACGGGGGTACTCGGCTGAACCCGGTACGAAGCCGTACTCGTCGTAGGTGCGGGTGGGGGAGCGGACTACACTTGGACGACATGAGTGAGACACGATCCGATTCCCCCGCCCGCACCACCTTTGAACCGGTCCGTGCATCGGACATTCAGTTGGCGCAGGCGAGGATCTCCTCTGTGATCGCCCCCACTCCGCTGCAGTACTGCCCCCGCCTCTCGGAGGAGACCGGCACGGAGGTCTACCTCAAGCGGGAGGACCTCCAGGACGTCCGCTCCTACAAGATCCGGGGCGCCTACTACGCCATCTGTTCTCTCAGCGAGGAGGAGCGGGCCGCGGGAATCGTCGCCGCTTCGGCCGGCAACCACGCGCAGGGTGTCGCCTACGCCTGCCGCACCATGGGCATCCCGGGACGGATCTTCGTCCCCTCCCGGACCCCGAAGCAGAAGCGTGACCGCATCAGGGTCCACGGTGGCGACATGGTTGAGCTCGTTGTCACCGGCAGCAACTTCGATGAGGCCGCCGCCGCCGCGCGTGCCGACGCAGCCGAGCGCGGCGCCACCGTCGTCGAGCCCTTCGATGCCCGGGATACCATCATCGGTCAGGGCACCGTCGCCGCCGAGATCCTGTCCCAGCTCACCACGCTGGGCAAGTCCCTGGACACTGTCTTCGTGCCCGTGGGTGGCGGCGGCCTACTCTCCGGGGTGGCCAGCTACCTGGCGGACATGGCACCTCGCACCGCGATCGTCGGGGTGGAGCCGACCGGTGCCGCCTCCCTGCAGGCCGCCATCGCCCACCACGGCCCGGTGACCCTGGACGAGGTGGATCCCTTCGTGGACGGGGCCTCCGTCAAGCGCACCGGCGAGATCAACTACGGGATCATCGAGCGTAACCTGGGTCGACTGCACCTCATGGACGTCTCCGAGGGTGCTGTGTGCACCGAGATGCTGGAGCTCTACCAGAACGAGGGCATCATCGCCGAGCCCGCCGGAGCACTGTCGGTCACCGGTCTGCAGGAGATGAACCTGGCAGCCGGCTCGGTCGTCGTGTGCATCATCTCCGGCGGCAACAACGACGTCCTGCGCTACGCCGAGATCATGGAACGCTCACTGGTCCACCGCGGCATCAAGCACTACTTCCTGGTCAACTTCCCGCAGGAGCCGGGTCAGCTCCGTCACTTCCTCAACGACGTCCTCGGCCCCGATGACGACATCACCTACTTCGAGTACCTCAAGCGCAACAACCGGGAGACCGGAACCGCCATGGTGGGGCTGGAACTCGGTCGCGCCAGTGACCTTAACCCGCTGCTGGACCGCATGGAGGAATCCAGGATCGATTGCCGGCACCTGCGGCCGGGCACCCCGGAATACGATTATCTGGTGGCCGGGATGTAGGTGGGCAGGTGCGCGGCCGCACACTCACCGCCGCCGGATCAGGGCGAACTCCCAGGCGCCGAGTGAGGTTTCCGTCGTGCCGACGGTGGGCGTCGAGAAGCTGTAGATCAGTTCCCCGCCGTAGGGGGCGGTGGCCGGGGAGCCGGAGAGGTTGGCCACCAGCATCACGTCCTCGTGTCCCATCGCCAGCCAGCGATCCTCCTCGGAGCCGGTCTCCACGATCAGACGTGACAGGTCCGGACGTGCCAGACCGAGTTCCCGGCGCAGCCGCAGGAGCGTGCGATAGGCCGTCAGGATCTTCTCCTGCTCTCCGTCGAGCTCCCAATCGAGTCGGGAGGCCTCGAAGGTGGCGGGATCTGCGGGGTCAGGCACCTCATCGTGGTTCCAGCCGGCGCGGGAGAACTCTCGGGCGCGCCCCTCGGCGGTGAGCCGGTTGAGTTCCCCGTCGGTGTGGGACACGAAGAACGCGAAGGGGGTCCTCGCTCCGAATTCTTCGCCCATGAACAGCATGGGGGTGTACGGCGATGAGTAGATCACCGCGGCCTTGAGTACCTGCTGGGCCGGGCTGAGGGTCATCGAGGGGCGGTCGCCGCGCGCACGGTTGCCCACCTGATCGTGGGTGGTGGTGTAAGTGACCAGCCGGTGGGCGGGGATGGCACGGGTGTCCAGGGGGCGGCCGTGGCTGCGTCCCCGGTAGCTGGAGTAGCCGCCGGTGAAGTAGTACGCCTCACGCAGGGTCTTCGCCAGCGCAGCCATGGAACCGAAGTCCTCGTAGTAGGCGTGGTTCTCCCCCGAGACCAGGGTGTGCAGGGCGTGGTGGATGTCGTCGACCCACTGGCCGGCCAGGCCGTAACCCCCGGCCTGGGCGTCGGTGATCACGCGGGCGTCGTTCATGTCGGATTCCGCGATGATGCTGCGCGGCACCCCGGTGCGGGCGGTGACGTCGTCGGCGATCTCCTGGATCTGCTCCATGAGCGAGTGAGCGCCGCGGTCGTCGTAGGCGTGGACGGCATCCAGTCGTAGCCCGTCGATGTGGAACTGCTCGAACCACAGGCGCACGGAGTCGAGGATATAGGCGCGCACCTCATCGGAGTTCTCCCCGGAGATGTTCACCACATCACCCCAACCGGTGTTGCCCTCCACGGTGTAGGGGCCGAACATGCCGTTGTAGTTGCCGTCGGGGCCGAAGTGGTTGTAGACCACGTCGAGGTAGACGGCCAGGCCAGCGTTGTGGGCGGCGTCGATGAGCCGCTTGAGGCCCCCGGGCCCGCCATAGGAGTGCTGGACGGCGTGCCACTCGACGCCGTCGTAGCCCCAGTTACGCTCGCCGCCGAAGGGTTGAACCGGCATCAGCTCGATGGCGGTGACTCCCAGATCGCGCAGGTGGTCGAGCTTCCCGACCACCCCGTCGAAGGTCCCGGCCGGGGTGAAGGTGCCGACGTGGAGTTCGTAGATGACCTGGCCGGGTAGATCCCGGCCGGTCCAGGCCCGGTCGGTCCAGCCGAAGTGGGGGTCGGTGACCTCGGACAGGCCGTGGGGGCCGTCCGGCTGGGAGGTGGTACGGGGATCCGGCAGGATCTTCGACCACTCCTCACCACCCGAGAGGCTGAAGCCGTAGCGCTGGCCGGGGCGGCGGGTCGGGTCGGCGACCCACCAGTCGCCCCCGGTGCGGCGCATGGGGTGGATCTCACCGTCGAGGTGGAGGCGGACGTGCCGGGCGTGCGGGGCCCAGACTGTGAAGGGCTGTTCGGCGCTCATGCGACCAGGCTAGGTAATCCGGTGGCCGCCCGCCAGGTAAGATGCCGGGGCATGTACCGCCTGCCTGCCCCCGACCGGACCTGGACGCACGAGTGGGAGATCAAGCGGTCGAAGTTCATCACCCTGATCAGTCGGGTGCGCTCCGAGGACGAGGCCCGCGACTTCATCCACGAGGTCCGGGCGGACTACCCGGATGCCCGCCACCACTGCAGTGCCTTCATCCTCCACGTCGACGGGGCGAACCCGATCGAGCGTTCCTCGGATGACGGGGAGCCCTCCGGCACGGCCGGAAAACCGATGCTGGAGCAGCTCAAGGGGTCGGGCATGCTCGACCTCGCCGCGGTGGTGGTCCGTTATTTCGGTGGCATCAAGCTCGGCGCCGGGGGGCTGGTGCACGCCTACTCCAACTCCGTGGGTGAGGCGCTGCCCCTGGTGGGACAGGTCACCCGGTCGGTCCGGGAGCTCTACACCGTGGAGTTCGCCCACGCGGAGGCCGGGCGGCTGGAGTCCGAGCTGCGGGCCCGGGGCGTCGAGGTCACCGATGTGGTCTACGGGGCCACGGTCACCTACACCCTGGCCGTGGACCCGGGCGGGCGGGCGGAGCTGGAGGCGATGCTCGCATCCCTGACCTCGGGTTCCGCCAGCCTGGCGGAGGCGGGGCAGGCATGGGTGGAGTCGCCCGCGGCGGGCTGACCGGCAGGTGGGGCCCATCCACTAGTATTGTCCCCATGACGATGCAGCCCCGCCCCCGTAACCCCATCGAAGCCCGCAAGCAGGCCGTGCGACGGTACTCCCGGAACACCGTCATCAGCGTCGGTGGCGGTGTCGTCGGCGGCGTGGCCCTCGCCCTGCTCTTCTCCAGCTCCTTCTGGCTCTTCCTCGGGCTGACGGTCGCCGTGGTCGGTGGTGCCCACAACTGGCGGCAGATCCAGAAGACCGTCAACAAGGGGGGCGGGCACGGAGCGTGACGGTCCCGGACGGCAACCCCGTCCGCATCGACGTCTGGGTGTGGGCGATCCGTATGTTCAAGACGCGTGGCGACGCCGCCGAGGCCGTGCGTGCAGGCCACGTCAAACTCAACGGCAGGGCGGTGAAACCCGCCCAGCAGGTCGTGCCCGGTGACCGGGTACGGGTGTGGCGCGATCACCGCGAGTTCGACCTGGAGGTGCTGGCCACCGTGCGTAAACGCGTCGGTGCGCCGGTGGCGCGCACCTGCTACACGGATCACTCCCCGCCGCCTCCGCCGAAGGAGATCAGGGCCTCCCAGCCGCAACGCGACCGGGGGGCGGGGCGCCCCACCAAACGGGAACGCCGTCAGCTCGACGAGCTACGGGGCCACCGCTAGTCCTGCCCGAGGATACGGCGTACCCGCGGGATGACCTCCTCGCCGTAGAGCCGGATGGTGTCCATCGCGTGTTCGTGGGGCACCGGCCCGTTGGAGTACTTGAGGGTGAAGCGGTCCAGGTCCAGGGCGGCGACGGTGTCGGCGATCTTGGTGGCCACCGTGTCCGGGGAACCGACGTGGAGGGCGCCGTGGTTGATCTCCCGGGTGAACTGCTCCCTGGTCGGCGGCGGCCAGCCCCGCTCTGCGCCGATCCGCCGGTGGGCGGCCATCCAGTGGGGGAAGAGTCGTTCCTGAGCCTCCTCGTCGGTCTCCGCGATGAGGCCGGGGGAGTGCACGCCGATGGGCAGCTGCGGCTGCCCGAGTTCGTCGTTGGCACGCCGGTACAGGTCCACGAACGGTCGGAAGCGACGGGCCGCCCCACCGATGATGGCGAGCATGAGCGGCATGCGGTGACGGGCCGCGCGCACCACCGATTCGGGGGAGCCGCCGACGGCGACCCAGGCCCGCAGTTCCTGCTCGGTGGGTGGAAAGAGCCGCTGGTCGGCCAGCTCTGCGCGGATGGTGCCGGCCCAGGTCACTGACTCATCCGCGGCGTCGGCGGTGAGGATGGCGCGCATGAGGTCGAGTTTCTCCTCAAAGAGCACCTCGTAGTCCTGTAGGTCGTAGCCGAAGAGCGGGAAGGACTCGATGAAGGAGCCGCGGCCGAGGGTGAGTTCGGTGCGGCCGTTGGAGATCGCCTGCAGGGTGGCGAACCGTTCGAAGAGCCGGACAGGGTCCTCCGAGGACAGCACGGTGACGGAGGTGGTGAGCCGGATGTCGCGGGTCTGTGCGGCAACGGCGGTGAGCACGATGTCGGGGGCGGAGACCGCGTAGTCGTCGCGGTGGTGTTCACCGACACCGAAGACGTCGACTCCGACGGCGTCGGCCAGCACGCCTTCTGCGACGACGTTGCGGATCACCTGGGCGTGGGTGAGGGGATGGTTATCCAGGGCGTGGGTGAGGTCGCCGAAGGTGTCGAGTCCGAACTGGATGGGTGGGGTGGTCATGTGGGGTTCCTGTTCCTGGTTGCGGGGTCCATTGATGAGGATACGTCAACAAAGAAAGGCGCCGCCACGGGTGGATTCCCGTGACGGCGCCGTGCAGGTGGCTTCAGGCCATGATCAGAACAGACCCCAGTCCGGCGGAGGGAAGTCGATTCCCATGGGTCGGAAGAAGTCAGCGATGCTCAGGGCCCAGACGTGGA
Source organism: uncultured Corynebacterium sp. (assembly GCA_964613845.1). Lineage (GTDB taxonomy): Bacteria > Actinomycetota > Actinomycetes > Mycobacteriales > Mycobacteriaceae > Corynebacterium. The sequence continues at coordinate 76,966 of CAZTIZ010000001.1, forward strand.
TGGCGTCAGCAGCCTGCGGGAAGTCCTCGCGGATGGAGAAGCTCATGATCACTCCTCGGTGTGTGTCGGTGGGGGAGGGACGGTCTTCACTCTACGCCCCGTGGTTCGGAGGTCCGGCGATATGGGCGGCACGCATGAGGGCGAGCCGGGAGGCCAGGCGTTGGGGGCGCTGTCGGGACCGGGCGCCACTTTTTCCGGTGCGGTCGATATGCGCCTGACCGAAGCGACGCAACAGCAGGTCATCGATGATCCTGACCTGTCCTGGTCGGAAGCGGTAGTCCATGGCCCTGTGCACGGCGTCGATGTCGGCGTCGTCGAGCAGTTCCGCCAGTTCCCCCACGGTGGTGATGCCGTTGGCGCTGAGCAGCTCCTCCAGCCAGCGGTAGTGCTCCGAGCGGGACCGGGGGAAGCGGTTGCCCACCAGCACGGAGAGCACCCCCGGTAGGGTCTCGGCGCTGAGCTCCACGTTGTCCATCGTGGAACCGGACACGTGCTTGAGCGCGGCGATCTGGTCGAACTGCTGGTCCGCCAGTTCGATCAGGCCGGCGGCCAGAGTGAAGGCGCGGTCGACCTGCGGGTCCATCTCATCGGAGCCGCGCTTATAACGGATATCGTGCTCGAACTCGGCCCAGGCGTGCTGAAGCACCGTGCGGACCTGCACCTCGAAGGTGATCCCCTGGTACTGTGCGAGGTCGTCGTCGTTGGCGGACACCTGCAGCACCAGGTGGTGGGAGCCGTAGCCGAAACCACCGGAGATGCGGGTCTCGGCGGTCTTGTCCACGGAACGCAGCACCGTGAACGATTCCCGTAGTACCGCGATGGCCGCCGGGATCTCGGTGGAGTGGAAGGTGCTCACACGCACGCCGATGAGGTCGTGGACGTCGATCCACGGATCCGGATACATCCAGGACCCGTCCTCCTTCCGCTTTCGTGCCTTGGCCTTCAGCGACGGCCAGTCCTTCACCCGGGCGCTGACCCGGTCGAAGGTGACGCCGGCGTCGGTCAGCAGGTCCTCCACGGCGTGCTCGAAATCCTCCGCGGCATCCGGGTGCGCGCGGATCCACTCGTGGTAGGCGGTGCCCAGGCGGGCCATACGGTTGTCTGACATGTCCCGTCTATCCCCTCGGTCCCGGGGCCTGCGCCACCAGCAGGGCGGCGGGGAAGAGGTCGAGCACCTCGGACAGGGGGACCGTGCCTTCATGGACGCGGCCGGTCAGCCGGTCCTCCCAGCTTCCCCCGGGCAGCGACAGCGTCGTCGATCCCCAGCCGCCGCGTTCCCGCAGGCGGGCGGGGCGTCGGGTGGCCAGGGTGATCACCCGCAGATCCCCGGCGCCGGGGATCTCCCCCTCACCCCTGGCGTGACCGACCAGGTGGGATTCACTCGGCCCCTCGGCGAAGACCGCCTGGTAGTCGCCCCCCACGAAGCAGTCCGGGTACTGCGCCCGCACCTGCAGGCCCTGGTGGAGCAGGTGCAGCTTCGCGCGGTCGGCATGATCATCCAGGTGCGGGTAGTGCCGGCAGTCCTTCTCATCCTCCCGGGCGGTGGCGGCCAGGGCTGCCCAGTCCACCCCCTCGTCGACCAGATCGAACACCTGGTGGCGGGCGGTGTAGTCCACGAAGCGGCGGTTGTCCGGGTCCACGAGGGAATCATCGAGGAACTCGGTGCCCTGATAGGTGTCCGGGACGCCCGGTCCCGTCAACTGGAGGAGCTTGCGGCCCAGCGAGATCTGGACCGCGTCCGGGCTCAACCGGGCGACGAACTCGGTGATCGACGACGCTACCGGGCCGTCGCACAGCACGTCCACCCAGTCGAGTACCGCGGTCTCGAATGCTTCGACCGGATCCACCCAGCTGGTCTTCACACCTGCCTCCCGGATCGCCTTGACCGTGTAATCACGGAACCGCTCCTGCAGCGACTCACTCAGCTGGCCGTCGGCCGGCCAGATGCCCAGCAGGTTCTGGAGCAGGAAGTGGCCGGTGCCGGGATCGGGAGCCGGGACCACCGCGGTGACATGGCGGACGAGCTCGGTGAACTCACTGGGATACTCGGTCAGCTCCAGGATGCGGGCGCGCACGTCCTCACCCCGCTTGGCATCGTGGGTCATCAGCGTGGTCATCGCCTTGGGCCACAGCCGGGCCCGCTCCTGCTGCAGCAGGTGGAACTCCGCGGCCGAGACCCCGAACCTGCCCGGCGCGCCACCGACCTCCTGGAGGGCCACGAGGCGGCAGGCACGGTAGAAGGTGGTGTCCTCCACCCCCTTGGCCATGACCGCGCCACAGACCTGCGCGAAACGGGTCTGGGCCTCACCGTTGGCGTTGAGGGCCGCGACGATCAGATCCAGGGCGCGGCGGCGGGAGGGGAAGCGGCGGACCATCTCCGCCACGACGGTGGCGGTGAGCCGGGACAGGGAGATGTAGTCGGCACGGTAGACGGGCATCGCGGCGACGAGTTCGATGATGGTGGCGTTCAGGTCCTCCTCGGAGACCGTGGAACCGGCGGTGGAGAAGTTGTCCCGGCGGATGGCCCGGGCCAGGCGCCGGATCTCGGCGGACAGTTCCTCCTCCGCGACCTCCCGCTTGAGCTGGTGCTTCGCGGCCTCGATGACCGCCTCATCCCAGGTGGAGCCGGACTGCTGGAGGGCGAGCATCGACAGTTGATCCTCCGCCCCCCGGGAGATGAAGATCCCGTCGAGTTCGCGCAGGGCGTCATACCCGGTGGTGCCGTCGACGGACAGCCGCGGGTCGAGTACCTCGTCGACCTCCAGGATCTTCTCCACGATCAGCCACCGGTCGGGGCCGACGAGATCACGCAGGCGGGTGAGGTAGCCGAAGGGGTCGGACAGACCGTCGGGGTGGTCGACCCGGATGCCGTCGATAATGTCCTCGGCGATGAGCTGACGCAGGATCCGGTGGGTGTGCTCGAAGACCAGGGGATCCTCCTGGCGGACACCGGCCAGCCCGTTGACGGAGAAGAACCGGCGGTAGGAGATGACCCCGTCACGCCAGAACATCAGCCGGTAGTGCTGCCGGTGGTGGACCTGGCGTGGATCATCGTCGAGCCCGTCGGCCGTGCCCTCGGCCACGGGGAACTCGTTGTCGTAGTACGCCAGGACGAGCTCACCCTCCCGCTCCCGCAGCTCGAGCTGGCTCTCATCCCCCGGGGCCCCGAGGATCGGCAGACCGAGCCTGCCACCGGCGCCGTTGTCGGCGTGCCAGTCGATGTCGAAGTAGGGTTCGTGCTCCGAACCCTGCCCCTTGCTCAGAACATCCCACCACCACCTGTTCAGCCGGGGATTCTCCACCCCGAGGTGGTTGGGGACGATATCGAGGATGAGACCCAGACCGGCCTCATGGGCCACCGTGGCCAGCTCCCGCAGGCCGTCGATCCCACCGAGCTCCGGGTTGATCTCGGTGGGATCGGTGACGTCGTAGTTGTGGGTCGAGGTCGGATCGGCGGTCAGCACCGGGGACAGATAGAGGTGACTGACCCCGAGCCGACGGAGATAGGGGACCTGGGCGGCGGCTTCGGCGAAACCGAAGGCACGCCCCGAGGGATCCGCCTGCGGCCCACGCAATTGAAGGCGGTAGGTGGCGGTGATGGGGCGGCGCATATGACTCCTTGACCGGAAAAGTACGTGGGGACAGGATCCGGAAACGACCCGTGGTCGTTCCCGCCACCCACCACCCTAGGCGCGCTCAGTCCCGCTGTGCCGGAAAACCGTGCCGCCACACCAGCGGCCGCCGGCACAGCACCCGCCGGTGCCCCACGGTGACGACGGCGCGCCGGGCCCACCCGGACAGCTCCGGGACGGGAGGCAGCGCCAGCAGCAGACCCGCCGCGGGGGCCAGGTAGGTGACGGGTCCTCCGCTGAGGTGGATGAGGTGGTCGTTGAGGACGGTGAAGGTGTGTGGGTGGGCGAGCCAGTCGGTGACGTGCGCACCCGGCGTGGCCACCTGCAGGCCGGGGGCGCCGTCCCCGAGCACGCCGGTGGCGGGGCGGGTGAGGAAGCAGGTGCCTTCCCCGGTCTGGGCCGCCCGCAGGAGATTGTCCGCGGCCAGATCCCACGCCCGGTGGGCGGACAGGTCGAGCTCGCCCAGACCCCGGTGGCTGAGCAGCGTGCCGTTGCAGGACATTCCCGCGCCCAGCTCCCGGGACAGGGTCACGTAGGCGAGGGAATCACAGAACCCGTCGTCACTCAGGCCGTGGGAATGCAGCTGGTCGAGCGGACGCAGGGTGGGGGAGAGGGTGGTGGGGTCCAGGACGGGTATGGGATCCGTGGCGTGCAGCGCGGTGGTCATGGTCGGACTGGCTCCTCGGTGACGGGGGCGGTCAGAGGGCGGCCATCCGGGCCGCCCTCCTCACCTTCCTAGACCGTCCGGCGGGGGCGTCCGGTTCCCGGGTTCCGTCAGAACGGGGGCTGCTCGTCGAGGCCGAGGGCGGCGAAGAGCTGCTCCGCGGTCCAGATCTCGATCTCCTGGCCCTTGTCGATCAACTCCTCGGCACGTTTCTGTTTCGAGGTTTTTGTCGCCCAGGGGCCTGCGGCCAGAATCGTGGTCTTCCTCGTGACGTTCTTGCCCACCGTGCCACCGAGTTCGGCGATGCCGCTCCACAGCCGCCCCTTGTCGAAGGGCTCGAAATCACCGGACAGGGTGATGTTCTGGCCGAAGAGGATGCCGGCGGGATCGGCGTCCGGGTTGGGCTCCGGAACCACATCCGGGGTGGCCACCGACTGCCAGGGGGCGGGGCCTCTACGGGGACCGGACCCGGCCGCAGGCGCCGGGCTCTGAGCGGCACCCGTCGCCGCCTCAGCCTTGGGCGGGACGATAGGGGTGTCAGAGGGGGGTGCGGAGACCGCCTCCCCACCACCGGCCGCGCGCAGCTTCCTGGCCTGGAGCGCGACCCCCGCCCCGGACCGGTCACGCAGCACCGGCTGGACGATATCGGCGTCCAATGAACCGATCGTGAACCCCCGAGAATGGAAGAGTCCCATCAGATCGCCCCGGTGCCGGGCCCGCCGGGCGAGCTCCACGGTGATGAGGGCGGCGGCCCGCGCGTCCTCGGTGGCGTCGTGGTGGTTGGTCAGCGGCACGCCGAGTGCCTCGGCGACGACGGGCAGGCGGTGGCTGGCCAGCCCCAGCTTCGACGCCCGGGCCAGGGTGAGTGAACAGGCGAAGAGTGTCTCGGGAAGGGGCTGTCCCGCGACCTGGCAGGCGCGCCGCAGCGAGGTGGCGTCGAAGTGGGCGTTGTGGGCGACGAAGGGCAGGTCACCGAAGAAGTCCAGCAGCATGGGCAGGCGGTCGGCGAAGGTGGGTTCTCCGGCGACCTGTTCCTGGGTGATGCCGTGGATGGCGACGTTGGCGGGGTCGAAGTGGTCGATCCCGGACGGGGGCGCACACAGCCAGGACTGCGACTCGACCTCGATGCCGTCGATCACGCGCACGACGCCGATCTGGCAGATCGAACCCCAGTCGCCGTTGGCGGTCTCGACGTCGAAACCCACGAAGTTCAGACCTGGCACCGAGCCCTCGGCGGGTGGGGACTCCCCGCGTAGTGCTGACTCGACCGCGGCGGTGAACCCGGCCACTGCCTCGGCCTGGTTGGGGGCGAAGGGGATGCGGACGTCGACACCCGCCAGGGTGACCCAGCCAGCCTCCAACGCGGTGGGCATGAGCTTCTCGACGCCCGAGATCTCGGCGAGGGGGAGGTCCACGACGTCGGCGTCGGCCCCCCCGTTCCGGGCGGTGCCGAGCAGCGCGGTCGAGAGCGCTGAGCGCTGGATCCGGATGCCTGACTCGGTCACCTTCAGGTGGGCGCCGTGGGCCGCGATCACGTCATCAATTCCCTTCGTCGGTCAGTGGCGATGAGAATCCAGCCTACTCGGCGGGAGGGTGCCACGGCACCACGACCTGACAGGTTAGTGACACACTAATCCGCCGTAAGGGAGGAAAGGTAGGATAGGCTGCCGGGCATGAGCAACGCCATGTCCACCGGCAACTGGGACCCCTTCGGGAAAGAGTGTCCCTCCCGCCCCCTCCTCGACGCCATCGGCGACAAGTGGGCCATCCTCGTCCTGCTCTCCCTGGAAAGCGGTGCCCTGCGCTACAGAGAGATAGAACGCACCGTGGAGGGCATCTCCCAGAAGATGCTCTCCCAGCGCCTACGCAGCTTGGCCGAGGACGGACTGGTCAGCCGCACCGCCTACACCGAGATCCCGCCCCGGGTGGTCTACGAGCTCACTGACCTGGGGCGTAGCGCGCTCCCGGCCCTGCACGGCCTCGTCGACTGGACCGTGTCCCACATGTCCGAGGTGGCCGGACACCGTGCCGCACACTGAGTGAGGCGGGCGCAGCCCACACCGCGCTACTACTCCTGCGGGGCCTGCCCCTCCGCCGTGTCCTGCTCCTCATCGGTCTGGGCGGGGACCTCGCTTTCTTCAGCGACAGTGTCCTCCGCCTCGGCTACGTCGCCGTCCCCGCCGCCCTTCTCCCGCTCACGGGCTTCGGCGGCCTCCTCGGCTGCCCGGCGGGCGGTCTCCCGCTCCTCCTCCAGTTCGTCGTAGGCGGGCGGCTCGATCTGCTTGAGGACCATCGCCGAGCGGGCGGGCACGCAGATGGTGCCGTTGGCCTCGATGATCGAGGCCTCCAGCGGGTAACCGATCTCCTCGGTGGTGTCGATGATCAGCTGCCAGCGCACACCGAAGCTACGCGGGGGCAGGGTGAAGGCGATCTCCTCGTAGTGCGCGTTGAACATCATGATGAAGGAGTCATCCCTGACCTTCCTGCCCCGCACGTCCGGCTCCAGGATGGCGTCGCCGTTGAGGTAGACCATCAGGGCCTTGCCGAAGGCGAAGTCCCAGTCATCCTCGGTCATCAGTTGACCCGAGGGCACCAGCCAGGCGATGTCGCGGTCCCGCACGTCGGCGCCCAGGGGGCCACCGGCCAGGAAACGGCGACGGCGGAAGACCGGGTGGCGGGAACGGATGTTGATCAGCCGCTTGGTGAAGGCGTGCAGTGTGGAGTTGTCCGCCAGCTGCCCCCAGTCCATCCACGCCAGCTCATTGTCCTGGCAGTAGACGTTGTTGTTGCCGTTCTGGGTCCGACCGATCTCATCGCCGTGGGAAATCATCGGTGTGCCCTGGCTGAGCATGAGCGTGGTCAGGAAGTTACGGCGCTGCCGGGCCCGCAGCGACAGGATCTCCGGGTTGTCGGTGGGACCCTCCACCCCGTGGTTCCAGGAGCGGTTGTGGCTCTCCCCGTCGCGGTTGTCCTCCCCGTTGTCTGAGTTGTGCTTCTCGTTGTAGCTGACCAGGTCATTGAGGGTGAAGCCGTCGTGGGCGGTGATGAAGTTGATCGAGGCCGTCGGACGGCGGCCGTTGTTGGCGTAGAGGTCGGAGGAACCGGTCAGCCGGGAGGCGAACTCGCCCAGGGTGGCGGGCTCCCCGCGCCAGAAGTCCCGGACGGTGTCACGGTACTTGCCGTTCCACTCGGTCCACAGCGGCGGGAAGTTGCCGACCTGGTAGCCGTTGTGGCCGACGTCCCAGGGCTCGGCGATGAGCTTGACCTGGGATACCACCGGGTCCTGCTGGACCAGGTCGAAGAAGGTCGCCAGGCGGTCCACGTCGTCGAACTCGCGGGCCAGGGTGGAGGCGAGGTCGAAACGGAAGCCGTCGACCCGCATCTCGGTGACCCAGTAACGCAGCGAATCCATGAGCAGCTGCAGGGAATGGGGATCCCGCACGTTCAGGGAGTTACCGGTGCCCGTGTAGTCCATGTAGTAGTATTTGTCGTCATCGACCAGACGGTAGTAGGCCTCGTTGTCGATGCCCCGGAACGCGATGGTCGGCCCCAGGTGGTTGCCCTCGGCGGTGTGGTTGTAGACCACGTCGAGAATGACCTCCATGCCCGCCTCGTGATAGGCGCGCACCATGCTCTTGAACTCAGAGACGGCACCGCCGGGCTTGCGGGCGGCGGCATAGTCCTGCTGCGGGGCGAAGAAACCGAAGGTGTTGTACCCCCAGTAGTTACGTAGCCCCAGGTCACGCAGGCGGTCATCCTGCAGGAACTGGTGGACCGGCATGAGCTCGACGGCGGTCACGCCCAGGTCCTTGAGGTAGGAGATCACCGCGGGGTGGGCGAGTCCGGCGTAGGTGCCCCGCAGGTTCGCCGGCACGTCCGGGTGGGTGGCGGTCATGCCCTTGACGTGGGTCTCGTAGATGACGCTCTCGTGGTAGGGGATGTCCGGGGCACGGTCGGAACCCCAGTCGAAGAAGGGGTTGATGACCACGGAGGTCATGGTGTGGCCGAGGCTGTCCTCGGTGTTGCGGCCACCGCCGGGCTCATCGGAGAAGATGTCGTAGCTGAACAGGGAGGGGTGGCCGTCGAACTCGCCGTCGAAGGCGCGGGCGTAGGGGTCGACGAGCAGCTTGTTGGGGTCACAACGTTTACCGTTGGCCGGGTCGTAGGGGCCGTGGATACGGTATCCATAGCGCTGACCTGGCTGGATTCCGGGTAGATAGCAGTGCCACACGTGTGCGTCGATCTCCTCGACATTGATGCGCACCTCCGTGCCCTCCTCGTCGATGAGGCACAGTTCGACCTTCTCCGCGACGTCCGAGAAAATAGCGAAGTTGGTCCCTGCTCCGTCGTAGGTCGAACCGAGGGGATAAGCCTCACCGGGCCAGACCTGGAAACTGTGCGAAGGGGAGTGTGTCATGGCTCCCGAGCATAGCCATTCAGGTGAGGCTTCATCGGATGGAACCGGCGGCGGCCAGACCCGTCAGACACAATTCCAACCCCCGGTGGAACTCGGATTCCGCAGCTTCCCCGGGGCTCTCCCCGGCGCCGGTGGCCTCGGCGAGCTGCCGGCGGGACTGTTCGAGCGTGGTCGAACCGAGCACGAGATGGAGCAGCGTGGCGGCGCCGATGCGTTGGTCGTCGGTGTCCAGTCCGTGATCATCAAGGGTCAGCTCCAGCTGCTTCTCGACGTTCGCGCGCGCCGGGGACCCCGGCTGGGAGAGGGCGGCACCAACGAGCTCAGCGCCGTCGCGGCGGGCCAGGAGGGCCAACCGCAGCCGCAGACACAGCCCCGCGGGGCTGTCCGCGCCTGATTCCGGCGTGAGCACCGGGGCGATGATCTCGTCCGCGATGGCGGCGATCAGCTCCTGCTTGTTGGCCACGTGCCAGTAGAGGGCACCGGGGGCGACCCCGAGCTGGGAGGCCACCCGGCGCATGGTCATGTCCGCCAGCCCGAAGGAATCAAGGATCTCCAGGGCGGCGGTGATGATCGAGTCGCGGGTCAACTGCACGTATCCGATCATACCGGCCGGCGACATTGTTAAGGTGGGCGGGAACATCCCTCAGCCTCGGGAGGAGCCTGCCAGTGTCGTCGCCCACCGCCCGGACCCATCTCTTCGCGCTGTTCCTGTCCGCTCCGCTGATGCTGGCGGCCTGCGGCACGGACACCGTGGAACCTGAGGCTGGCACCCCGGCCGGAGCCCGCGGAGGGCAGGACAGCACCTCCGACCCGGACCCCGGGGCCAGGTCGGCTGCCACAGAGGGGCTCACCTATGTCGAGGCTGAGCCCCTCAGCGGGGGAGTGGCGGCCGGGGAGGGGGACCGCGCGGAAATCGAGGCGCTGGTCCACGGCCTCTACGAGGCCGACACACTCCACGAGTTCCTGAGCTACCTGCCGGAGAACACCTGCCGCGAGGTGACAGAGGCCCCGGGCGCGCCCGGCCGTCCCGACTTCAGCGATCTCCCCGACACCCCGCTGGCGGAGCTGCCGGGCTACCTCGACGCCCGGCCGTATGTGGAGTCGGTCACCGATCTGCGTGTCGACGGGAACCTCGCCTCGGCGTCGATCACCGCGGTCAGCGCCGGGCAGTGGGACACCTCCACCCAGCGCTACCTGCGCGAGGATGACGCCTGGACCTTCTGCAACTGACCGGACCTGCCGGGGCCTGGGGTAGCCTGATTCCCCATGACCCAGTCCGGCCCCTCCCACACCCTTACGCCCCCGGCACCGCGTCGGCGTGTTCTGCCCGTGTCCCGATCCGTGGGGGCCGGGGCGGGACTGCTCACGCTCTCCTTCTTCCTGTTCGCCGCGGTGGGGGCGGTGTGGGGGCTGCTGCGCCCCGCCTACACCGGCACCGTCAGGGAACAGGGCGGGGTGAGTCTGGACGGTGCCTTCAACGTCGAGTTCACCGCCTTCATCGGTTATGTCGTGGCCACCGGCCTTCTCGGCGTGGGCGTTTCGCTGATGATGTTCCTGCAGTCACCCACCACCCGTGGGCCGGGGATGCTGTGGTGGCTGATCCTGGTCATGGCGGTCTCCTCCCTGGTGTTCTTCGAGGCCGGCCAGCTCAGTTCAGCGCTGCTGCACCCACTGCCGAACCCGGAGTCACTGGAACAGGGCAGCCGGGTCAGCCTGGTCCCCGGTTTCTCACCGGGGATCGGGCTGGCCGCCGCGCCGTTCATGGCGGGGCTGACCTACTGGTTTGCGGCTCTGGTGACCCCGGAGGATGGGCCGGATGATTTCCCGTTACAGTGATGGCCATGAAGTCGTGTGAATCACAGCAGCGCCGGAACTTCCCGACCGCCGAGATCGACCCGGAGGACGTGGACCGGCTCATCGCCGACGCCCTGCGGGAGGATCTGCGCTACGGGCCGGACATCACCACCCAGGCCACCGTCCCGGCGGGGCAGCGCTCCACCGCGCGCATCGTCTCCCGCCGCGCCGGCACCATCGCCGGTGCCTTCACGGTGGAGCAGGTGCTGCGTCAGGTGGCCACCGGGGAGTTCACCGTCGGTGAGCTCGTCGCTGAGGGCACCCGGGTCGGGCCGGGGGACGTCGTGGCCCACATCGAGGCCGACACGATCGACCTGCTCACTGCAGAGCGCACCCTGCTCAACCTGCTGACCCACCTGTCCGGTGTGGCCACGGCCACCGCCGCCTGGGTCGAGGCCGTGGCGGGTACCGGCGTGAAGATCCGGGACTCCCGTAAGACCCTGCCGGGACTGCGCGTGCTGCAGAAGTACGCGGTGCGGGTCGGCGGGGGAGAGAACCACCGGTTGGGCCTGGGCGACCGGGCGTTGATCAAGGACAACCACGTCATCGCCGCCGGCGGGGTGGTCGAGGCCTTCCGTTCCGTCCGCCGGGCCTTCCCCGACAAGTGGTGTGAGGTCGAGGTCGACACCCTGGAACAGTTCGACGCCCTGCTGCCGGAACAGCCGGATGAGATCATGCTCGACAACTTCGAGCCCTGGGCCGTGCAGGTCGCCGTGCAGCGTCGGGACCGGATCGCCCCGGGTGTCCTGCTGGAGGCCTCCGGCGGACTGGGCCTGGACCGGGCCACCGAGTACGCCCGTTGCGGCGTCGACTATCTCGCGGTGGGTGCCCTCACCCACTCCGCCCCGGTGCTCGATCTCGGCCTCGACTTCGAGTAGGGCGGCTCTTCCCGGCCCCTCCCCGGAAGCGGGCCCCTCAGGGCCAGCCGACGGCGGATTCCCCGGTGACATCGGTGCTGATCGAGTCGATCGCCTGGAGGATCTGGTTGATCGCCACGGTGGTGTTGTGCTCCAGCTGGGCGTCGTTGAGTCCCTCGGCCACCGGGGTGGTGAACTCCACCCGCACCTGCAGGCCGTCCTCGTCCTCGTGACAGAAGGCCTTGGTGGTGACGGCGGCCTCGTTCCAGTCGTTGCACAGCAGGAAGATCCGCAGGAACTCAGCCTCTGGGTCCAGGTCCGGGTCCCAGTGTCCCTTGACCAGGTAGCTGGGCCCGTTGTCGATGAAGAAACCGAAGAGCACCTCGTTGATCCAGGCGATGATGACGTCCTCGCCCCCCTGGGTCTTCTCCACCCCCAGCCCCGTGAGGACCTCCCGGATGCGGTCGACGGTCACCGGATCGGGCAGCCCCCCGTGATCGGCTGCGCTGTGACGGGCGTTCATGGTGGTGTCGGCCTCCTCGCTCGTGCTCTGTGGTTTCTCCTGGCCGGTCCCGTTCCGGCCGGCCCGTTCCCCCGCCCGGGGTCCGGAGCCGACCGTCTGGCCGTCGACATCGCTCCCGTCGAGGTCGAACAGTGGTGGCTGTTCCTCCGGCGGGGGAAACAGACCCAGTTGCTTCTCCCCGTGGGGTTTCCCGGCGAGCTCACCTCCGCTGCCTCCTCCACCCTCGTCTCCGGTGGCCCCCTCCCTACGGTCGAGGGCGGCGAGCAGCTGGCTCACCGCGGCCTCCTCATCCATCCCGTCGACCTCCGGGACCTGGCGGCGATGCCGATCGCGTGGCAGGGGGCCGTCGAGGGCCTCGGCCTCCTGCCGGTCCTGCACCTCATCCGGGAATATCCCGGCGTCAGGGTTCTCCAGCTCCGGGAAGGACAGCGTGAGGGTGCCCACCGCCAGCACCGAGGTCTCCATCGCACACCGGACGATGTCCGCCAACTGCTCATCCCCGAGTTCCTGGTCGACGAGCACCGCCGCCCGGGACCGGACGAGGACCCGGCCGTCGTCACCGATGCGCAGGGACAGGGTGGGGCCGAGCCGCTCCCGGTTCCACTCGTTGATCTCCCCGGCCAGCTCGGCGATCTCACCCATCGTCACCGCACCCCGCAGCTGCGAGTCGAAGACCAGCGCCCGGGGCTCCCGGTCATCGAGGTAGACGGTGACCACGTGATCGCGCCACGGGAAGACCAACCGGTCAGCCCCGATGTGGCAGTTGAAGCCGAAGCTCTCGGCCGCCACATAGACCCTGGTCAGGGTCACCGGTACCGGGCGGTTACGCCCACCGTCCGGCTCCCCTGCGAATCGCCTGCTCACCTGCGCACACTCCGATCGGGACCATCGTCGGCGCCGCCCCGGCGCCGCTTTCCGTCTTGTGGTTGAGTCATGGTGAGACCCCAGTGTAGAGGCCACCCCGGACACAGGTGCCGGAACGGGTGGAGCGGCCGCCTACAATGATGGACAGTGGTATCCGAGGGCCACCTGCCCGCCCCCGGAGCCTTCCCATGTTTCCCGGTATACCGAATCTCAGGGGGATCCCACCCGATGCTCACCGTCATCGACCTGCGCGGTCGAACCCCGTCCACCAGCGAACTGCGCCGCACCCTGCCCCGCGGCGGCACCGACGTCAAGGCGGTCCTGCCCACCGTCGCACCCATCGTCGAGGACGTCAGGGTCCGCGGCGCGGAAGCCGCCCTGGAGCACGGTGAGAAATTCGACGGTGTCCGCCCCGCCTCCGTCAAGGTGCCCGCCGAGGTCATCCGGACGGCCATCGACACGCTCGACGCCGAGGTGCGCGTCTCCCTGGAGGAGGCCATCGACCGGGTCCGGCAGGTCCACGCCGGGCAGCGACCCGAGTCCCACACCACCGAGCTGGCGCCCGGAGCCACCGTCACCGAGGTCTTCCTGCCCGTGGAACGCGTCGGCCTCTACGTGCCCGGCGGCAAGGCCGTCTACCCTTCCTCGGTGATCATGAACGTGGTGCCGGCCCAGGAGGCGGGATGCACCTCGCTGGTGGTGGCCTCCCCGCCGCAGGCCGAGCACGGCGGCTGGCCGCACCCGACGATCCTGGCGGCCTGCGCACTGCTGGGCATCGACGAGGTCTGGGCCGTCGGCGGCGGACAGGCCGTCGCCCTGCTGGCCTACGGTGATGACGCCGCCGACCTGGAGCCGGTGGACATGATCACCGGGCCGGGCAACATCTTCGTCACCGCCGCCAAACGGCTGGTCCAGGGCACCGTCGGCATCGACGCCGAGGCCGGCCCCTCCGAGATCGCGATCCTCGCCGACGACACCGCAGACCCCGTCTACCTGGCCTACGACCTGATCAGCCAGGCCGAGCACGACGACCTGGCCGCCAGCGTGCTCATCACCGACTCGGAAGCACTCGCCCGCCGGGTCGACGCCGAGATCGACGCCCGCTACACCGTCACCCGCAACGCCGACCGCGTCGCCGGTGCGCTGCAGGGCAGGCAGTCCGGCATCGTCCTCGTCGACGACCTCGACGCCGGCGTGGCCGTGGCCGACGCCTACGCCGCCGAGCACCTGGAGATCCACACCGCGAACGCCCGCCAGGTCGCCGAACGCATCCGGCACGCCGGAGCGATCTTCGTCGGCGCCTACTCCCCGGTGCCACTGGGCGACTACGCCGCAGGATCCAACCACGTCCTGCCCACCTCCGGCACGGCACGGTTCTCCGCCGGACTGTCCACCCACACCTTCCTGCGCCCGGTCAACCTCATCGAATACGACCGGAAGGCCCTCAAGGAGATCGGACCGGCCGTGATCTCCCTCTCCGACGCCGAGGACCTGCCCGCCCACGGTGAATCCATCCGTGCCCGTTTCGAGACCATGCCCACCCAGGACGAAGAGTAAATTGTCTGACACACCCCTGTTCGCCGAGAACACCATCGCCCCCCACACCACGCTGGCCGATCTGCCGCTGCGCGAGGAACTGCGCGGTAAGTCCGCCTACGGTGCACCCCAGCTCGACGTGCCGGTGCGACTGAACACCAACGAGAACCCCTACCCGCCCTCCCAGGAGCTCATCGACGACCTCGTCACGGCAGTCGCCGAACTGGCGGACCAGCTCAACCGCTATCCCGAACGCGACGCCGTCGAGCTGCGCGAGTCCCTGGCCGGCTACGTCAGCGGACAGACCGGGGTGACCGTCACCGCCGACAACCTGTGGGCCGCCAACGGCTCCAACGAGGTGCTCCAGCAGCTCCTGCAGGCCTTCGGCGGACCGGGCCGGACCGCCCTGGGATTCCAGCCCTCCTACTCCATGCACCCCATCCTGTCGGCGGGCACGCAGACGGAGTTCCTCAACTGCCCCCGCGGCGAGGACTTCCGCATCGACCCCGATGCCGCCCTGGCGGCCATCGCACAGCACCACCCCGACATCATCTTCGTCACCACCCCGAACAACCCCACCGGCGACGTCACCCCCCTCGACCTCATCCGGCGCATCCTCGACGCCGCGCCGGGCATCGTCATCGTCGACGAAGCCTACGCGGAGTTCTCGCCCTCTCCCTCGGCGGTGACGCTGTTGCCGGAGTACCCGACGAAGCTGGTGGTCTCCCGCACGATGTCGAAGGCCTTCGACTTCGCCGGCGGGCGGCTGGGCTACTTCGTCGCGGCGCCCGCCTTCGTGGAGGCGGTCATGCTGGTGCGGCTGCCCTACCACCTGTCGATGCTCTCCCAGGCCGCGGCGACCGTGGCGTTGCGGCACAGCACCGACACTCTCGCGACCGTCGATAAGCTCGCGCAGGAGCGGGAGCGGGTCGTGGCCCGCCTGCTGGAGCTGGGCTACGCGGTGGTGCCGAGTGAATCGAATTTCGTCTTCTTCGGTGACTTCGCCGATCAGGCCGCCGCCTGGCGGGCCTTCCTCGACCGGGAGGTCCTCATCCGCGATGTCGGTGTGGCGGGCCACCTGCGGACCACCATCGGCCTGCCCGCCGAGAACGACGCCTTCCTCACCGCCGCCGAGGCGGTCAGGGCACTGAACCTTTAAGGAGAACCATCATGGCTGACCGTATCGGTCGCGCTGAGCGCACGACCTCCGAATCCGACATCCGGGTCGAGATCAACCTCGACGGCACCGGCCGCGTCGACGTCGCCACCGGCCTGCCCTTCTTCGACCACATGCTCACCGCTCTCGCGGTGCACGGCAGCTTCGACCTGAGGGTCCACGCGAAGGGTGACATCGAGATCGACGCCCACCACACCGTCGAGGACACCGCCATCGTGCTCGGTACGGCGCTTCTCGACGCCGTGGGCGACAAGAAGGGCATCCGCCGTTTCGGTCAGCGTCAGCTGCCCATGGACGAGACCCTCGTGGAGGCCGTGGTGGATATCTCCGGCCGTCCCTACTTCGTGATGAAGGGTGAGCCGGATCACATGGTCACCTCGGTGATCGGCGGTCACTATCCCACCGTGATCAATGAGCACTTCTTCGAGACCCTGGCCCTGAACGCGCGCATCACCCTGCACGTGATCTGCCACCACGGCCGCGACCCGCACCACATCACCGAGGCCGAGTACAAGGCGGTCGCCCGTGCCCTGCGTGAGGCCGTGGAGCTGGATCCGCGGGTCAGCGGCGTGCCCTCCACGAAGGGAGCCCTGTAGACCGTGACCGACATTGCTAGGCTGGCACAGGATCAGGCGGGAAATTCAGGCAACAGCTGGCTGGTCTATCTTCTTTTCCTGGTGGCCGGCCTGCTGGTCGGTGGCACCTGGTCGGCGTACCAGAACGGAAACAGGCCGCTGACCATCTTTCTGGCTCTCACCGCCGCGGTCTCCTTCGTCGGGGCGGTCCTGTGGATGATTGGGGCGATGAGTTAAGTGGTCGAGTCGGGTCTGTCACGCGCTGAGATCGAGAAGCTCGACAGCATGTGGAAGGCCCCCGGCTTCATCCCCATCCTCGTCGCGGTGGCCGCCGCCTTCGGGGCCTGGTCGCTGCTGCTGCCCGTCATTCCGCTGTCGGTGATCGAGGCCGGCCAGTCCCAGACCCTGGCGGGTGCCTCGACCGGCGTCTTCATGGCCACCACGGTCCTGACCCAGCTCTTCACCCCGAGGGCTCTGCGGAAATTCGGGTACAACCCGGTGATGGTCTTCGCGGCCTTCATGCTGGGGGTGCCGGCCCTGGGCCACATCCTCGGCACGGAGGCCTGGATCATCCTGCTGTTCTCCGCGCTGCGCGGGGTGGGTTTCGGCGCGCTCACGGTGGCGGAGTCCGCCCTGATCGCCGAGATCATGCCCGTGCGTTTCCTGGGTAAGGCCACCGGCATGTTGGGGGTGTTCATCGGTCTGGCGCAGATGGTGTGTCTGCCGCTGGGCCTGGCGATAGCCGGGCGGGCCGGGTTCACCACCGTCTACGTCCTCGCCGCCGTCGTCGCCCTGGTCGCCGCGGTCATGTGCCTGGCGATCCCCCGGCTCAAGGCGGCCCCCAAGGCCGGTCCCTCCGCCTACCGTCACCCGGAGGAACGACGGCGCCCGCATGCCTCCACCTGGAAACTCGTGCTCGTGCCCTCCCTGGCGGTGACCACCCTGGCGATGAGTTTCGGTGCGGTATCCTCCTTCCTGCCCGCCGCGGTCCGGGAGATCGACCCGGTCACCGGAGCCGTCATCGGCGGCCTGATGCTGTCCATTACCGGTGGCTCCTCCATGGTCTTCCGCTACCTGGCGGGCATGGTGGCCGACCGGCGGGGCTCCCCGGGGGCCACGATGATCCCGGCCCAGGTGATCGGTTTCGCGGGCATGTTGCTCATGGCGTTGGTCGTGGCAAACGGTTGGTCGGTCTGGCTGCTGGTGCTCGCCGGGCTGATGTTCGGTGGTGGTTTCGGCGCGGTGCAGAACGAGGCACTGCTGTCGATGTTCTACCGGCTGCCTCGCTCCAAGGTCTCGGAGGCCTCAGCGGTGTGGAACATGGCCTTTGATGCCGGCACCGGGCTGGGTTCCTTCATCTTCGGTGCGGTGGCGGCGCAGCTGGCCTACTCCGGGGCCTTCGGGGCGGGCGCCCTGGTCGTTGTCCTGGGCCTGGCGGTCACGCTCGTCGACGCGGTGATGGGCCGGCACCGGATCACCGAGTACGACAATATGCGGGCCCGCCTGCGCCAGGTGCCTGTGGTCGCCCGCCGGTTCCGTCCCGGCCGCCGTGGGGTGGCGGTGGCACAGGACCCGGTCGAGGTGGAGGAGCTGATCACCCGGGATGCCTCCGATCCCGGCTGGGAGGATCCGGGTGCGCCCTATTCCGGGGCGGAGCGGTAGCGCGGGCGGGGCGACCGGACCCTCCCGCACCTGCGGATTTCTCACCCTGTGCCGGGAACTACATCGGTGTGCCCTAGAATCTCCTCCATGACGAAGACAGTCGCCCTCCTCGACTACGGGTCCGGGAACCTGCGTTCCGCCCAGCGCGCCCTCGAACGCGTGGGCGCGGAGGTCACCGTGACTTCTGACCCGAAGGTCGTGCTGGCCGCGGACGGCCTGCTCGTACCCGGCGTCGGGGCCTTCGCCGCCTGCATGGACGGGCTGCGGAATGTGTACGGGCCCCGGATGATCGGGGAGCGGCTGGCCGGTGGCCGACCGGTCTTCGGCGTGTGCGTGGGCATGCAGATCCTGTTCGAACAGGGCCGCGAACACGGTATCGAAGCCACCGGTTGCGGCGAGTGGCCGGGCACCGTGGAGCGGTTGTCGGCGCAGACCCTGCCGCACATGGGCTGGAACACCGTGGAGCGGACTACGCCGACGCAGATGTTCGCGGGTCTACCGGTGGGGGAGCGCTACTACTTCGTCCACACCTACGGGGTGCGGGACTGGGTGCTCGAAACCGACGACCTCACCACCCCGCCCGCTGTTACCTGGTCGGAGCACCAGGGTGACCGGTTCGTCGCAGCCGTGGAGAACGGCCCGTTGTGGGCGACCCAGTTCCATCCGGAGAAATCCGGCGATGCCGGCGCGCAGCTCCTCGAGAACTGGCTCGCCACCTTTTAACCACTGATATATCCCGAGCATGAGCAGACTAGGATCCCCAGCATGAGCTTCACTCTCCTTCCCGCCGTCGATGTCGTCGACGGTCACGCCGTCCGCCTCGATCAGGGCGAGGCCGGCACAGAGAAGTCCTACGGCTCACCCCTGGAGGCCGCACTCGAATGGCAGGAGCAGGGCGCGGAGTGGCTGCACTTCGTCGACCTCGACGCAGCATTCAACCGCGGCTCCAACCACGAGCTCATGGCGGAGATCACCGGCCGACTCGACATCAAGGTGGAGCTGACCGGGGGCATCCGTGACGACGCCTCCCTGGAGCGCGCCCTGGGTACCGGCGCGACCCGGGTCAACATCGGCACCGCCGCGCTGGAGAAGCCGGAGTGGATCGCCGACGTGTTGGCCCGCTACGGCGACAAGGTCGCCGTGGACATTGCCGTGCGTAACATCGACGGCCAGTGGCGCACCCGCGGCAACGGCTGGGTCTCCGACGGCGGTGACCTGTGGGAGGTCCTGGAGCGTCTCGACGCCGCCGGTTGCTCCCGCTTCGTGGTCACCGACGTGTCCAAGGACGGTACGCTCAGCGGCCCGAACATCGACCTGCTGCGCGAGGTATCCGCCGCCACCGATGCGAAGGTGGTCGCCTCCGGTGGCATCTCCACCCTTGACGATGTCGTTGAGCTCTCCCGTTTCCTTGATGAGGGCATTGACTCCGCGATCATCGGCAAGGCCCTCTACGAGAAGCGTTTCACACTGCGTGAGGCGCTGGCCGCCGTGAGCTCCACCGAAAGCCGCTAACAGGGAAGAGGATCACCATGTCGGACGCCAGGGAATTGCTCGCGATCGCTGAGGCGATCATCGACGACGCCGAGACCATGTTCCTCGCCGGGGTCGGCGCGGAGGCCTCCCAGTTCAAGCAGCCCGGAGACTTCACCACTGAGGTGGACCTGGCGATCGAGGCACATCTGCGGCAGATGCTCACCCAGATGACGGGCATCCCCGTCTACGGTGAGGAATCCGGTGGGGACCTGGATCAGGATGCGGTGTGGGTGGTTGATCCCATCGACGGCACCGCCAACTACGCCGCCGGGAACCCCATGTGCGCGATCCTGGTTTCCCTGCTGGTGGAGCAGGAGCCGGTCGTCGCGATCGCCTCGCTTCCCCTGCTGCGGCGCCGATTGACCGCTTTCCGGGGTTCGCCGCTGCACGTCAATGGCCGCCCCATGCCCTGCCTGACGGAATCGCCCCGGCACGTCGCCCAGGTCGGTTTCTCCTCGGTGGCCTCACCGTTCGGCTCGGAATTCTCCTCGATGCTGCGCCAGGGTCTGCTCTCCGAGCTGTCCGAGACCTTCCTCAGGCCCCGGATCACGGGTTCCGTGGGCGTCGATCTGGCCTTCGCCGCCCAGGGCATCTTCGGTGGGGCGGTGAGCTTCTCCCCGCACGTGTGGGATAACGCCGCCGGCGTCATGCTGGTGCGCGCGGCGGGTGGAATCGCCACCGATATCGACGGAAACGAGTGGACCCCGGGCTCCGTCGGTGTTGTGGCGGGGACCGCGGCGGCCCACCGGGAGATCAGGAGTACCATGGAACGGATCCTCCACTCCTAAGAGATGAAAGGGGCGCAACACATGGCCGTGGCCATTCGCGTCATCCCCTGTCTGGACGTCGACAACGGTCGAGTCGTCAAGGGCGTCAACTTCGAGAACCTGCGTGATGCCGGTGACCCCGTCGAACTCGCCGCCCGTTATAACGCCGAGGGCGCCGACGAGCTGACCTTCCTGGACGTCTCCGCCTCCAGGCAGGAGCGGGGAACCATGCTCGATGTCGTGCGCCGTACCGCTGACCAGGTGTTCATCCCGCTGACCGTCGGCGGTGGCGTGCGCTCTGTCGAGGATGTCGACGAGCTGCTGCGTGCCGGCGCCGATAAGGTCTCGGTCAACACCTCCGCCATCACCCGACCGGAGCTGCTCGGTGAGCTCTCCCGGCACTTCGGTTCCCAGTGCATCGTGCTCTCCGTTGATGCCCGCCGGGTGCCCGCCGGCGGCGAGCCCCAGCCCTCCGGTTTCGAGGTCACCACCCACGGTGGTACCCGTTCCGCCGGGATCGACGCCGTCGAGTGGGCCCGGCGGGGAGAGGAGCTCGGGGTCGGTGAGATCCTGCTCAACTCCATGGACGGGGACGGCACCAGGGACGGCTTCGACCTGGAGTTGCTGCGTGCGGTCCGGGCAGCCGTCAACGTGCCGGTCATCGCCTCCGGTGGGGCAGGTCGCGCCGGGCACTTCCCGCCGGCCGTCGAGGCAGGTGCCGACGCGGTGCTCGCCGCCAGCATCTTCCACTTCGGTGAGGTCACCATCGCCGAGGTCAAGGACGCCCTGGCTGAGGCCGGCCACGAGGTGCGTCGATGAGCGGTGCACCGGTCTCCGCCGACCCGGCCTACCACGAGCTCGACCCGGCGATCGCCGGTCGGCTGAAGCTCAACGACGACGGGCTGGTCGCCGCCATCGTGCAGGCCGAGGGCACCGGTGAAGTACTCATGATGGCCTGGATGGACACCCACGCCCTGGCCCACACGCTGGCCACCCGGCAGGGGACCTACTGGTCCCGTTCCCGGGGGGAGTACTGGATCAAGGGGCTGACCTCCGGTCACACCCAGGAGGTCACCGGTGTCCGGCTGGACTGTGACGGCGACACACTGCTGATCACCGTCCACCAGACCGGTGCGGCCTGTCATACCGGCGACCGCACCTGTTTCGACGCCGACCAACTGATCTAGGAGGCTCCGTGGCTGAGTCCGTGGCCGTACAGAAGACCGTTTCCCCCACCGACCGTCGTCTTCCGCGGATCGCTGCACTGCTGCTGGGTCTCGGTGCCGCCGTACTGTGGGGTGCGTCCCGGTTCACCTGGGTGACCGCCGAGGTCTTCGACGACAAGTCGGGAATCTCCGTGCTGGGGATCCAGGGCGGCACCTGGTCCACTGAGATCGGTGCGGTGGCGCTGCTGCTCGCGGCAGCCTGCATCGCCGGTTTCGCCCTGCGCCGGCTGGGCCGCCGGGTGGTCGGCGCGGTCGCGGCGCTGGCCGCACTCGGTGCGAGCTGGGCACCGTTGACCCTGCTGGCCACCGCCGGGGACCCGGACCCGGCCCGCGCCCGGCAGCTGTTGGCCAGTACGGCCGGCACCCAGCAGGTCAACGCGCCGAACACCATCACGGAATGGGCGATGGTCACGACCACCACACTGGATGCCGTGGGGCCGGTGCTGGCACTGCTCGGCTGCGCCCTCGCCCTGTTCGGCGGAATCCTGTTGGCTGTGCGGCCGGGCCCCGACTCCCCCCGCATGAACAAGTACGAGCGAAAGCAGGGCCGGGAGGCCAAGCTGGTGGAGGATCTGCGCTCCACCCCGGACTCCGGCCGGGTGATGTGGGACGCGCTGGACGCGGATATCGACCCCACCGATCAGGAGGACTCCGACCGGGACCGTCCCGGACGCGGTTAGCGGCATGACCGGGGGTTGAGAGTCGACACGTGATTTCCCCGTCGGGCAGGTCACGGGATAGCCTGTGGGTGACGTTCCCATGGAAGAATCGTGGGGTGAGAAACGGTTGACCTGCCGGAAGAGGGGAGTAGCAGATGGTTACGCCCATGGCCGTGGACCGTATCGTCGCCGAGGTGCTCGAGGACGTGGCCGCGCGTGAGGCAATCGTCCCGTTCAAGGAGATCAAGGCCAGATCCCGTGACACCGCCCCGCCCCGGGACGCGGCGGAGGCGCTGCTGCGCGCCGGGTGTGGTGTCATCGCAGAGATCAGGCGTGTGGTGCCCGATAAGGGGCCGGTCCCGACGATCACCGACGAGGAGTCGATCGCCGCACTGGCCCGTGACTTCGAGGGAGCCGGTGTCCATCTGCTGGCCTGTCACACCGGACAGCGGCGGTTCCGGGGTTCCCCGGCTGATCTGCGGGCGGCCCGCGACGCCGTCCAGGTGCCCATGTTCTGCCGTGACATCATCGTTGATCCGTATCAGATCCATGAGGCCCGCTGCTACGGTGCTGACATGATCCCGCTGCAGGTGGAGCTGCTGGGCCAGGCCCGGCTGGAGTCCCTGCTCGACCGGATCGAGTCCCTCGGCATGACCGCCCTGGCTGAGGTACGCACCCCGGCGGAGGCTGACCGTGCGATGGCCGCCGGCGTCAGCGTCGTCGGTGTCAACGCCTGGCCGATCGGTGGGGGCTCGCTCAATGTGGCCGCCTTCGGGGAGATCGCCCCCGGGCTTCCGGAGAGCACCATCAGGGTCGCGCTCGGGGGAGTGCTCTCGCCCCGGGACCTGCTGTCTTATGCGGCCTCGGGTGCCGACGCCGTCGTCGTCGGCGAGGGCATCCTCATCTCCGAGGAGCCGCCCGCCCGGACCCGGGGACTGGTGGCCGCCGGTCAGCATCCGGCCTGCCCCTCCCGCAGGCGCTGACCCGACCCTCGCGGCCGGATCGGGGATCAGGCACACTGGGAGGGTGCAGACCAACATCCTCGCGAATATTCCGTCACCGCCCCAGGGAGTCTGGTATCTGGGGCCGCTCCCGCTCCGTGCCTACGCCCTGTCGATCATGGCGGGCATACTCGTGGCCCTGTGGCTGACCCACCGGCGCTATGTCACCCGGGGTGGGAACGCGGACGTGGTCTGGGACGCGGCGATCGTCGCCATCCCGGCCGGTATCATCGGCGGGCGTGTCTACCACGTCATCACGGACTACGACAAGTACTTCTGTGAGGCCTGTAATCCCTGGTCGGCTGTCAATATCGCCGCCGGTGGCCTGGGGATCTGGGGGGCGGTCGCACTCGGTGGCGCAGCCGTATGGGTGCTGTTCCGGATCAAGAAACTCCCCCTGGGGCCTTTTGCCGACGCGATCGCCCCAGCCATCATCCTGGCCCAGGCGATTGGCCGGCTGGGCAACTGGTTCAACCAGGAGATCTACGGGCGTCCCACGGATGTGCCCTGGGCGCTGGAACTCTACTACCGGGTCGACGCCAACGGTGATTACGCCCCCCTGAGCGGGCAGTCCACCGGTGACGTGATCGCCACCGTGCACCCGACCTTCCTCTATGAGCTGCTGTGGAATCTGCTGGTCTTCGTTCTGCTGCTGTGGGTGGACCGGCGCTTCCGCCTCGGTCACGGCCGGGTCTTCGCCCTCTACGTCGCCGGGTACACCGCGGGACGGTTCTGGATCGAGCTCATGCGCGATGATTCCGCCACCATGGTCTTCGGCCTGCGGATCAACACGATCGTCGCCGCGGTGGTCTTCCTCGGCGCTGTGCTCATCTTCCTCATGCTCCCCAAGGGCCGGGAGACTCCAGCGGAGGTGGATCCGCACCGCACCGACGGGGAAGACGGTGCAGGGGAGGACGGACAGGACGGACAGGCCCGCGCGGGTGCTCTCGGACAGGGTGAGCCGGGGGGTGACACCGACAGGCCACGAAGTTAGCGACCGGCGGTTGACGCGGGTACCTTGGGGCATGTCAGGACGCGCCATAGTGCCACGAAGCGGGCCTCGGATGCCCGGTCCGATGTGGTGTCAGGTGGCCGTCTCACAGTGGACTGAGTAGGTTGGATTCCGTGGATAGACGAACGAAGATTGTGTGCACCCTCGGCCCGGCCGTAGCCAGCAAGGAAGCGATCCTGGGCCTCGTCGAGGACGGGATGAACGTCGCCCGACTGAACTTCTCACACGGTGAGCACGCCGATCACGAGCAGAACTACCAGTGGGTCCGGGAAGCCACCGACGAGACCGGCCAGGCGGTGGGCATCCTCGCCGATCTGCAGGGTCCGAAGATCCGCCTGGGCCGGTTCGCCACCGGTGCCACGGTGTGGGAGAACGGTGAGATCGTCCGCATCACCGTCGACGATGTC
>CAZTIZ010000002.1:0-39281 GCA_964613845.1 uncultured Corynebacterium sp.
CTAAGGTGGAAGAGGATGAGAGCCGTCGACCCGTGCCCGGCACCCCGCGTCGGTCGGCGCTCTCCCCGACCCAGACCCCACTAGTGAGGACAACCACCGTGACCCTGTCGCCCGAACTGCAGGCCCTGACCGCGCACCGCCACCCCTCCGACTGGACCGACACCGACACCCGGGCCGTGGACACCGCCCGCCTCCTGGCCGCCGACGCGGTCCAGAAGTGCGGTTCCGGTCACCCCGGTACCGCCATGGCCCTGGCGCCCCTGGCCTACACCCTCTACCAGCGGATTCTCAACCACAATCCTGCGGACACCAACTGGGCCGGCCGCGACCGTTTCGTCCTCTCCGCGGGTCACGCCTCCCTCACCCAGTACATCCAGCTCTACCTCGGCGGGTTCGGCCTGGAGCTCGATGACCTCAAGGCACTGCGCACCTGGGGCTCCCTGACACCGGGCCACCCGGAGTACCGCCACACCGACGGTGTGGAGATCACCACCGGACCGCTGGGTCAGGGTCTGGCCTCCGCGGTGGGCATGGCGATGGCCGCCCGCCGCGAGCGCGGTCTGCTCGACCCCGAGGCCCCGGCCGGCGAGTCCCCCTTCGACCACCACATCTACGTCATCGCCTCTGATGGTGACCTCCAGGAGGGTGTGACCTCCGAGGCCTCTTCCCTGGCCGGGACACAGCAGCTGGGTAACCTCATCGTCTTCTGGGACGACAACCGCATCTCCATCGAGGACGACACCCAGATCTCCTTCACCGAGGACGTCGTCGCCCGTTACCGGGCCTACGGTTGGCACACCATTGAGATCGAGGGCGGCGAAGACATCGTCGCCATCGAGGAGGCCGTGGCCGAGGCCAAGTCCGTCACGGACCGGCCGACCTTCATCCGCCTGCGCACCATCATCGCCTACCCGGCACCGAACGCCATGAACACCGGCGCCTCCCACGGGGCCGCCCTGGGAGAGGACGAGGTCGCCGCCACCAAGCGTGCCCTCGACTTCGACCCGGAACAGACCTTCGAGGTCACCGACGAGGTCATCACCCATACCCGGAAGCTGGTCGACCGCGGCGCAGAGCGTCACGCGCAGTGGCAGAAGGGGTACGACTCCTGGGCGGCGTCCAACCCCGAGGCCCACGCCCTGCACGAGCGCCTGATCACCCGCCAGCTGCCCGCCGACTTCACCGACGTCCTGCCCTCGTGGGAGCCTGACGCCAAGGGTGTCGCCACCCGCAAGGCCTCCGGTGAGGTCCTCCAGCACCTGGCGGCGGTCCTGCCCGAGCTGTGGGGCGGCTCCGCCGACCTGGCCGGCTCGAACAACACCGTCATCGAGGGAGCCCCCTCCTTTGGCCCGAGAACCATCAGCACCGACACCTGGTCAGCCGAGCCCTACGGCCGTAACCTGCACTTCGGTATCCGCGAACACGCCATGGGCGCGATCATGAACGGCATCGCCCTGCACGGTGGCACCCGCCCCTACGCCGGCACCTTCCTGATCTTCTCCGACTACATGCGCCCGGCTGTCCGCCTGGCCGCCCTGCAGGGCACCGACGCCTACTACGTCTGGACCCACGACTCCATCGGTCTGGGCGAGGACGGGCCGACCCACCAGCCGATCGAGCAGCTGGCCACCCTGCGCGCCATCCCGAACATGTCCGTGCTGCGTCCCGCCGACGCCAATGAGACCGCCCACGCCTGGGCCGCCGCCCTGGAGTACAAGGAGGGCCCGAAGGGCCTGGCCCTGACCCGTCAGAACGTCCCGGTCCTGGAGGGCACGAAGGAAAAGGCCGCCGAGGGCGTCCGCCGGGGCGCCTACGTCCTGGTCGAGGGCTCGAAGGAGACCCCGGAGGTGATCCTCATGGCCACCGGTTCCGAGGTCCAGATCGCCGTTGAGGCCGCCGCCGAGCTGGAGCAGGACGGCACCGCCGCACGCGTCGTGTCCGTGCCCTGCCTGGACTGGTTCGCCGAGCAGGACGCCGACTACATCGAGTCCGTCCTCCCCAGGGCCGTCACCGCACGCGTGTCCGTCGAGGCGGCCATCGCGATGCCGTGGCACCGCTGGACCGGCGACCGCGGCCGCAACGTCTCCCTGGAGCACTTCGGCGCCTCCGCCCCGTACCAGAAGCTCTACGAGGAATTCGGCATCACCACCGAGGCCGTGGTCGCCGCCGCCCGCGACTCCCTCGCCAGCCGCTAACCCACCCCTAGATCAGGAACAGGACAACTGCCATGACCTATATCGACGACCTGTCCGCCCTGGGCACCTCGACCTGGCTCGATGATCTCTCCCGCGAGCGCATCACCTCCGGGAACCTCGCAGAGATCATCAGCTCCAAGTCGATCGTGGGCGTGACCACCAACCCGTCCATCTTCGCCGCCGCCATGTCCGTGGGCACCTCCTACGACGCGCAGATCGAGCAGCTCCGGCAGGCGGGCACCGCCGTCGACGAGGCCGTCTACGCCATGACCGTCGACGACGTCCGTGATGCCTGCGATATCCTCCTGCCCGTCCACGAGGCCACCAACGGCCGTGATGGCCGGGTCTCCCTGGAGGTCGACCCGCGTATCTCCGCCGACCGGGAGGCCACCATCACCCAGGCCCGGGAGCTGTGGAATCGGGTGGACCGACCCAATGTCATGATCAAGATCCCCGCCACCCGGGAATCCCTCCCCGCCATCACCGAGGCACTGTCGGAGGGCATCTCCGTCAACGTCACGCTGATCTTCTCGGTGGACCGCTACCGCGAGGTGATCGACGCCTACCGCAGGGGCATCGAGCGCGCCGCGGAGAAGGGCCTGGATGTATCGCAGATCCACTCCGTCGCCTCCTTCTTCGTCTCCCGTCTCGACACCGAGGTGGACAGTCGTCTGGAGGCCATCGGCGGCGAGGAGGCCCTGACGCTGCGCGGCCGGGCCGGCGTGGCCAACGCCCGACGCGCCTACCACCTCTTCCGGGAACTGCTCGGCGACGGCACCGGACTGCCGGAGGGTGCGAACCTCCAGCGTCCCCTGTGGGCCTCAACCGGCGTGAAGAACCCGGACTACCCGGCGACGATGTACGTGTCCGAGCTCGCTGGCCCGGACACCGTCAACACCATGCCGGAGAAGACCATCGACGCGGTGCTGGAGCAGGGCAACCTGCACGGTGACACCCTCAGCGGCACCACCGAGGAGGCGGAGGAAGTCTTCCGACGCCTGAGCGCCGTGGGCATCGATCTCGATGATGTCTTCGAGGTCCTGGAGCGTGAGGGCGTCGAGAAGTTCGTGGATTCCTGGACCGAGCTCCTGGAGTCGATGCAGGCACGCCTGCAGTAGATTCGACAACGGCTCCTCCCCACCCTTCCCGTCAGAAAGGCTCACCCCTCCATGCCAGTGCCCGACAACCGCGTCTGGACCAACCCCCTGCGCGACGCGCAGGACAAGCGGCTTCCGCGGATAGCCGGACCATCCGGCATGGTGATCTTCGGGGTTACCGGCGATCTGGCCCGCAAGAAGCTCCTCCCGGCCGTCTACGATCTGGCCAGCCGGGGGCTGCTGCCCGCCGGATTCACCCTGATCGGCTACGGGCGTCGCCCGTGGACGAAACAGGAATTCGAGGCCTACATCCGCGAAGCGGTCGAGGCCGGGGCCCGGACCAAGATCCAGGAGCATGTGTGGGAACGGTTGGCGGAGGGCATGCACTTCGTCGAGGGCAATTTCGATGACGAGGGCTTCGACAGGCTCTCCACGATGCTCGCGGAGATGGACGCCACCCGGGGTACCGCCGGCAACTGGGCCTACTATCTGTCGGTTCCGCCGGACTACTTCTCCGACGTCTGCCACCAGCTGGAGCGATCCGGCATGGCGAGGGCGGCGGAGGAGTCCTGGCGCCGGGTGATCATCGAGAAACCCTTCGGCCATGACCAGGCCACCGCCCGCGAGCTCAACCAGGTCGTCAACGCGGTCTTCCCGGAGGAGTCGGTGTTCCGCATCGACCACTACCTGGGCAAGGAAACGGTCCAGAACATTCTCGCGCTGCGCTTCGCCAACCAGCTCTTCGACCCCCTGTGGAACTCCCACTACGTCGACCACATCCAGATCACCATGGCCGAGGACATCGGCCTGGGAGGTCGGGCGGGCTACTACGACGGGATCGGGGCAGCCCGGGACGTCATCCAGAACCACCTGATTCAGCTGCTGGCGCTGGTGGCGATGGAGGAACCCATCTCCTTCTCCCCCACCGAACTGCAGGCCGAGAAGGTCAAGGTGCTGCGGGCGACGAAGCCGGCCTACCCACTGAACAAGACCACCGCCCGGGGCCAGTACACCGCCGGATGGCAGGGCTCCCACTACGTCAAGGGGCTGCGGGAGGAAGAGGGCTTCGACCCCGACTCGACCACCGAGACCTTCGCCGCCTGCACCCTGGAGATCAACTCCCGCCGATGGGCCGGTGTGCCCTTCTACCTGCGCACCGGCAAGCGCCTGGGACGACGGGTCACCGAGATCGCGGTGGTCTTCAAGGAGGCCCCCCACCAACCCTTCGACGAGGGACAAACCTCCGCCCTGGGGCAGAACGCCGTGGTCATCCGCATCCAACCGGATGAAGGCATGCTCATGCGCTTCGGGTCCAAGGTGCCGGGATCAGCCATGGAGGTCCGTGACGTCAACATGGACTTCTCCTACTCAGAAGCCTTCACGGAGGCCTCCCCCGAGGCCTACGAACGGCTGATCCTGGATGCCCTGCTCGACGAGTCCAGCCTCTTCCCCACCAACGAGGAGGTCGAGCTGTCCTGGGCGATCCTTGACCCGATCATCGAGTACTGGGCCTCCCGCGGCCGCCCCGACGGCTACGCGGCCGGCACCTGGGGCCCGACCGCCGCCGACCGGATGCTCGAGGGCTCCGGGCGCAGCTGGCGACGCCCCTGACCCCCTCGGGCGCTGTCGAAGCTCCCGCCCCCTGCCCAGCCGCTCGGAAAGGCCACCATGATCATCACCCTGCCGGACACCACGACCCGGGCGATCGCCGCGAGTCTGATCGAGGCCCGCGAGAACAATTCCCAGACCACGGGACGGGTACTCACCCTGCTCGTCGTCGCCAGCCTCGACGACGACGTCGAACACATCATCTCCGCCACCAGTGACGCCTCCCACGAACACCCCTCCCGGGTGCTGGTACTGCTCACCGGGGAGACCTCCGGCCCCTCCCTGCTCGACGCCCAGGTACGCGTCGGAGGCGACGCCGGAGCCTCCGAGATGGTCATCATGGAGGTCTCCGGGGAGCTGACCGAACACCTGCACTCGGTGGTCACCCCCCTGCTGCTGCCCGACACCCCCATCGTCACCTGGTGGCCCACCGCGGCCCCCGACCGCCCCTCCGGCCACCCGTTGGGCGGGCTCGCCCAGCGACGGATCACCAGCATCGCCTGTGACGGTGACAAGGAGGCCCTGGCCCGCCTGCGGTCCCGCTATGCGCCGGGGGACTCCGACATGATGTGGTCCCGGATCACGGCCTGGCGGGGCATCGTGGCCTCCTCCCTCGATCAGCACCCCCACGAGGAGGTGCTCTCAGCCACGCTCCGCGGACCAGCGGCCGATCCCAGCGTGGACATCGCCGGCGGCTGGCTGGCCGACCGCCTCGGCGTCGAGGTCGTGCGTGAGTTCTGTGACGGCGGCGGCGACGGCGAGCCGGAGAACCCACCGCTGTTTCCCATCCGTTCCCTGCGGTTCGACCGACGGTCAGGCCCCGTCATCATCGAGGTCATCGACCACCGCACCGTGCGGATGTCGCTGCCTGGGCGTCCGGACTCCCTCGTGGCGATGAACGTGCTCACCGACGCCGACTGCCTGTCCGAGGAGCTGCGCCACCTTGACCCGGATGTCGCCTACGCTCAGGCACTACGGGGACTCCCCCAGGTCACCGTCGCCGACTGTTCCAACTGAAAGGAAAACCGACCATGGTCATCGTCCACCGTGTTGCCGACCAGGATGCCCTCATCATGGAGGCGGCCGCCCGCTTCATCGATGTTGTCCACGCCGTACAGAACGGCGGGGGTAGGCACGGCGACGGCGTCGCCCGCGTCGTACTCACCGGCGGAGGAGCCGGGATCGGGGTTCTCCGCCGACTCGCGGCGCTCGACGCCGCCGCCGCCGAACAGGAGGACAGTTTCCCCGCCCAGCGCATCGACTGGTCCCGGGTGAGGGTCTTCTTCGGTGACGAGCGCAACGTCCCGGCCAGCGATCCGGAGTCCAACGAGGGCCAGGCCCGGGAGGCACTGCTCGATCACGTCGCCATCTCCGACAGCCACATCCACGGCTACGGACTCGGCGGGGCCGACCTGGAGGCGGCCACCGCCGACTACGAGAGCCGGATCCGGGAGTTCGCGCCCCAAGGCTTCGACGTCCATCTGCTGGGGATGGGGCACGAGGGCCACATCAACTCCCTGTTCCCGCATACCTCCGCTGTGGCGGAGGAGGAGCGGCTCGTGCTCGCGGTCACGGACTCCCCGAAGCCCCCGGCTGAGCGTGCCACGCTGACGCTGCCGGCGGTGGCCCGTGCCGAGCGGGTGTGGCTGCTGGTCGCGGGTGAGGACAAGGCCGAGGCCGCGGCCCACGTGGCCCACGGGGCGGAGGCCGCAGACTGGCCCGCCGCCGGTGCCAGGGGCATCGCGGAGACGGTGCTGTTCGTCGCAGATAACGCGGCGGGCGAGATCTGATCCCGCTCCCGCACTATTCAAGATGGTGCGGGAGCGGTCTACCCTGTCCCGACCCGGCATCTGCCGGTCACCTGGATCAGATGCCGTAGGCCTGAACCAGGTTGAGTGCGACAATGCAGGCGATCCAGATGATCGCCATGAGGATGGTGTAGCGGGTCAGGTTCTTCTCGACGATCGTGGACCCCGAGAGAGTGGACTGCACGCCGCCACCGAAGAGGCTGGACAGACCGCCACCCTTACCCTTGTGCAGCAGCACGAACACGGTGAGCAGGACCGAGGTGAGCACGAGGATGATCTGGAGGGCGAGAGTCATATGGTCTGTGTCCTTCGACGGGGGCGGGTGAAACTCCGGTTTATTGTACACCAGCCTCCCGGGGCCTCCGGGGCCCGGGAGGCTGCGGTCTCCCGCTATCCGGAGTTGCGCAGTGCGGTGGCCAGACCGTTCATCGTCAGCTGGATGCCCCGGGACACCACGTCGCGTTCATCACCCGCCCGGTGGCGGCGCAGCAGCTCCAGCTGGATGATGTTGAGTGGCAGCAGGTAGGGGAACCGACGGCGCACCGAGCGTGCCAGCATCGGGTTGTCGGCCAGGAGATCATCGGAGCCGGTGATCTTCGTGAACATCTCCCGGGTGAGGTGGAACTCCTCGGCGATCATCCCGTGGATCCGGTCGGCGACCTCACGGTCGTCGATGAGCCGGGCATAGAGTTCCGCCAGCTCCATGCCTGCCTTACTCATCACCTGCGCCATGTTGGACAGCACGGAGGTGAAGAAGGGCCACGTCTCATAGAGGTGGCCCAGCTGCGCGCACCGCTGCTCGGCGTCTTCCCCCTCCCCCACCCAGGTGGCCAGGGCGCTGCCCACGCCGAACCAGCCGGGCAGCATGACGCGCGACTGCGACCAGGCCAGCACCCACGGGATGGCCCGCAGGTCCGACACGGACTTCGTCTGCTTGCGTGAGGTGGGACGGGAACCGATGTTCAGGGCACCGATCTCCGCCAGTGGAGTGGACTGGATGAAGTACGGGATGAAACCGGCGTCCTCGTGCACCAGCTCGGAGTACTTCTGCCTGCTCAGCAGTGCGATCTCACCCATGATGTCCCGCGCGCCGTCGGGATCGGTGAGATCGTCGACGTCGAGGAGGCTGGCTTCCAGGGTGGCGGAGACCAGCGCCTCCAGGTTGCGACGGGCGGTGCGCTCGGAGCCGTATTTCGCGGAGATGATCTCGCCCTGCTCGGTGACCCGCACAGATCCGTCGACGGCACCCTGGGGCTGGGCGAGGATCGCCTCGTAGGAGGGCCCACCACCACGACCGACGGTACCTCCGCGACCGTGGAAGAGCCGCAGCCGGACGCCGTGCTCACGGCCGGCATCGACGATGCCGAGCTCGGCGGCGTAGAGGGCCCAGTTCGCAGCGAAGTACCCGCCGTCCTTGTTGGAGTCGGAGTAACCGAGCATGACCTCCTGGATGTCCCCGCGCTGGGAGAGGTAGGCGCGGTAGAGCGGCAGCTGCCACAGCTGACGCAGGATACCGGCGCCGGCCTCCAGGTCGTCGATGGTCTCGAACAGGGGGATGACGTCCACCGTTCCGGTGGGCCGGTCCCCGTCAGCCCTGACCAGGCCGACCTCCTTGAGTAGCACCATCGGCTCCAGGATGTCGCTGACGGAGGTCGCCATCGAGATGATCAGGTGGGGAATCATCTCCTCGCCGAAGCGGCGGACGCTGGCCGCGGCCTGCCCGAACAGATCCAGTTCACGTTGGGTGGCCTCAGAGAAGCCACGGTAACCGCGCGGCACCAGCGGCCGCGGGGTCTGCAGCTCAGCGGTGAGCAGAGCGATCTTCTCCTCCTCACTCAACGATGCGTAGTCGGGGTGGACGTGCGCGGTGGCGAAGACCTCACCGAGTGCATCCTCGAAGGACTCGGAGTTCTGCCGCAGGTCGAGCGAGTAGAGGTGGAAACCGAAGCTGGCTACGGCGGTGCGCAGGGTGAGCAGCCGGTCGTCGGCGATCACCCCGTCCCGGGAGGAACGCAGGGAATCCTCGATGACCGCGAGATCGGCGTCGAAGGCCGCGGGATCGGAGTAGGGTTCGTGCGCACGGTGCCAGGTGCCCTCCACCGCCTCGGCCCCGATGAGTTGCTCGGTGGTGGCCAGGATCCGGCCACGGATACCGTGCAGGGCCCTCCGGTAGGGTTCATCGACCCGGTTGGGAATGTCATTGAGCCCCCGCTTGGCCAGGGCCACCAGCTCCACGGTCACCGAGGTCATCCGGTCGGACAGGCTCAGTTCGTGTTCGAGGTCGGCCAGCTCGCGCTCATAGTGCTTGAGCACGGTCTCGGCGGCCCGACGGGTGGCGTAGTCGAGGGTGGCGGCGGTGACGTAGGGGTTACCGTCATGGTCGCCGCCGATCCAGGAACCGGGGCGCACGATGGCCCTGCCCGGCAGGTTCTGCCCGTACTCCTCCCGCAGCCGTTCGTTGACCACGCGGTTGATCTCGGGGATCTGATCGAGCAGGGAGAACTTGTAGTAGCGCAGCCCGACCTCGATCTCGTCCTCGATCCGGGGACGGGACATGCGGATCAGTGCGGTCTGCCACAGCATGGTCATGCGGCGGTGGATATCGAGATCGACCTCCGCCAGTCGACTCTCCGTGCGGGCGGTGGGCTCGGCCTCCAGGATCCGGTGCCGGGAGATCATCGACGCGGTGATCCGCTTCTGGGCATCGAAGACCGTGCGGCGGCGGGTCTCCGTGGGGTGGGCGGTGAGGACGGGGGCGACGAGGGCACCCGCCAGCGTGGCGGCGACGGTCGTGGCGTCGACACCCGCCGCCGAGAGCTTCGCCCACGTGGCCTCCAGCGTGGAGTCGGGCGCAGCCTCACCCTCGTCCAGCAATCTCTCGCGGGTGAAGTCGTCGTGGAGGTCCTCCGCGAGGTTGGCCATCAGCGCGAAGTGGCTGAAGGCCCGGATGACCGGGGTGGCACGCTCAGGCTCGATGTTGTGGAACAGGTCCACCAGGTCAGCGAGTTCCGAGTTGCCCCTGGCCACCTCGAAGGCCAGCTGTCGTGCCTGTTCCACCAGGTCGAAGACCTCGTCACCCTCCTGCTCCGCGATCACCTGCCCGAGGATGCGGCCGAGGTAACGGATATCTTCCTGCAGATGATCGTGAGAGGTCATGAGGCTCCTGTCCTGGGGATGTCCTGGGTGACTGTCAGGCGACGGTGGAGGCGGCGCTGGCGACCAGACGGGCGAACTCCTCGCCGTCCAGCGAGGCACCGCCCACCAGACCACCGTCGACGTCGACCTGGCCGACGATCTCGGCGACGGAATCCGTCTTGACGGACCCACCGTAGAGGATGTGCATACCCTCGGCCACCTCATCGCCGGCGAGCTCGCGGATCAGCCCGCGGATGGCGGCGCAGACCTCCTGGGCGTCGGCGGCGGAGGCGACCTTGCCGGTGCCGATGGCCCAGACCGGCTCGTAGGCGATGACGGTCCTTCCCAGCTGGGCGGCGTCGAGGCCGGCCAGGGAGGCACGGGTCTGCTCGGTGACGTACTCGACGTGGGTGCCCGCCTCACGGATCTCCAGGGGTTCGCCCACGCACACGATCGGACTCATCCCCTCGCCGAGGGCTGCGGCGGCCTTAGCGGCGACCAGCTCATCGGTCTCGTGGTGGTGTTCGCGTCGCTCAGAGTGTCCGACCACCACCCAGGAGCAGCCCAGTGCGGAGAGCATCTCGGCGGAGATGTCACCGGTGTAGGCGCCGGCCGGGTGGGGGGACACGTCCTGGGCACCGTGGGTGATCTTGAGTTTGTCGCCGTCGATCAGGGTCTGGACGGAGCGGATGTCGGTGAACGGGACGGTGACCGCCACGTCCACCTTCTCGTAGTACTCCTTCGGCAGGGCGAAGGCCAGCTTCTGGACGGTGTTGATGGCCTGACGGTGATTCAGGTTCATCTTCCAGTTACCGACGATGAGCGGGGTGCGTGCCATGATGATGGGCCTTTCTGAGAAGCAGGTGTGAGCGGTGATCAGGAGTTGAGGACGGAGACGCCCGGTAGCTCCTTGCCCTCCAGGAATTCGAGGGAGGCGCCACCGCCGGTGGAGATGTGCGAGAAACCCTTCTCGTCCAGGCCGAGGACGCGCACGGAGGCGGCGGAGTCGCCACCCCCGACGACGGAGAAGGAACCGTTGTCGGCGGTCGCGTCGATGATGGCCTGTGCGACACCCTCGGTGCCCGTGGCGAAGGGGGCCATCTCGAAGACACCCATCGGGCCGTTCCAGAAGACGGTCTTCGAGGTGGCGAGCACCTCGGCGAACTTCTTGACGGACTCGGGGCCGATGTCCGGGGACAGCCAGCCCTCCGGGATCCCGTCGAGGGCGACGACCCGGTGCTCGGCCTCGGCGGAGAACTGCGCCGCGGCGATCAGGTCGACCGGCAGGACGATCTTGTCGCCGAAGCGATCGAGCAGGTCCTTGCAGGTGTCGATCAGCTCCTCCTGCAGCAGGGACTTCTGGGTGTTGTAGCCCTGCGCGGCGAGGAAGGTGTAGCACATGCCGCCGCCGATGATGATCTTGTCGGCCTTGCCCGCCAGGGCCTCGATGACGCCCAGCTTGTCGGAGACCTTGGAGCCGCCGAGAACGACGACGTAGGGGGCCTCCGGGGCGGTGGCGGTCTTGTCGAGGACGGAGATCTCCTTCTCCACCAGCGTGCCGGCGTAGGCGGGCAGGTGCTTGGCCACGTCGTAGACGGAGGCCTGGGCCCGGTGGACGACCCCGAAGCCGTCGGAGACGAAGGCGCCGTTATCGGCTGCGAGCTCGGCGAGCTGGGCGGCGAACTCGGCCCGCTCGGTCTCGTCCCTGGAGGTTTCCCGGGCGTCGAAGCGCACGTTCTCCAGGAGCAGGACATCACCCTCCGTCAGGCCGTTGGCGCGCTCATGGGCATCCTCACCGACTACGTCGCCGGCCAGGGCGACGTACTGGCCCAGGGCGTCGGAGAGCGCCTCGGCGACCGGGGCGAGGGAGAACGTCGGATTGACCTCGCCCCTGGGCCGGCCCAGGTGAGCCATGACGATCACCTTGGCGCCGCCGTCGACCAGGGCCTGGAGGGTGGGCAGGGAGGCGGTGATACGGCCGGGGTCGGTGATCTCGCCGGCGTCGTTGAGCGGAACGTTGAAGTCGGAGCGGACGAGGACGTGGCGGCCCTCGACATCCTCGGCGAGTAGATCTGCAAGAGTCTTGACGGTCATGGCTGACTTCTCCTTGTTGGAAAGATGTGCGGTCTCGAACGAAACGAACGGCCCGGCGGGTGCCTCGGCACACCGCTGGGCCGCGGGTCTGCGCTCCCCCACCTGGATGCTTCCGGGGTGGCGGTGCGGATCACCACTCAGAGCTTATCGGCGACCAGCTCGGCCAGGCGCAGCAACTGGCAGGTGTAGCCCCACTCGTTGTCGTACCAGCCGACGACCTTGACCTGGTCGCCCATGACGCGGGTGAGGCCGGCGTCGAAGATGGCACCGTGCGGGTCGGTGATGATGTCGGAGGAGACAATCGGCTCCTCGGTGTAGGCGAGGGTCTCACTGAACTCACCGGTGGCGGCCTCCTTCACCAGAGCGTTGACCTCCTCGACGGTGGTCTCCCGGGAGGCGGTGAAGGTGAGGTCGGTGGCGGAACCGGTGATGACCGGTACGCGCAGGGCGAAACCGTCGAGCTTGCCCTTGAGCTCCGGCAGGACCAGGGAGACGGCCTTGGCGGCGCCGGTGGAGGTCGGGACGATGTTCACGGCGGCGGCGCGGGCACGACGCAGGTCGCGGTGCGGGGCGTCGTGCAGACGCTGGTCACCGGTGTAGGCGTGGATGGTGGTCATCAGGCCGCGCTCGATGCCGAGCTTGTCGTTGAGGACCTTGGCCATCGGGGCCAGGCAGTTGGTGGTGCAGGAGGCGGCGGAGATGATGTGGTGGTTCTCCGGTTCGTAGTCCCCGTGGTTGACCCCGTAGACGAAGGTGGCATCCTCGTTCTTCGCCGGGGCGGAGATGATGACCTTCTTGGCTCCGGCCTCGATGTGGGCCCGGGCGGCCTCGCCGTCGGTGAAGAAACCGGTGCACTCGATGACGATGTCGACGCCGTGGGCTGCCCAGTCGAGGTTCTTCGGGTCGCGCTCCGCGGAGACGGCGATGCGGTTGCCGTCGACGGTGATGGACTCGTCGTCGAACTCGACCTCCCCGTCCAGCTTGCCCAGGATGGAATCGTACTTGAGCAGGGTGGAGAGGGTCTTGTTGTCGGTCAGATCATTGACGGCGACGATCTGAAGGTCCTCGCTCCGCTCCTGGATGGCGCGGAAGAGGTTGCGGCCGATACGGCCGAAGCCGTTGATTCCAACGCGAGTGGTCACGATGATCTCCTCAATAAGTGCTTGGCAATGTGTCCGGATGGGGCTGCCGCCCTGTTGTGCGGCCGCGCTCGCCCTCCATCGGCCTCAGTGTAGCGAGACTCCACAGGGTGCGCAGGGCACTTACGGGCACCGGGAAACGGGTCCGGAGCTGCCCTCCTCGGCTGCCCTGCCGGACGGAGGTGGGACCTGCGGAGAGATGGTGGGAAAAATCTGCCCGGAAGAAATAGGGGCAGGTGGGCAATGATAAATTCACCCCCGGACAGGGCCCGTCGGGGGCGGTGGGGGCGGGTGGGCCATTGCCAGAGCCGCCCCACTACCGGGCTGGTGTGATGATCCTCACCCCGGCTCGGGTGTGGCTGGCCCCCGGGATCAGGCCTCGTCCAGCAGGTCCTCGGTGACCGCGGCATGGGTATCGGGGATGCCGGCCTGTTCCGCCCGGCTGTCCGCCATGGACAGCAGGCGACGGATCCGACCGGCCACAGCATCCTTGGTCATCTGCGGGTCGGCGAGCCTGCCCAGTTCCTCCAGGGAGGCCTGACGGTGCTGGACACGCAGCTGACCGGCTTCGGCGAGGTGCTCGGGGACATCATCACCGAGGATGTGTATGGCACGCTCCACCCGGGCGGCTGCCGCGACCGCGGCGCGTGCCGAGCGCCGCAGGTTCGCGTCGTCGAAGTTCGCGAGACGGCTGGCGGAGGCCCGCACCTCCCGCTTCATGCGCTGATCCTCCCACTCCAGCCGCACCTGCTGGGCACCCATCCGGCTGAGCAGGGCGCCGATGGCGTCACCGTCCCGGATGATCACCCGGTCCGTCCCCCTCGTCTCCCGGCTCTTGGCGGTGATACCCAGTCGGCGGGCGCAGCCGACGAGCGCCAGGGCAGCCTCCTGGCAGGGGCTGGTCACCTCCAGGGAGGAGGAGCGTCCCGGCGCGGTCAGGGAGCCGTGGGCGAGGAAGGCGCCCCGCCAGGCGGCTTCACTGTCGGCGATCTCGCCGGAGATCACCTGGGGAGGCAGGCCGACGACGGCGTGGCCGGAGCGGGTCACCAGGCCGATCCGTCGGACCAGCTCTGCGGTGCCCTCGGTGACGCGCAACAGGTACCGGGGGTGTTTATTGATGCCACCGGGGCCAATGGTGTGGGAGTGGACGTGGACTCCGTAGAGATCCGTGAGCGTGTCCCGCAGCCGCTCAGCGACGACCGCGTTGTCCACCTCCGCTTCGATGACCAGCCGACCGCCGACGAGCTTCATCTGCCCGGCGAACCGCAGGAGCGCCGCGGCTTCAGCGGCCCTGGCCGAGGGACGGGTCACCGCCACCCGGGCGAGTTCGTCCTTGACTTTCGCGGTCAGTGCCAACGCGCTGCCTACCTTTCTGTCGGGGCCGGGTTCCGCTCCAGTTTAGTGGCAGCCCTACAGCGACATCAGGGCGGCGCACAGTTTGGCCGGATCATGACGGTCGGTGGCCCGACCGTCACCGTCGATCTCACGGACATCACCGAAGACGATCTCCGCCCCCAGGGTCTCCGCGGCACGCTGCAGGTAACGACGTTCCGTGGCGGTGGAGGTGATCGTGTCATCGACCAGCACGTGGTCGATGCGCAGGGAGGGGGCGTGCTGGGTGAGCATGTGGATATGACGCTCCCAGGAGAAACCGGCGGTCTCCCCCGGTTCTGCGGACAGGTTGAGGACCACCACCTTCCTGGCGGCCGAGGTATTGAGCGCGTCGACGACCGAGGGCACCAGCAGGTGGGGGATGACGCTGGAGAACCAGGACCCCGGACCGAGGGTGATCAGATCGGCATCCCCGATCACATCCAGCACCAGAGGGTTGGCATCGGGGAACTCGGGGATCAGCCGCACCCGGCGCACGGATCCCGGGGTGGTGGCCACCGCCACCTGACCACGGACCTGGCGCATGATGCGGGGGTCGTCGTCGAGTCCCGACACGTCCGCCTCGATGTCGAGGGGCTGCTCGCACACCGGCAGGACCCGACCGTGGGAGCCGGTCAGTCCGGCGACGGTATCGAGAGCCTGCTGTTCACTGCCGAGCACCTCGGTCAGCCCAGCGATGAGCAGGTTACCGACGGCGTGCCCGGCCAGGGCACCGTTGCCGCCGAAGCGGTGCTGCAGGGTCTGTGCCCACATCCGGCCGGGTTCGTCGTCTCGGGCCAGGGCTGCCAGCGCCATGCGCAGATCCCCCGGTGGGATGAGGGAGAGTTCCCGTCTGATCCGGCCCGAGGAACCGCCGTCGTCGGCGACTGTGACGATGGCGGTGATCCGCTCCGGTTGGCAGAGTCGGGCGGCCACCAGGGTCTGGTAGAGGCCGTGTCCCCCGCCGAGGCTGGCGATGTGGCAGGGTGCCGACTCGTCGGGTAGGTCGGGAACGGTGTGCTCCCCCGCCTGCTCAGCGGGCGGGTGACGGTATGCGGTGGGTTCAGTGTCTGTCAATGTCGTCGCTGTCGATAGGGGAAAGAAAGGGTCGCGTCGGCTCAGTGCCGGGCGATGTCGCGGTGGAGCACGTTGACGTCGTACTCCCCACTGGCACGCAGGCGGCGTCCGATCTCCTCGGAGATGGCGACCGAACGATGGTGCCCACCGGTGCAGCCTACCGCCACAGTGACGAAATTCTTACCTTCGTGCCGGTATCCCGCGAGAATCGACTCGAACAGGGTGACGAAGTTCTCCACGAACTCCCCTGCCCCGGGCCGCGAGAGCACGTACTCGGAGACCGGGGCGTCGACCCCCCGGTACTGCCGCAGCTCGGGCACCCAATAGGGGTTGGACAGGAAACGCACGTCCATCATCAGGTCGGCGTCCTGGGGGGCGCCATGCTTGAAACCGAAGGACTGGACGGTGACGTGCTGGCGCTTGAGCGCCATCGTCCCGAACCGGGCCTCAACCGTGCGCCGCAGGTCATGCACGGACAGATCGGAGGAATCGATGACGATGTCGGCAGCCTGCCGGATCACGGAGAGAATCTCCCGCTCGCGTTCCAGCCCCATCTGCAGGGTGTCGGAGCCCTGCAGCGGGTGGGTGCGCCGCACGCTGTCGAAACGCTGGATGAGCACGTCATCACGGGCGTCCATGAACAGCACCGTCGGGCTCATGCCGCGATCGTTGAGCTCGGTGAGGGTCTGCTGCAGGCTGCCGTGGAACATGCGGGTGCGGGCGTCAGTGAGCACCGCGACCTTCTCCACCGGGGAGCCCTCACTCGCGCACAGCTCCAGCAGCTCCACGATGAGTTGGGGCGGGAGGTTGCTGGCCACATAGAAGCCCTTGTCCTCCAGTACCTTCGCCACGCTGCTCAGTCCCCCACCGGACATGCCGGTGATGAGGACGGGCGGGATGGCGAAGCGCTGGGAATCCTCCCGGACACGGGGCCCGGGGGAGGCTACGGGCGTGTCCGCGTTGTTCTCCATGGCGCCGGCGGGGGAACAGGGTTCGGTCATGGTTTCATCCTATCGGTGCGGTTTCTCAGCGGGTGATTCACTCCCCGACGTTCCCCGGCCGGAGGGCGTCGTGGACCGTCTGTGCCAGTTTCGGGCCGAAACCCTTGACCTCGGCGATCTCCTCCACCCCGGCCTCCTTCAGCTTCTTCACCGAACCGAAGTGCTTGACCAGCTCGGCCCGGCGCACCGCACCGAGGCCGGGGATACCGTCCAGTTCAGAGGAGCGCATCCGGCGGGTCCGTTGCTGGCGGTGGTAGGTGACGGCGACGCGGTGGGCTTCGTCGCGGATCTGCTGGAGCAGGTACAGCCCCTGGGAGTTACGCGGCA
Organism: uncultured Corynebacterium sp.; assembly: GCA_964613845.1. Classification (GTDB taxonomy): domain Bacteria; phylum Actinomycetota; class Actinomycetes; order Mycobacteriales; family Mycobacteriaceae; genus Corynebacterium. The sequence continues at coordinate 16,853 of CAZTIZ010000002.1, forward strand.
GGATCACCGGGTCCTCCTCTCCGGGCAACCAGATCTCCTCCAACCGCTTGGCCAGGCCGACCAGCACGACATCGACGATACCCAGTTCGTCGAAGACCCGCTGGGCTGCGTTGACCTGCGGGGCACCACCGTCGACGATGAACAGGTTGGGTGGGTAGGCGAAGCGGCGGCCGTCTGCGCCGGTTTCCTCGCCCCGCTCATCCGCGAAGGTCTGAGCCTCGGTCTCCTCGTCGGGGACGGTGCGCCGGTCCCGGTGGTGGTGCAGGAAGCGGCGGTGGGTGATCTCAGCGATGGAGGCGACGTCGTCACTGCGCCCCTCCCCGGCGGCTTCCCGGATACGGTAGCGGCGGTAATCGGACTTGCGGGGTAGTCCGTCCTCGAAGACCACGAGTGAGGCGACCACGTCGGTGCCCTGGATGTGGGAGATGTCGGTGCATTCGATGCGCAGCGGCGCCTCCTCCATCCCGAGGGCCTCCTGGATGTCCTGGAGTGCGGCTGAACGGGCGGTCAGGTCCCCTACACGCTTGATCTTGTGCTGGCGCAGCGCCTCCTCCGCGTTGCGTTCGACGGTCTCGATCAGGGCTCGTTTGTCACCGCGCTGCGGCACCCGCAGATCCAGGCTCGCACCCCGCAGCCCCGCGAGTAGTTCCTGGACCTCCGCCGCCTCCTCGGGCAGCTCCTGGACGAGGATCTCCCGTGGTATCGCGTCGAGGGTGCGCGGAGGTTCCAGGCGGTGCTTACCGACGTCGCGCCGCTTGACCGCGGCAGCGATCTCGGCGTCCTCGGCGGCCTCCATCTCGGCGCGCTCCACCCCGTCCGTGTAGAACTGCACCAGGAAGTGCTGCATCAGGGCAGGGATCTCACGGTCGTCGGCACGCTCGACCACCCAACCGCGCTGGCCGTGGATGCGGCCGCCGCGGACGTGGAAGATCTGGACGGCGGCCTCAAGCTCATCGGTGGCGAAGGCGATGACATCGGCGTCGGTGTCGTCCCGGAAGACCACCGCCTGCTTCTTCATGACCGCGTGGATGGCCTCCAGGTCATCGCGGAGACGCGCGGCGCGCTCGAATTCGAGGTCTTCGGCGGCCTGTTCCATCCGGGCGGTCAGGTCACGGATGACCGGCCGGGTGTTGCCGGCGAGAAAGGAAATGAGGCCGTTGACGATCTCCCGGTGCTCCTCCGGGCTGACCCGGCCGACGCAGGGTGCGGCGCACTTGTCGATGTAGCCGAGCAGACACGGCCGTCCCAGTCGCTCGTGCCGGTTGTAGACCCCCTTGGAGCAGGTGCGCATCGGGAAGACCCGGATGAGCAGATCCAGGGTCTCACGCACCGCCCAGCCGTGGATATAGGGGCCGAAGTAGCGGATTCCGCGGTGGCGGGGACCGCGGTGGATGAAGACCCGGGGGACGCTCTCCCCCGTGGACACCGCGAGCATGGGGTAGGTCTTGTCATCGCGGTACATGACGTTGAAGTGTGGATCGAAGCGCTTGATCCAGGTGTACTCCAACTGGAGGGCCTCGACCTCGGTGGCCACCACCGTCCACTCCACGGACTCGGCGGTGAAGACCATCTGGCGGACGTGGGGACGCAACTTCGCCGGGTCCTGGAAGTAGCTGTTGATCCGGGCCCGGAGATTCTTGGCCTTGCCGACGTAGATGACCCGTCGGTGGGCGTCACGGAACTTGTACACGCCCGGATCGAGGGGGATCGTGCCGGACGCGGGACGGTAGGTTCTCGGATCGGCCATGTCCCGAGATCCTACCTCCCGGGCGGGGTGGGACCGTCTGCTGTCGGGCCGGCCCCACCTCTTGCGCAGAAGAAAAATCCCCTCACCGCCCGTGGTGTGCGGTGAGGAGTGCGCCCTGAGGTGCGTTCCGGGTTCGTCGATGCAGGGGTGGTGGGTCCGGTTCCGGGCAGCCACTCCAGCAGCAGGAACCTAGTCCTCCGGCATGTACTTCGCCTCCAGGTCACGGAAGTCGGAGACCGCCTTGATCACTGAGGCGCCGTCGCCGGACTGCATGGCCCAGAGGGGGACGTACTCGAATTCGGGCAGCTCCAGGCGTGCCATGCGGGAGCCCTCCGGGAAGGACAGCCCGTAGATGATGACCCAGGGGTAGAAACGCGTGCCGATGATGTTGCGGACCTCGACGCCATCGGCGTTGGCCCGCACCCGGGGGCGGGTGAAGGCGATGTAGCCGAGGATCGAGATGATGATGCCGACGCCGACGAAGGCCCACTTGTCGATGGGGGTGATGCCGGCGCCGGTGTAGGCGATGTCCACGACTGCGCCCATGAAGATGTGGACGGCCATGACGATGACGACGACCACCCAGGCCACGAGCCGCAGCCGCGTGGAACGTACCTCCAGCTCCCAGGGAAGTTCGGAGGTCAGTGCGGTGGGGTCGGCGGCACTGTAGGCATAAATCTCCCGGTCACTGAGTTGCCTGCGGGTGCCCCCGGAATTGCCTGCGGGGGGCTGGTTGATGCGGTCGTGTGCGTCCACGTAATCCACTTTCGTGCTTTCTCTGTGCTCTCGGGCCATCATCGGGGTCAGCTCTCAAGTCTAACCGCGCAGGGCGGAAATCCCTGCTACGCCCGTTGTCCGCGCAGCTCACGCAGGGTGATGGCGGTGTGGAGTGCGGCGATCATCGATTCCGCGCCCTTGTCCTCCACCGAGTCGGGGAAACCGGCGCGGTCGACGGCCTGCTCCTGGGTATTGGTGGTGAGCACGCCGTTACCGACCGGGATGGCCTCGTCGAGCGCGATGCGGGTCAGTCCCTGGGTCACCGAGTCGCAGACGTAGTCGAAGTGCGGGGTTCCGCCGCGGACGACGCAGCCCAGCGCCACGACGGCGTCGTACTGCCGGGCGGCCTCCTGGACCACGACGGGCAGTTCGAGGGCGCCGACGACGCGGAATTCGACGACTTCGGCGTCGCAGGCCCGGGCGGTGGTCACCGCGCGGGCGTGGAGCTGGTCGCAGATCTCGGGGTTCCAGGTGGCGGTGACGACGGCGACACGCAGGCCGGTGGCGTCGACGTGCTGGATCTCGGGCAGGCCTTCCTTGCTCACGGTGCTACTCCCCTTCCGGGTTCGAGGCGTCCCACTCCGCGACGGCCGGCAGGTCATGGCCCATGCGGTCGCGCTTGGTACGCAGGTAACGGATGTTGTCGGCGTTGGGTTCCACCCGCACGCCCGTGCGGCCGACGATGTCCACGCCGTAGCCGGCCAGGGCGCTGCACTTGGTGGGGTTGTTGCTCATCAGCGAGGCCGAGCGCACGCCCAGATCCCGCAGGATCTGCCCGGCGGTGGAGTATTCGCGGGCGTCGGCGGGCAGCCCCTGTTCCAGGTTGGCGTCGACGGTGTCGAGGCCATCGTCCTGGAGCTGGTAGGCCTTGAGTTTGGCCAGCAGCCCGATGCCGCGCCCCTCGTGGCCCTGCAGGTAGATGATCACACCACGACCGGCCTCCTGGACCATGCGCATGGACTCGTCCAGCTGGGGGCCGCAGTCACAGCGGCGGGAACCGAAGACATCACCGGTCAGGCACTCGGAGTGCACCCGGACGAGGACATCGGCGGAGCCGGACACGTCCCCGGCGACGAGCGCGATGAACTCGGAGCCGTCGATGCGGTGGTGGTAGCCGAAGACCCGGAAGGGGCCGTGGTCGGTGGGCAGCGCGGTCTCCACGATCCGGTCGACCTGGATCTCGTTGCGGCGACGCCAGTCGATGAGCTGCTCGATGGAGATCATCGCCAGACCGTGCTCATCGGAGAAGCGGCGCAGCTCCGGGCCACGTGCCATGTCGGTGGGGTCGTCCTCGGAGACGATCTCGCACAGCACACCCGCAGGACGCAGACCCGCCAGGCGGGCCAGGTCGACCGCGGCCTCGGTGTGTCCGTCGCGGGCGAGGACCCCGCCGGGGACGGCACGCAGCGGGACGATGTGGCCGGGCCGGGTGAAGTCGTGGCGGTCGCGCTCCGGGTCAGCCAGGCGGCGGATGGTCTCCGCCCGGGAGGTCGCGGAGATGCCGGTGGTACCGGTCGCGGCGTCGACGGTGACGGTGTAGGCGGTGTGGCGGGTGTCCTGGTTGAGGGCCACCATCGGCGGCAGATCGAGCCGGTCGCAGTCCGCCGGGGTCAGGGAGGTGCAGATATAGCCTGAGCTGTAACGGACCATGAAGGCCACGAGCTCGGGGGTGGCCAACTCGGCGGCGAAGATGAGGTCGCCCTCATTCTCCCGCCCCTCGTCGTCGACGACGACCACGGCCTTTCCGGCCGCGATATCGGCGATCGCCCGGTCGACGCTGTCGAGCCGCACGGGGGTGGTGTCCACCGCCGACGGGATGGTGGAGACCACCGTGGATGCCACCGCACCCGTCGGGGCGGTCACCGCAGAAACCTCAGTATCGTCACTCACGGAAATCACCTTAGTCCCTGGCTCCACGGTCACCGGCCGCGGGTGGCGTCCCGTTCCCGTGGCTGAGCATCCGCTCGACGTACTTGGCGATCACGTCGACCTCCAGGTTGACGGTCTCGCCCTCCGCGAGCTCCCCGTGGGTGGTGGCGGTGAGGGTGGTGGGGATGAGGGAGACCTCGAACCAGTCATCGCCGACTGCCGAGACAGTCAAGGATGTGCCGTTGACTGCGATGGAGCCCTTCTCCACCACGTAGTGGGTGATGGCCGCGGGGAGACTGAAACGCAGCACGTCCCAGTTCTCGGAGGAGGTGCGGCGAAGCAGCTCTGCGGTGCCGTCGACGTGGCCCTGCATGATGTGGCCACCCAGGCGCTGCCCGGCGGCCAGGGCGCGTTCCAGGTTGACGCGGGAGCCCACGTCGAGCTGGCCGAGGCCGGTGCGGTCGAGGGACTCCTGCATCACATCGGCGGTGAAGGAGACCCCGTCCCGCTCCGCGACCGTGAGACACACGCCGTTGACGGCGATGGAGTCGCCGAGGGCGGCGTCGCTGAGCACGGTGTCGGCGGTGATGGTCAGCCGTAGGGCGTCACCCTGGGGTGTGAGGGCGGCGATGGTGCCGATCTCCTCGACGAGTCCGGTGAACATTTCAGTGGACCTCCTTGCGGGTCATCTCATAGAAAACATCGTCACCCAGCCGGGTGACGGAATCGAAGCTGAAACGGGCGGCATCGACGAGGCTGTCTCCGACCGCCTGTGCCAGCACCCCCCGGCCCGCCCCCAGCAGGGTGGGGGCGACGTAGGCGTGGACGGCATCGACCAGATCGGCGGCCAGGAAGGCCGAGGCCAGTCCCGCTCCACCCTCGACGAGGACATCACGGGCACCTTCCTCCCATAACGCCGACAGTGCCGCGGATATTTCCGGGTACCGGACAAACCCCAGACGGTGCAGGTTCGGGGCGGCCGCCACGGGGATCTCCCGACGCCCGATGACCACCCGGCGCGGTTGCTCCGGGTGGAGCTCGCCGGTGACGGTGCGGGCGGTGAGCGAGGGGTTGTCGGCCAGGGCGGTGCCGGTGCCGATGATGATGGCGTCGCGGCGTCGCCGGTCCTCGTGGACGTTCCGGCGGGCCTGCTCCCCGGTGATCCATTGGCTGGTGCCGTCGGGGGCGGCGGTGAAGCCGTCGAGGGTCTGGGCGAATTTGAGGGTCACGTGGGGGCGGCCGAGGGTGACGGCGCTGAGCCAGGGGCGGAGGCCGGGAACGGCGGTGTCGATGCGGGTGACCCCGATGCCGTGGGCGCGCAGGTGGTCGGCTCCCCCGCCGGCGGTCTTCCCCGGGTCGGGGTGGACGTAGTGGAGGTGGGTGATGCCGGCGTCGATGAGCGCCTGGGAGCAGGGTCCGGTGCGGCCGTGGTGGTTGCAGGGTTCGAGGGTGACGACGGCGGTGCCGCCGCGGGCCCGGTCGCCTGCCTGGTGCAGGGCCATGATCTCGGCGTGTGGGCCGCCGGTGGGGCGGGTGGCGCCGAGGCCGACGAGTTCGCCGTCGGCGTCGAGGACGGCTGCGCCGACGGGCGGGTTGGGGCTGGTGGTACCGCGTACCTGATCGCCGGCCTCGATGGCGGCGGCCAGGGCTGTGGGCAGGTCCATGGGGGACATCGGTTTAGCGGGTGGCGAGTCGGCGCAGGTTCTCGACGGCTTCGGCGGGGTTGTCCTTGCCGTAGACGGCGGAGCCGGCGACGTAGGCGTCGCAGCCGGCGTCGGCGGCTTGGGCGATGGTGTGTTCGGAGATGCCGCCGTCGATCTCGATGAGGGTGTCGAGCTGCTGTGCATCGATGGCCTGGCGCAGGGTCCGGACCTTGTCGAGCTGGTCGGGCATGAAGGACTGGCCGCCGAAGCCGGGTTCAACACTCATGACGAGGACGAGGTCGAAGAAGCGCAGGTCGTCGAGGTAGGGCTCGATGGGGGTGCCGGGTCGCAGGGAGAAGCCGGCTCGCGCGCCCCGGGCGCGCAGGTACTCGGCGAGGGCGACGTGGTCGTCGGTGGCCTCGACGTGGAAGATGATGCAGTCGGCGCCGGCGGCGAGGTACTGGTCGACCCATTCCTCGGGGTTCTCGATCATCAGGTGGACGTCGAGGACCTGGTCGGTGATGCCGTCGACGGTCTTGGTGATCGCGGGACCGAAGGAGAGGTTGGGGACGAAGTGACCGTCCATGATGTCGACGTGGATCCAGTCCGCGTTGGCGACGGCCTTGATGTCCTCGCCGAGCTTCGAGAAGTCGGCGGCGAGGATGGAGGGGGCGATGATCGGGGTAGCCATGCCCTCAAGTGTACGTGGTGGGACCGGCCCCACCGGCGCTTATCCCCTGTGGGAGGTCGTGGCTGGACAAGGCCTTCCGGGCAGGAGGGTCGGGCGGGTGGTCGGTGCCGGTCCCGCGCATCACGGACAAGGCTGCCTCCACGCCGCGGTGCTCTCAGTTGCTGCTCATCCTCCCGCGCCATCGACAGCTTCGAGCAGGTCGAGTAGGTCATCGGCGGTGAGTCGCTGGCTGGGGTCCGCTAGGCCAGCATCGGTGAAGTGGATGCCTTCGGCCTGCATGATCTCCCGTGGATCGCGGGTGTCACCGGGATCGGTCCAGCGGAAGCTCTGGGAGATCTCCCCGTTGCGACGCAGGACCCGGTGGGCGTTGGGTCGGGTGGTCCCGGCCAGGTAGTTGCCCACGGGCTGTGCGGCAGAGCCGATGGCGGCGGCAATGTCACCGTAACTGGTCCACCGGTCGGAGGGGAGCACAGCGAGGAGTTGGTGGAGCCGCTGCCAGACGGGTGCGATGTTCTCGGATTCTCGGGTGTTCATCGGTCCCGGCCAGGTGGCGATGATCAGGTCGGCGAGCAGGTCGGCCCGGTCCCGGATCTTCTGTGGTCCCCAGTGGTCCTGTTCAGTGACGGAGGCACTCAGGCGCAGGCCGGATTTGAGCATCTCCGCGCGTTTCCAGCCGAAGTCCCGGTTGCTCAGGGCACTGTTGTAGCCGGTGAGGGTGAGGTTACCGAGGGTGTGAACGAGTGAGTCATGTAGTTCGTCGATGTCCTGCCCGGGGTGGGTGTCTTCGAGATGCTGGCGCCAGGCGGGCGAGAGATTCTGCGGCATGACGTGCTCGATCGACAGCGTCGAGGTGTCGATCGGTTCCCGGGAACCGAAGGCCTCTTCCAGCCAGCGGAGGAACACCTTTCGCTGTTGGGCACGCCCGGAGCGGTAGAAGGGGTTGGCGTGGATGGCGGTACGCAGAGCAGCGTCATCGACGAAGTGTCGGTTGCGGGAAGAGAGGTAGCGGCTGATCTGCACATCCACGGGCTCCTCATCGGTGATGGCACTGACCAGGGAACGCAGGGTGCGGTTGAGCCCCGTCGAGGCCCGGCCGGAGAGCAGGCGACGAACCAGGTAGGACTCCAGGATGAGGAGGGCCTGGGCGGTTTCCTGCTCGGAGGCCAGCTGGTCGGCGCGCGCACGCAGGATCCGCAGGATCACCGGGTGGGTGGTGGTCGCACCCCACTGGTGGAGGTGCTGCAGACGCAGCCGGATCTCCGGGTTGGTTTCCTGCCCGGGTTCGAGCACCAGTCGGTACAGGCCCGCAAGATGGGTGAGCCGTTCCAGTTCCTCCTTGATGGCCGTCTCATCGGGAAGACGGTCCATGCGACGCTGCTGGAAGACATACGTGTCACCGATCTTGGCGGTGGGGTGGTCGGCGGCCAGATCGATCCAGAACAGTTCCTCGATCTGATCATTGTCGAGGGTGTCCTGCAGCGGTTTCCAGTACCGGTCATAGGCTTCCTCACCGGTGTCGGGCAGGCGCATGAAGATGTAGTTGCGTAGCAGGTCACCCTGGGTGAGCTTGAGGCCTGTGTTGTTCAGCGACTGAAAGATGCGGTGCACATTGTCATCCGGGTGGGTGCTGATGGACACCAGGGTCAGCCCTTCGGTGAGGGAACTGAGCAGGTGCGTCATGTCCATCGGCCGCTCTGGAGTCTCCAGGGCAGCAAGTTTGCCGCGGAAAAACCGGTAGGCCTCACCAATGGTGTCGGAGGATCCGCTGCCTGGCAGGCGTCGGATGACCGTGTTATAGGCTGCCCGATCCTCCTGGGTGGGCACGAGCTTGATGTGCTGGTTTCCCTTCTTGTAGGGATTGACCAGGTAACTGTCGTGGATCTCGGCAGAGGTCTCGTTGTCTGGCTCGGCCTCCTCCAGGTGGTCCCGGATGGCGGCCAGAAGCAGGGTGAGGGTGGTCAGGCGCTGCTGGCCGTCGACGACCAGGTAGGTGGAGATACCGCCGGCCACATTGGCTGGAGGCGGGGCGAGCACCAGCGAGCCCATGAAGTGGGTGGGACGTTCACCTCCGGCACGGTCCTCGGCCAGCTCCATCACGTCCTCCCAGAGCTGACCGAGCTGCAGCTTCCCCCACTGATAGGGGCGCTGATAGAGCGGTACCAGGTACTGCGTCTTTCCCTCCAGCACCTGTTGGAGAGTCATTTCCTGTGCTGCAACCATGGCCTGTTCCTCATTTCCTTCTCGCTACCGGTGATCTCCGGGGCACCTGACTCCACTTCTGCGGGTGAGCTCCCCCGCCATCCCGGCACCCTGGGGACAGTTCCACGATATATCCAGCGTTGCCGGCCACCTTCCTCGCTCTCTCCCGGGCATCCTGCGCAGCCAAGGGTCGCACGCCGGGCGGTGAGGACCCTCGACACACCTGGGTACCACACCCGAACCGGTCACCTCTTCCCCCGGTGGGGCAAGATGTGTGCTGAGAAAACCACTGTCTGTCAGGAAGAGAACCGTCCCCGTGACCGATACCGCCGCACCCACCGATCCCCCGCTCGTACTCACCGAGGACCTCGCGGAGGGGATGATCCGGGAGATCCGCCTCAACCGGCACATCAACCGCAACTGCCTCAATATCCCCATGTGTGAGGCCATCGAGGAGGCCATGCTGCAGGCGGTTTCAGACGGGGCGCGGGTGGTCCTGCTCCACGGCGAGGGCACCGTCTTCTCCTCCGGGGCCGACCTGTCCGGCGGGGTGTACGCGGGTGGTTTCTACCCGAGGCTGCTGCACATGCTGGGCACCATCCAGACGCTGCCGATCCCGGTGCTCGCCTGGGTCAACGGCCCGGCCGTGGGTGCTGGCACCCAGCTGGCCATGGCCTGTGACCTGCGCGTGGTCTCCGAAACAGCCCACTTTCGGGTGCCCATCGCGGATGTGGCGATCGCCCTGGACGAGGTGACGATCGCCAGCCTGGAGAACCTCGTGGGCGGGGCAACCGCACGCACGATGCTCTACACCGGCTCCACCCTGTCCCATGAGCAGGCGCTCGCCTCCGGATTCGCCGCCGCCCAGGGCGGATTCGACGAGGCCCTGGCCCTGGCCCACCTGATCGCCTCGAAGGCACCGCTGACCATGCGCCACCTCAAGTACGAGTTCGCCGCGACCTCCCACCGCCCCTACCCCAGGCAGCTCCGCGAGGAGGCTGCCGCAGCCGCCTGGCACTCCGGCGACGTCGACGAGGCCCGGGTGGCCCGCGAGGAGAAACGGGCCCCACGATTCCGGGGCCGCTGAGACACCGACGGCTAGCGTGGTGGACACAGCCTGATCAGACCGACGGGGGCGCCCAGCCGACGCCCACCCACTTCCTGTCCAGGGAACTCGGCACCGCCGGCTTTCCCGCCGACCGGGAACCGGCACTGACGATCGCGCCAGGTGGTGGTGACCTCATCACCTTCGAGACCGATGACGAGGCCTACCGGCAGATGCATGAGCATCATGATGTGGCCAAGGTCAGCGCAACGATCAACCCGGTCACCGGGCCGGTGCACGTGACGGGCGCCGAGCCCGGAGATGTCCTGGCGGTGACCGTCCACGACATCAGCTTCCCCACCGGCCGCGGCTGATCCGTCTACCTGCCCGGCACCGGAGCGCTGGCCGGACAGATGGGCGAGGGGTGGTTCACCCGCCCCGTCCGGATCAGCGGGGACACGGTCCAGCTCACCGGCACGCTCAGCTGCACGCCGTGATGTCCCGGGGGGAATCCTCCTTCGTAGCGATCGAAGCCGCCGGGGAAGCCACCGTGAGCGTGGACCTGGTGAAGAACCCCACCGGTTCTCTGGCACGGTTGCGTGCACCGCGGGTGGAGATGGCCTATGGTCAGCTGTTTGACGCCCTGACCACCGACCACGGATTCAGCGCTGAGGATGCGTACGTGCTCATGAGGGCGGTGGCGCACACCGAGCTGGGTGGGCCGACCGGTTCCGGGGAACCGGATCCGCTGCACCCTTTCCGGGCGGTGGGAGCGGTGACGCTGGCCCGGATCGAGAAACGCTACCTGGACTAGTCGGTCCCGGCCCCCGGGTTCACTCCCCGCGGCGGAGGACGGCGAAGAACATGGCGTCGGTGCCGTGGCGGTGGGGCCACATCTGCACGCTCTTTTCTCCGCCGACGTCGTCCATGCCGGGCACCAGGGCGTGGGCGTCGAGTTCCTCCGCGCCCAGCTCGGTGATGGCCTTATCGACGATGGCGCGGGTCTCGCGCAGGTCCGGTGAGCAGGTCGAGTAGATGACCACTCCGCCGGGGCGCACCAGACGCAGGGCAGAGGCCAGCAGGTCGAACTGCAGGGGGGTGAGTGCGGAGATATCGGCCTCGCCCTTGCGCCAGCGTGCCTCGGGGCGTCGGCGCAGGGCGCCCAGGCCGGAGCAGGGAGCGTCGACGAGCACGCGGTCGTAGCCGGGTGTCAGGTCCGGGTCGCGGCCGTCGGCCACGTGCACTGTCACAGGTAGGTCGCCGGCGAGCCGGTCGATCAGTTTTGCACGGTGGGAGGAGATCTCGACGGCGTCGACACGGGCCTGGTCGATGCGTGCGAGGCTGCCGATGAGGGCGGCCTTGCCGCCGGGGCCGGCGCACAGGTCAAGCCACCGCCCTTGATCTTCACCGTCGAGGGGGGCCTCTACCAGGGCGCGGGCGATGAGCTGGGACCCCTCATCCTGCACGGCGGCCAGACCCTGGCGCACCGGCTCCAGCTCCCCCGGGTCCCCGGCGGTGAGGTGGACCGCGTAGGGCGAGTACTTCCCCTCCTCGCCACCGGTGATCAGGGCCAGCTCCTCGGCGCTGAGCTCACCGGGGCGGGCCACCAGGTGCACGGCGGGGCGCTCCGAGTCCGCGCGCAGCGCATCCTCCAGCTCACCCAACCCCAGCACCCGGGAGAAGGATTCCGCGATCCACGTCGGGTGCGCGTGCCGGAACGCCGCGGCCGCGATTTCACCGGAGGGGGTGAGCTGCTCGATCCACTTCTCAGCGGGTGTGCGTGAGACGGTGCGCATCACCGCATTGGCGAAACCCTTGGCCTTGACGTTGCCGGTGGACTCCACCAGCCGCACCGTGGTGTCCACTGCCGCGTGCGGCTCCACCCGCGTGTAGAGCAGCTGATAGGCACCCAGACGCAACGCGTCGAGCACTTCCGGGGCGATCCTGTCCAGGGGGCGGGAGGAACACTCGGCCAGCACCGCATCCAGCACCCCCTGCATCCGCAGGGTGCCGTAGGTGATCTCCGTGGTGAAGGCCGCATCCCGCCCCTCGATCCGGCGCTGCTTCAACGCCTTGGGCAGGATCAGGTTGGCGTAGGCATCGTCCTGACGCACCCGACCGAGCACCTCAAAGGCCAGCTGACGCGGCTTATCGACGCCCACGTCACGGCGCTGCGGGCGCGCCTGCTCCCCCTGCGGCCGGGGCCGAGGGGTACCGGCGGACTGACCACCGGAACGCTGGGCGCCGGAACGTTGCTGTCCCTGTCGCTTCGACTGTGCCGGAGACTGCCTGTCCTTATCTCCCCCGACGGACCGGGAACGGAACCCACCGCTCATGAGAAGCTCACCTCATCATCGCTGCCCTGCAGCTCGTTGTTGCCACGCGCCCAGTCGGCGGCAGCCATCATCTTCTTACCCGGGGGCTGTACCTGCCCCAATTCCACCACGCCGGCGGCGGTGCCCACCCGCACCGAGTTCCTGCCGATCTCCAGCTGACCCGGGGCCAGGGTGGCCTCGGCATCGGTGACCGGGGTGACGGGGCCGACCTTGACCCGGCCCTCCCCCAGCATCGTCCAGGCACCCGGCCCCGGGGTGTGCGCCCGGATGTGACGGTCCACCGCAAAAGCCGGCGCGTGCCAGTCGATGCGGGCGTCGTCGGTGGTGATCTTGTGCGCGTAACTGGCCTCACCGACCTGCGGCTGCGGGACGATCGCCCCGGCCGCCAGACCGTCCATGGTCGCCGCCAACAGATCCGAACCCGAGTACGCCAGACGCGTCAGCAGATCATCTGCGGTGTCGGTGGGGCGAATCACCTCGGTGACGGTGCCCAACACCGGCCCCGTATCCAGTCCCTCCTCGATGCGGAAGGTCGAAGCCCCGGTGATCTCATCCCCGGCACGGATGGCCGCCTGGACCGGCGCCGCACCCCGCCACGCGGGCAACAGGGAGAAATGCAGGTTGACCCAACCGTGAACCGGCACCTCCAGCAGGTCCCTGGGGATGAGGTTGCCGTAGGCGACAACCGGGATGCACCCGGGCGCCAGCTCCGTCAGGCGGGCCCGCAGGGCCTCACCGTCCTCGGTGCCGGCCTTGAGCGTGGTGGGGGTGAGGACCTCGATGCCGTTCTCCTGGGCCAGGGCGGACACCGGTGAGGGATGGAGGGTACGGCCCCGGCCACGACGGGCATCGGGGCGGGTGATGACCGCGAGGATCTCATGGTCGGAGTCGATCAGCCGCTGCAGGGCGACGACCGCGGGTTCCGGGGTTCCGGCGAAGACGAGACGCATGTGTCACAGGCTCCTTGTTCCTAGTTGTTGAACCAGTCGGAGGTACGGATCTCCGCCATGGCTTCCTTGCGCAGTTCCGGGCGCAGGCGACGCAGGAAAAGCACGCCGTCCAGATGGTCAGTTTCGTGCTGGATGCAGCGCGCCATCAGGCCCGAGGCAACCAGGGAGATCGGGTTACCGTGCAGGTCCTGACCGGCCACCTGCACCGTGTTGTGGCGCTCGGTGTCCTTGGAGATACCGGGGATGGACAGACACCCCTCAGAACCGGTCTGCATCCCGTCGCCGACCGGCTCCCACACCGGGTTGACGATGTGGCCGCGCAGACCGTTGTCGACATGCGTGCAGTCGAAGACGAACACGCGCCGGGCCACCCCGATCTGGTTGGAAGCCAGGCCCACACCTTCGGCGTGGTCCATGGTCTCCAGCATGTCGGACACGAGGGCGGCCAGGGTGTCGTCGAAGTCGGTGACCTCCTCGGCGCGGGTGGTCAGGACGGGGTCTCCGAACATGCGGATGTCACGGATGGTCATGGGTGGGTGGTGCTCCTTCGTGGACTTCCCGGTGTGTCAGCTCCTCGTAGTCTACTGTCCCGCCACCTCGACACTGCTCCTCGGTGACCGGACGGACATACTCGCCCGGCGTCGACCCTTACCCCCCCAGTCCCGTGGTAGCGGGCGGGGTGAGGTCGGCGGCGGCGACCGGTCGAGATGACCCGAGTTTCCGAACCCGCCCGGCGCGGATATCCGGGGCGGACTGCCTGTCCTATCCCACCCGTAACGGGTCGACCTGAACGCGCAGGGGAAGGTCGTCCCTGCGGGCGGCGCGCGCCACCAGCGCGGCCCGCAGTGCCTGGCCCAGTTCCGAGCGCGGTCCCAGCGGGGTGCGAATGAGGATGCGGTGGGCGGGGCCGTGGCGACGCTCGTCGTATTCGCCGGGCAGTCCCACTCCCGGGGGCAGGTCCACCGGGCCGAGGATCTCGGCGTGTTCCGGCAGTTCGGCCAGGTCCACGAAGGGGTCGAGGGAGGAGGCCGCCCCGTCGACGGCTGCCATGTGCACGGCCGGGGGGAAGCGCACCTCCCGGCGCTGTGCCAGCTCCAGCGCGGCAGCTCCGACCATGTCCCACCGGATCAGGGACTGCACCACCGGCAGGCCGGGGTCCGCCACGACGATGACCTCTCCGCCCCTGGCCCGTGGGGTGACCAGGGTCGCCACCGTGGCCCACCTGGCCAGGGTCTCCTCCGTGGCGCGCAGATCCTGGCGGCCCAGCAGCGCCCAGGTGTCGAGCAGTAGTGCGGCCCCGTAGTGACCGCCCAGCACCCGTGGCTCCGCACCCGGGGTGGCGACCACCAGGCCGGCCCGGTTCTCCACGTGATCGACGACCTTGTTTCCCCCGGAGGTGATGACCGGGGTCTGGGCGAAGGCCCGGCCGAGTTCCTCTGCGGTGCGCCCGGTGCCGAGCACCACTGCGCGCAGTTTCACTGAACCACACTCCCCGCAACGGTGGCGCGGATCAGGGCGACCGCACCAGCCGCAGGTGGGCACCCCGCCCTGCTCCCCCGCCCCGGCGGGTAGGCCGAGGGGCCCGTTGCACTGCCGGCAGCGGGCGGGTGCGCGGCAGTCGCCGCACGCCAGAGTCGGCACGTAGCCCTTGCGCGGGACCTGGATGAGGGCGGGCTCGTCGCGGTCGAGGGCCCGGCGCAGGGCGTCGAAGGCGAGCATGGGTAGCCGTGCCGACTGGGCGCGCGGATCGCGCACCAGCTCGAACTCGGAGTCCGCGGCGGCCCGGATCAGCGGCATGCGGGTGCGCAGGGTCTCGCGGGGGGCGACGAGGTCGTGTGCCCAGCCGGACTCGACGAGCAGCTGGGCCTCGGCCGTGCGGGAATGGCCCGCCAGGATCAGCGAACAGCCCTCCAGTGCCGACCGGGTGGTGAGCACCTCCCGGGCGTGCGGGTAGGGGGCGCGCGGATCGACGAGGTTATCGTCGCCGTCGTGGAGCAGTACCGCCAGGCGCAGGTTGTGCACCGGGGCGAAGGCCGCCGACCGGGTACCGACGACCAGCCGGCCCTGACCGTGGAGCACCGACAGGAACCGTCGGTAGCGGGCCTGCGGCCCCAGGCCCGCGTTGAGCACCGTGACCTGCTTCGCCGCGACCAGCTCCCGCAGGGCCGTCTCCAGGGCGTCGACGTCGCGTTGATCCGGTACCACCAGCAGCGCTCCCCCACCTTCGAGCACCACCTTGACCGCCAGGGCGGCCAGGGCGGAGGCCCAGTCGTCCCCGGGGGCGATCTGCCAGGCCGCCCGCGCGGTGGTACCGGAGAGCACGGCGTCGACGAAGGATTCGCCGTGGGTGTAGGCCGACCAGGAGGACAGGTCCGGCTCGCTGGTGGGGCCGAGCTTCTCCCAGGGGGTGTCGGTGTTGGTCTCCTCCGCCCGGGCGTGCCGGGCGGGCACCGCGGAACGGATGATATCGGACCGCACCCCGGCATAACGCCCGGCCAGGGACTCCACCAGACGCGCGGTGCTGTCCGGGTAGACCACCTCCGGGGAGATCACCCGCTCCAGGTAACGCAGGTTGCCCTCGTGCTCGGAGCGGGCCACCCGCTCCAGCAGGATCGCATCGACCAGGCGACCGCCGAAGCGGATGCGCACCCGCACCCCCGGGGAGGCGTCGGCGGCCTGGTCATCGGCGACGAGATAGTCGAAGCTCCGGTCCAGATGCGCCAGGCCCAGCAACGGCAACACCCGCGCCACCGGCTTCGAGGAGGCGGGGACGCGGGTGGTGACCATGGGGACAGATTCTACAGGCCGGCGGCCTTCTTGAGCGCCGAGACCCGGTCGGTGCGCTCCCACGGCAGATCCAGGTCGAGACGGCCGAAGTGACCGTAGGCGGAGGTCTGGGAGTAGATCGGGCGCAGCAGGTCCAGCTCGCGGATGATCACGGCCGGACGCAGGTCGAAGACCGCCTCCACGGCGGCCTGGATCTGACCGTCGGTCAGCCCCTCCCGGGCGGTACCGAAGGTCTCCACGTACAGGCCGACCGGCTTGGCACGGCCGATGGCGTAGGCGATCTGGACCTCGGCGCGCTCGGCCAGGCCCGCGGCAACGATGTTCTTGGCCACCCAGCGCATGGCGTAGGCGGCGGACCGGTCGACTTTGCTCGGATCCTTGCCGGAGAAGGCCCCACCACCGTGGCGGGCCATGCCACCGTAGGTGTCGACGATGATCTTGCGGCCGGTCAGGCCGGCATCACCCATCGGACCACCGAGCACGAAGGAACCGGAGGGGTTGACCAGCAGGGTCAGGTCCCCGGTGACGAAGTGACCGAGGTTGGCGTCCTCGATGACCCAGTCGAGCACGTGCTCACGCAGCTGCTCGGCCAGCCACGCCTGGGTGACCGTCGGGTCATGCTGGGTGGAGATGACCACGGTGTCAAGGTGGCTGGGACGGTCCTGCTCGTCATAGGCGAAGGTGACCTGGGTCTTGCCGTCGGGACGCAGGCAGTCCACGATGCCCTCCTTACGGACCTGGGTCAACCGACGGGACAGCCGGTGCGCCAGCGCGATCGGCAGTGGCATGTACTCCTCGGTCTCGTTGGTGGCATAGCCGAACATCAGGCCCTGATCACCGGCACCGGCCCGGTCGTCCTCCTCGAACTGCTCGCCGTTGCGGGCCTCCATCGCGGTATCGACGCCCTCACCGATCTCCCGGGACTGCTCGCCGATGGCGATGTTCACACCGCAGGTGTGGCCGTCGAAGCCGACATCGGAGGAGGTGAAGCCGATGTTGACGAGGGTCTCGCGGACCAGCCGCGGGATCTCGACGTAGGCCTCGGTGCGCACCTCACCCACCACGTGGACCTGGCCGGTGGTCACCAGTGTCTCCACGGCCACCCGGGCCGACGGGTCCTTGGCCAGCAGCGCGTCCAGGATGCTGTCGGAGATGGCATCACAGATCTTGTCGGGGTGGCCTTCCGTCACCGACTCGCTGGTGAAAAGTCGGACGGCTGTCGTGGTGGACTCCTGGGTCACGGAAACTTCCTAACGGTGTGGAATCAGCAAAAATGATCGGGGGAAAACTACCCGTCCAAATATAGACCAAGCGGTCTAATTCGGCAATCAGGGGAGCTGCGTGTCGATTGCCGAGAGGATCTGGGCGGCCACCGCGTGCTTCGACCCCTCCGTGATCTCCGTGACCGATCCCCCGGCCGCGAGCAACCAACCGCGGTTGCTCGCCTCCCCGAAAGCCTTGCCCTCCCCCACCTCGTTGCACATCATCAGGTCACAGCCCTTGCGCCGGATCTTGGCCCGCGCATGATCGAGCGCGCTGTGTCCGGCATCGCCGGTCTCCGCCGCGAACCCCACGATGGTCGTCTCCGGCCGGAGCTCACCAGCCGACCGGCGTCGCACCGTCGTGGCGAGGATATCGGGGTTCTCCACCAGCTCCACCCGGCTCAGTGCGGGGTCATCGGTGCCCTTCTTCATCTTCGACCCACCCCGGGAGGCGGGACGGAAATCCGCGACCGCAGCCGCCATGATGAGCACGTCCTGCTCCGGTGCCCGCTCCGCCACCGCCGCGGCCATGTCCCGGGCGGAGACCACGCGGACGATCTCCGCCCCGGAGGGGGTGGGCAGATCGGTGGTGTCCGCAGCGATGACCGTCACCTGCGCGCCCCGGTGGGCGGCAATCTCGGCCAGGGCGAAACCCTGCCGGCCGGAGGAACGGTTACCCAGGAAGCGCACCGGATCCAGCTCCTCCTGCGTACCACCAGCGGTGATGAGCACCTTCCGCCCCACCCAGTCCGGCGTCAGGGTGTGGCCGTCGAGGACCGTGCGGACGATCTCCGCGATCTGCCCCGGCTCCGGCAGTCGGCCTGGACCGGTGTCCTGGCCGGTCAGCCGCCCGTGGGCAGGCTCCATGACGATGACGCCGCGGGCACGCAGGGTGGCCACGTTGGCGCGGGTGGCCGGGTTCTGCCACATCTCGGTGTGCATGGCCGGGACGACGATCACCGGGCAGGTGGCCACCAGGACCGTGGCGGTGAGCAGGTCATCGGCGCGGCCCGCGACCAAGCGGGCGATGACGTCGGCGGTGGCCGGCGCGATGACCACGGCATCCGCCTCCTGCCCCACCCGTACGTGCCGCACCTCATCCACGGCGTCGAAGACCGTAGTGGAGACCGGGTGCCCCGACAGGGCCTCGAAGGTCGCCGCCCCGACGAAGTTCAACGCCGCCGGGGTGGGCACGACGCGCACGTCATCACCGGCCTCCTTGAGGTCACGGACGAGGTGGCAGGCCTTGTAGGCGGCGATGCCACCGGAGACCCCGACGACGATTCGGCGCGGCTGATGGACGGTCATGCACTCTCCTGGGATTTCCTGGTCGGATAGGTATTGCTCAGCAGATTCTACCCGGGGACACTCCCCTGCGGGGCCAGGGAAGATACCGGAAAAACGGCAGACACCCCCTCCATCCGCCCATGAGGGACGGATCGAGGGGGTGTTCTGTGAGGAGGTCGGTGACCGCCGGTCCTACTGGCCTTCCTCGTGCTCGAGGAGGCCGGCGTCGATCTCGCGCAGGGCGATGGACAGCGGCTTCTCACCCGGCTCGGGGGTCACCAGCGGGCCGACGAACTCGAAGACGCCCTCGTCGTGCTGCTGGTAGTAGCTGTTGATCTGGCGGGCACGCTTGGCCGCGAAGATCACGAGCGCGTACTTGGAGGACACCTTGCCCAGCAGCTCATCGATCGGCGGGTCGGTGATGCCCACCGGCGGATCGAACACGGCCTCGGACTTGGTGGTCTCGTTGCTCACGTTGGTCACTTGCACCTTTTCATGGATAGAGAAATGGGGTTCACGCGCGGCGGGGCACGGGTGGCAGACCCGGCCCTCAGCGGCATCCCGCCGACCGTGGGGTGCGGTCAGGCGGCGCTGCGCGGAAAGACGCCCTGCAGGATATCACTGATCGCCGCCACAGCATCATCCACGTCATCGTTGACGACCACGTGGTCGAACTCACCCTGGCAGGCCAGTTCCTCGCGGGCCGTCTCCAGCCGACGGGCGATCACCTCTTCAGGTTCGGTCCCACGACCGGTGAGGCGATCCACCAGCACATCCCACGACGGGGGTGCCAGAAAGACCGTGGCCGCCTGCGGCATCATCGCCTTGACGTTGCGCGCGCCCTCGAGATCGACCTCGATCAGCACCGGCCGGCCCTCGTTCACCGCCTCCTCGACGGCAGACGCGGGAGTACCTGAGCGCTGGATGCCACCATGGATATCCGCCCATTCCAGCATGCGACCGCTGTCGATGTTGTCCTGGAACTCATCCGGGGAGACGAAGAAATAGTCGACCCCGTTGGTTTCACCGGGCCGGGGCGCGCGGGTGGTCATCGACACACTGAAATACAGCCGGTCGACAGCGTGACGCAGGCGATGCACCACCGTGGATTTACCCACCGCGGAGGGGCCGGCCAGGACGACGACACGGCCCGTGGAGTTATCGCCGGACATCACACTAGTCCTCGGAGAAGCCGAAGCGCTCCAGCAGGGCGCGACGCTGGCGGTCGCCGAGTCCACGCAGACGACGGGTCTGGGCAATCTCGAGCTCCTCCATGATCTCCTTGGCCTTGACCTTGCCCACCTTCGGGAGGGCCTCGAGCAGGGCAGAGACCTTGGTCTTACCGATGATCTCGTTGTTCTGGGCCTCGTCCAGGACCTCCTTGAGGTTGGTGCTGCCACGCTTGAGCTCTGCCTTGAGCTCGGCACGGGCCTTACGGGCCTCGGCGGCCTTGGCGAGAGCCTGCTTGCGCTGCTCGTCGGTCAACTTGGGAAGGGCCACGGGGTTCCTCCGATTCAGATGGGGTAATTAGCTTGGATGGGTATATGCGTACCAGATCTCACCGACCGGGGTGTACCTTCTCCCCGGCTCAGCCGCTGACTCCGGACCAGTTTAGCACCGGTCCGGGGCCCGACCTGACGACGCACCCGTTTAAGCACGTCAACGCGCTGTGTTGTCTAAACTACCAGGTCATCACTCTTCAGGCCTAAAGGCTCTGACCAGGGAATTCCCGGGAGGCCGACAGGACCGCCCTACGCAGGGCCGCCACATCGGGCCCCTCGGACAGGACCGCGCGCGAGATATTGGGGAAGGCCAGGTGGCCGGTCCCCTCGGCGATCCGCTCGACATCCTCCACAGATCCGCCCTGCGTGCCCACGCCCGGCATGAGGACCGGACCGTTGAGTTTCGACAGGTCCGGAGCCTGGGCGAGCGTCGCCCCGACCACCACGCCGATGTTGCCGGGCGTGCCGTCCCCGGCGTAGGAGGCGTTGTACTCCGCACAGGCATCGACCACCTGCTGGGCGATCGACCGGCCATCCTCCCCCTGCTGCGACTGCAGGGCCACGGCCTCCGGGTTGGAGGTGGCCGCCAGAACGAAGACGCCGGCACCCTGCTCGTCGGCGAGTTCGAGCACCGGGGACAGTGCCCCGACGCCGAGGTAGGGGGAGACGGTCACCGCGTCGGCACGCAGTGGCGATCCCTCCCCCAGCCAGGCGTGGGCGTAACCGGCCATGGTCGATCCGATGTCGCCGCGCTTGGCGTCGGCCACCGTCAGGCAGCCGGCCTCACGCAGGTCCGCGAGGGTCTGCTCCAGCACCCGGAACCCCGCGGAGCCGAAACGCTCGTAGAAGGCCACCTGCGGCTTGACCAGTGCGGCACTGTCAGCGAAGGCCTCCACGCAGCGGCGACTGAACTCCGCCAGGCCCGCGACATCGTCACCCAGCCCCCAGTCCGCCAGCAGCGAGGCGTGCGGGTCGATGCCCACGCACAGGCGACCACGCTCCGCGGCCACCTCGTGCAGGCGCTGGCCGAAGGTCGGTGCCGTCACTTGCCGACCTCAGCCTGACCGGCGGTGTGGTCGAGCTCCTGGAGGGCACGGACCTCCAGGCCACCCTGGCGCAGCGCCTCGATGCCCTGCACCGCAGCGGTGGCTCCCTGCACGGTGGTCACCAGCGGGACACCGATGTTGACGGCGGCGGCACGGATGTCATAGCCGTCGTGGCGTGCGCCGGCGGAACCGGCCGGGGTGTTGAGGATGAGCTTGACCTCGCCGTCGTTGATGCGGTCAACGATGGAGCGGCCCTCGGCACCCTCACGGACGTCAGAGGCCTTGAGCACCGTCTCGCACTCGACGCCGTTACGGCGCAGCATCGCGGCGGTGCCGGCGGTGGCCAGCAGGTGGAAACCCATGGAGGCCAGGCGCTGGATCGGGAAGATCATGGTGCGCTTGTCACGGTTCGCCACGGAGACGAAGACCGTACCCTCGGTGGGAAGTTCGCCGAAGGCGCCGGCCTCGGCCTTGGCGTAGGCCGCACCGAAGTTATCGGCCAGCCCCATGACCTCACCGGTGGACTTCATCTCCGGGCTGAGCAGGGTGTCGAGCATGGAGCCGTCGAAGCGACGGAAACGGTTGAAGGGCAGGACCGCTTCCTTCACCGCGATCGGGTGCTCCAGGGGCAGGGATCCGCCGTCGTAGTCGGAGGGGATCATGCCCTCCTCACGCAGCTCCGCCAGGCTCGTGCCCATCATGATGCGGGCGGCGGCCTTGGCCAGGTGCACGCCGGTGGCCTTGGAGACGAAGGGCGCGGTGCGCGAGGCACGCGGGTTGGCCTCGATGACGTAGAGGATGTCGTCCTTGAGGGCGAACTGGATGTTCATCAGGCCCTTGACGCCGATGCCGTGGGCAAGCGCCTTCGTGGACTGACGGACCTTCTCGATGTCCTCCGCGCCCAGGGTCATGGGCGGCAGCGCACAGGCGGAGTCACCGGAGTGAATGCCGGCCTCCTCGATGTGCTCCATGACGCCGGCCAGGTAGACCTCCTCGCCGTCGCACAGGGCGTCGACGTCGATCTCGATGGCGGAGTCGAGGAACCGGTCGACGAGCACCGGGTGATCGGTGTTGAGCTCGGTCGCACGCTCGATGTAGTCCTCCAGGGAGGCCTCGTCGTAGACGATCTCCATGCCGCGACCACCCAGGACGTAGGACGGGCGGACCAGCACCGGGTAGCTGATCTCGGCGGCGACTGCCCTGGCCTCCTCGAAGGAGGTGGCGGTGCCGAAGGCCGGGGCCGGCAGCTGGGCCCGGTTGAGGACTTCGCCGAACTCGCCGCGGTCCT
>CAZTIZ010000002.1:39291-63711 GCA_964613845.1 uncultured Corynebacterium sp.
GTGCCCACGACCGGCACGCCGGCATCCGCCAGGCGCTGTGCCAGGCCCAGCGGGGTCTGACCACCGAGCTGGACGATGACTCCGGCGACGGTGCCGGACTCGCACTCGGCGTGGTAGACCTCCAGGACGTCCTCGAAGGTCAGCGGCTCGAAGTAGAGACGGTCGGCGGTGTCGTAGTCGGTGGAGACGGTCTCCGGGTTGCAGTTGACCATGACGGTCTCGTAACCGATGCGGGAGAGCTCCAGGGCCGCGTGGACACAGGAGTAGTCGAACTCGATGCCCTGGCCGATGCGGTTCGGGCCGGAGCCCAGGATGATGACCTTCTCCTTCTCCGTCTGCGAGCTGACCTCGGACTCCGCGGCAGGGTCCAGCTCATAGGCGGAGTAGTGGTACGGGGTCTGGGCCTCGAACTCGGCGGCGCAGGTGTCGACGGTCTTGAACACCGGCCGGATACCCAGCGACCAGCGCAGACGACGCACGCCGTCCTCACCGGCGAACTCCGGGCGCAGGACGGCGATCTGCAGGTCGGACAGGCCGTAGAACTTCGCCTCACGCAGGAGCTGCCCATCGAGCACCGGGGCGTCAACGAGTGCCTTCCGGAAGTCGACCAGGGCCTTGAGTTCGGCGAGGAACCACGGGTCAATGCTGGAGGCCTCGTACAGCTGCTCGACGGTGCCACCCAGACGCATGGCCAGTTCGACGTCGTACAGGCGGCCCTGGGTCGGACGCTTCAGGTCCTCCAGGACGGCGTCGAGGTCGGTGGCGCGCTCACCGGCGAAGAACTCGTCGTCGCGGGTCCAGAAGCCGGACTGCTTCTCCTCCAGCGAACGCATGACCTTGTTCAGGCCGGAGATGTAGTTGCGGCCGATGCCCATGGCCTCGCCGACGGACTTCATGGTGGTGGTCAGGGTGTCGTCGGCGCCCGGGAACTTCTCGAAGGCGAAGCGCGGGGCCTTGACGATGACGTAGTCCATGGTCGGCTCGAAGGCCGCCGGCGTCACACCGGTGATGTCGTTGGTGATCTCGTCGAGGGTGTAGCCGATGGCCAGCTTCGCGGCGATCTTCGCGATCGGGAAGCCGGTGGCCTTGGAGGCCAGCGCCGAGGAGCGGGAGACCCGCGGGTTCATCTCGATGGTGATCAGACGACCGTCAACCGGGTTGATGGCGAACTGGATGTTGCAGCCACCGGTGTCGACGCCGACCTCGCGGATGATGGCGATACCCAGGTCACGCAGCTTCTGGTACTCGCGGTCGGTCAGGGTCAGCGCCGGGGCGACGGTGACTGCGTCACCGGTGTGCACGCCCATGGCGTCGACGTTCTCGATGGAGGCGATGGCGACGACATTATCGTCACCGTCGCGCATGAGCTCGAGCTCGAACTCCTTCCAGCCGAGGATGGACTCCTCGATCAGGACGTTGGCCTCCGGGGAGGCTGCCAGGCCGCCGCCGGCGATACGCTCCAGGTCGTCGTTGTCGTAGGCCAGGCCGGAGCCCAGGCCACCCATGGTGAAGGAGGGGCGGACGACGACCGGCAGGCCGAGTTCGGCGACGGTCTCGTGGACCTCGGCCATGTTGTGGCAGACCCGCGAACGGGCGGACTCGCCGCCGACGGAGGCAACGATGTCCTTGAACTTCTGACGGTCCTCACCGCGCTCGATGGCGTCGATGTCGGCACCGATGAGTTCCACACCGTACTTATCCAGCGACCCACGACGGTCGAGCTGGATGGCGGCGTTGAGCGCGGTCTGCCCGCCCAGGGTGGCCAGCACGGCGTCGATCGGGTGGCCCTGCTCGATCTCCTTCTCGAAGATCTTCTCGATGTACTCGGGCTGGATCGGCTCGACGTAGGTGTGGTCGGCGAACTCCGGGTCGGTCATGATGGTGGCCGGGTTGGAGTTGATGAGGGTGACCCGCAGGCCCTCCTCCTTGAGGACACGACAGGCCTGGGTGCCTGAGTAGTCGAACTCGCTGGCCTGGCCGATGACGATGGGGCCGGAGCCGATGACCAGGACGTGGTTGATGTCTGTGCGCTTGGGCATGGTGTTTCCTTCTGCTTCCTGGTGCTTACTTGGCGGTGCCGGTGTTCGGGGAGTGCTGGTCCAGCATCTCGATGAACTGGTCGAACAGCGGGTTGGCGTCGTGCGGGCCGGCGGCAGACTCAGGGTGGTACTGCACGGCGAAGGCCAGGCCGCTGTCGAGGGCCACGCCCTCGACGGTGCCGTCATTGAGGCAGCTGTGGGTGACGGTGGCCGGACCGAAATCAGTCTCGAATCCCTTGCCCGGCTCACCCTCCAGGGCGAAGCCGTGGTTCTGGGAGGTGATGTCGATGTGGCCGGTGACGTGGTTGAGCACGGGCACGTTGATGCCGCGGTGACCGAACTTCATCTTGTAGGTGTTCAGGCCCAGCGCCCGGCCGAGAATCTGGTTACCGAGGCAGATCCCGAACAGGGGGACCCCACGCTCGATGAGCTCGCGGGTGATCGCGACCATCTCGTCGGCCGTTGCCGGGTCACCGGGGCCGTTGGAGAGGAAGACCCCGTCCGGGTTGTACTGCTCGATGTCCTCGACCGGTGTGTTGGCCGGGACGACGACCGTGCGGATGCCACGGTGGGCGAAGTGGGCCGGGGTGGCCACCTTGATCCCCAGGTCATAGGCGACGACGGTGTACTTCTGCTCGCCCTCGGCGGGGATCTCGTAGGGCTGCTCCGTGGTGACCTCGGTGGTGAGGTCGGCGCCGAGCATGCCCGGCTGCGCGGTGACCTCGGCGAGGAGTTCCTCGACGGGGCGTGTCGCAGCCTCGCCGGAGAAGATCCCGGCGGCGAGGGAGCCGTGGTCGCGCAGGTGACGGACCAGGGCGCGGGTGTCGACACCGTGGATACCGATGATGTCCTGCGCCGCCAGCTCCTCCGGCAGGCTGCGCTGGGCACGCCAGTTGGAGACGCGCTTGGTCAGGTCACGGATGACGAGGCCGCGCGCCCAGATCCGGCCGTCGCGGGACTCGTTGTCCTCGTCGTTCCAGCCGGTGTTGCCGATCTGCGGAGCGGTCATGACCAGCAGTTGGCGGTGGGCGGAAGGGTCGGTGAGGCTTTCCTGGTAGCCGGTCATGGCGGTGGTGAACACCGCCTCGCCCAGCGTGGTGCCGGTTGCGCCGAAGCCGAAGCCACGGAAGACGCGGCCGTCGGCGAGGACGAGGACCGCAGGGGTCTGGGCCTGGGTGGTGGAGGACGTCAAGGCGTCACCTTTCACGTGAGGGTTGTCAGTGTGCATGATATTCAAATATCCGTATTCTATGCAATTAGGCGTCGGAGTCCGAGCGGGGCGCGGTGGCCTCGCCGTCCACGCAGGTCAGGCGACCACGCAGGATGGTGGTGGTGACCCGGGCGGAGAACTCCATGCCCTCGTAGGGGGTGTTCTCCGCCTTGGAGGCCATGTCCGCGCCGTGGGCGGTCCAGGTCGAACCCGGGTCGACGAGCGCCAGGTTGGCCGGCTCACCCACCTGGATCGGCCGACCGTGGCCGGGCAGGCGGGTGATCTCGGCGGGGCGCTCGCTCATCACCTTTGCCACCCAGCGCCAGTCGGCCAGGCCGGTACGGACGAATAGTTCGGCGATGACGGCCAGGGAGGTCTCCAGGCCCAGCATGCCCGGCTTGGCGTGCTCGAACTCGCAGCACTTGTCCTCGGAGCCGTGCGGGGCGTGGTCGGTGGCCACGCAGTCGATGACCCCGTCCAGCAGCGCCTGGCGCAGCGCCAGGGTGTCGTGCTCCTCACGCAGCGGCGGGTTGACCCGGAAGGTGCCGTCGTAGGTGTTGAGCTTCTCGTCGGTGAGCAGCAGGTGGTGGGGGGTGACCTCCGCGGAGATCGGGATGTCCTGACCCTTGGCCCACTTGAGCAGCTCGACGGTGCCGGTGGTGGAGGCGTGGCAGATGTGGATGCGGTTGCCGTAGTCGCGGGCGAGCAGCGCGTCGCGGGCGACGATGGACTCCTCGGCGGCACGCGGCCAGCCACGCAGGCCGAGACGGGCGGCATTCTCCCCCTCGTGGGCGACCGCACCCTCGGTCAGGCGCGGCTCCTCGGCGTGCTGGGCCAGCAGGACGTCGAGGCCTTTGGCGTACTCCAGGGCGCGGCGCATCAACTGCGGGTCATCGACGCACTTGCCGTCGTCGGAGAACATCCGCACCCGGGCCTCTGAGTTGGCCATCATGCCGAACTCGGTCAGCGACTCACCCTCCAGCCCCTTGGTGATGGAACCGACCGGATGGACATCACACAGGGTCGCGTTCTGGGACTTGAACCAGACGGACTCGGCGATGACCGGCTGGTCGGTGACCGGCTGGGTGTTGGCCATGGTGAACACGGCGGTGAATCCGCCCTTGGCCGCGGCAGCGGAACCGGTGAGGATGGTCTCGGTATCCTCCCGGCCGGGCTCCCGGAGGTGGACGTGCATGTCGACGAGGCCCGGCAGCAGCACCTGGCCCTGACCGTCGACGGTACGGTCCGCGGTCACGTCGGCGGCGGCATCAAGATCGGTGATCACGCCATCGGTGATGAGGACGTTGACGGGCTCGCCCTCACCGTAGGGCAGGACGTCGGTGAGCAGCAGGGTCCCGGACTCCACCGGCGCGAGCGGGCCGGTGGCGGGGAAATCAGTGGTGGTCATCTCTTCCTTAACTCGAATACCTGGACTGGCCCACAGGGCCCTACGGTCCGACGGAGGCGTCGGCGGTGAGCAGTGTGAACAGGACCGCCATGCGCAGGTGGACACCGTTGTTGACCTGCTGCAGAACCACGGAGTTGTCGCGGTCGGCCACGGCGTAGTTGATCTCCATGCCGCGCAGCATCGGCCCGGGGTGCATGATGATCGCCTCCGGCTTCATCTTGGCGGCACGCGCCTTGGACAGCCCGAAGAGGGTGGCGTACTCCCGGTGGGAGGGGAAGAACCCACCGTTCATGCGTTCCTGCTGCACGCGCAGCATCATGACGACGTCCGCGTCAGCGATCTCCGCGTCGAAGTTCCCGGTGGTGCGCACCGGCCAGTGCTCCACGCCGAAGGGCAGCAGGGTCGGCGGTGCGACCAACACGACCTCCGCGCCCAGGGTGGAGAGCAGGTCGACGTTGGAGCGCACGACGCGGGAATGCAGGCAGTCACCGACGATGAGGACCTTGCGGCCCGCCAGATCACCGATGCGCTGGCGCATGGTCACCGCGTCCAGCAGTGCCTGCGTCGGATGCTGGTGGAAGCCGTCACCGGCG
This sequence comes from uncultured Corynebacterium sp., assembly GCA_964613845.1. Taxonomy (GTDB): domain Bacteria; phylum Actinomycetota; class Actinomycetes; order Mycobacteriales; family Mycobacteriaceae; genus Corynebacterium. The sequence continues at coordinate 44,542 of CAZTIZ010000002.1, forward strand.
TTGATCACCGAGGGTCCGACACCGTTCGGCGCAACCCAGTCGGCGACCAGCTGCGCCGCACCCGAGGAGGGGTGGCGCATGACGATGGCGTCCGCCCCCACCGCAGCCAGGGTCAGGGCGGTGTCTTTGAGGGACTCGCCCTTCTTCACCGAGGAGGTCGAGGCCGACAGGTTGATCACGTCGGCGCTCATCCACTTACCGGCGGTCTCGAAGGAGGAGCGGGTGCGGGTGGAGTTCTCGTAGAACAGTGAATAGATGGTGCGACCCCGCAGGGTCGGCAGCTTCTTGATCTCGCGGCCGTCGAGCGCCTCGCGGAAGCGATCGGCTTCGTCCATGAGGCCCAGGATCTCATCCCGGGACAGGTCCGCGATGGACAACAGGTGCTTCATCGGGTGGCCTCCCGGGATGTGGTGTCGGCACTGCGGGTGAGCTGGACGCAGTCGCGGCCGTCAATGTCCTTGAGCAGGACGCTCACGTCCTCCGCGCGGGAGGTCGGCAGGTTCTTGCCCACGTAGTCGGCGCGGATGGGTAGCTGGCGGTGACCCCGGTCGACGAGGACCGCGAGCTGGATCTGCTCCGGCCGGCCGATGTCGCGGAGTGCGTCCAGGGCAGCACGGATGGTGCGGCCGGAGAAGAGCACGTCATCGACCAGCACCACGATGGCGCCGTCGATGCCACCATCCGGGATGGTGGTGGGCTTGAGTGCGCGGTGCGGTTTGCTGCGCAGGTCGTCGCGGTAGAGCGTGATGTCGAGGGCACCGACGGGCACGGCCACGCCGGAGAATTCCTCGATCTTGGTGGCCAGGCGCTCAGCCAGGGGCGCTCCCCCCGAGGGGATGCCCAGCAGGATGACCCGTGGGGCACCGGCCGAATCCAGTGCTGTTTTCTCGATGATCTGGTGCGCGATGCGTGCAACAGTACGTGCCACGTCGTCGGAGCCGAGCAGCTCAACGGTGGCAGGTGTGACGTCCTGTTCGCTCATCGTGACCCCCTTCCCCGCCTCTCTGTGCGGTCATTAAAGGATGTCTGTCAGGGATGAATTGGTGTCTATACTTGAAGAATTGGTGTCTATACTTGAAGACTGCCACTGATCCTAGCACCGCCGTCTCCATTTCCCGGTGGGTACACCCGAACATGAGAGGGACACATCAGTTGACCCTGACAGTCAGCCACGTCGTACCGGCCCCCCGCGAAGAGGTCTGGGAGTGGCACACCCGCCCCGGCGCCGTCTCCCGGCTCTCTCCGCCGTTCTTCCCCATGACGCCGATCTCCCAGGCCGAGCGCCTCTCGGACGGCACCACGGTGTTTTCGCTGCCAGCGGGGTTGAAATGGGTGGCCCGCCACGACCTGTCCAACTACCGGCGGGGACACCGGTTCGCTGATGTCTGTGTCAACGCCCCCCTCAAGGTGCTCGCCAACTGGCGGCACATCCACGATTTCCAGGACCACCCCGGCGGCACCCTCATCACCGACAGCGTGAGCAGCCGGGTACCGGCACTCACCATCAGGCCGATGTTCGCCTACCGCCAGCACCAGCTGATCGAGGACTTCAACTTCCTCAACCGGATCAGTCACCTCCGGCCCGCCCGGCCACTGGTGGTCGCGGTGACCGGTTCCCGCGGGCTGGTCGGCCGGGCACTGACCGCCCAGCTGGGCACAGCCGGCCACGACGTCATCCAGTTGGTGCGCAATAACCCGAAGCCCGGCCAGCGGCGCTGGGACCCGGACTCCCCCGCCGATGACCTGTTGGCGGGAGTCGACGTGCTCATCCACCTGGCCGGGGAGCCGATCTTCGGCCGCTTCAGCGAATCCCACAAGCAGGCCATCCGTGAGTCCCGCATCGGCCCCACCACCCGGCTGGCCCGGCTGGTGGCCGACTCCCCGGACACCACCACGATGGTCTCGGCATCGGCCATCGGCTTCTACGGTTCCGATCGGGGCGAGGAGGAGCTCACCGAGGAGTCGGCGGGTGGCGAGGGATTTCTCGCCGACGTCGTGCGGGACTGGGAGGATGCGACCTCCCCCGCCCGGGAGGCCGGCAAGCGCGTGGTCAACCTCCGCACCGGCGTGGTGCTCTCCGGTCGTAGCGGCATGCTCCCGGTTCTCCGGACGCTCTTCTCCGCCGGCCTGGGCGGCAACTTCGGCGACGGGAACTTCTGGTTCTCCTGGATCAGCCTCGACGACCTCACCGACATCATGGTCCGGGCGGTCCTCGACCCGGAACTGACCGGCCCGGTCAACGGTGTCGCTCCGAACCCGGTGCTCAACCGGGACATGGTCACGGCACTGGCCAGCCAGCTGCGGCGACCAGCGCTCATCCCCATCCCGACCTTCGGACCGAGCATCCTGCTGGGCCGGGAGGGTGCCGATGAACTCGCCCTGGCGGACCAGCGGGTCCTGCCCGCCGCGGTGCAGGCCCGTGGCCACACCTTCCGTTATCCGAACCTGGCGGAGGCGCTCGCCCATGAGCTCGGCGGGGAGGACCTGTGGTCGGATTCGGGCACCGACTAGGGTGGATCTGATCCATCCAGACCTCGACCCCTGAAGGACAGTGCCAACCCACGTGACCTCATCAGAACAAGAACGCGTGCCCGACAGCCCCGTCGCGCCGGTGACCCCGGAACGCATCGCCGAAATCCTCAAGGCGGAGAACCTTCAGTACCGGTTGGAGTCCGCTCCGGCGGGCGCCGGCGAAGAGGCCAGCACCGTGGTGCGCACCGGTTTCAGTAACGCCGCCATCGCCTTCACCTTCAGCGACTCCCACCTCGTCTGTGACTCCATCTGGCGGGGACAGATCCCCACCGGTGAGGCGCCGAAGATGCTCGGCGTCGCCAACGAGTGGAACCAGACCCAGTTCACCCCGACCCTCCGGTTCTTCGAGACCGCCGACGGGGCCCTGGCGCTCAGCGCCCACCGTCAGATCCACGTCGCGGAAGGTCTCAGCCGGAACCAGATCGGCGCCTTCATCATGTCCACCCTGGATGCCGTCGTCGGCTCATTCCAGTGGGTGGAGCAGCAGCTGCCCGAGCTGGTCACCTGGGAGGAGAACCACGATGAGCACTGATCAGAACGACAACCCCTCGAACCTCACCCCGGTGGGCATCGAACGCATCGTCGCCGCCATGAAGGGGTTCAGCATCGAGCTGACCCCGCACGGGCAGCACGAGGTTGCCACCGCGAACCTCAACGACTACCCCGTCACCTTCGCCGTGCTCGGTTCGGTGTTCATCGTCCGCGCCGATACCGTCACGGATCAGACACTCACCGACCTGGACCCGGGCCTGTACCTGGCCGCGAACCAGGTCAACTGCGTCAGCTTCGGCGCTAGGGCGAGCATCGTCGACCAGGCGGAACGGCTGATCATCCGCACCGAGCGTGATGTCCCCATCGCCGCCGGCCTGACCGACACCCAGCTGGAAGGCGCCCTGCGTGCCGCCGTCGATGGTGTCCTCGCCGCCCAGGAGGGCGTCGTCAGTGCCGCGCAGAAGCTGCGTGCGGTGCGCGCCGCCCAGGAGGACGGCCAGTCCTGATCAGCTGAGGCCTCCGGCCACTCCGGTCGGAGGCCCCGCAGGGCGTCGGGCAGCAGGTGTCTGCGCACCCGGGCCCTGGAACATGTGATCTGGTCCGCCACCGTGGGTGGGCCGGGAGCCACCGCCTCGATGCCCTGGGGTGAACACGTCTCAGACCTCCCTGACGGCCCCGCCAGTTCAGGAAGGGACACGAAAACCCTCCCCGCAGGTAGCTGAGGAGGGTTCGGGGGAGGCCGGATCAGGCCAGTTCGTTGTCTTCCTCTGCCTCCGGGGCATCCTGCCCGGCATCGACCCCGGCCTGCATGGGGTTGTCCGCCGCGGCAGCCTGGACGACGTCGTCGAGCACCGCGTGGATATAGGGGGCGGCGACATCGTTGCCGTACTGGCTGGCCAGCTCAACGCCCTCGACGACGGCCACCGCGCCGTCGACCTCGGGGTTGAACAGGATCTCCCACACGCCGACGCGCAGGATCGCACGGTCGACGGCCGGCAGACGGTTCAGCTCCCAGGTCTCGGAGAGATAGCGTTCGATGGTCTCGTCGATGGTGTCGAGCTGCTCGGCGGCACCGGTCACGAGGGCTCGTGTGTACTCAGCGACCGGGGCGACGGCGTTAGCGGGGAGCCGGGCGAGTTCCACCCGGTCCTGCACGATGGCGACCGGGTCGATGTTCCGGGCCTCGGCCTCGAAGAGGATGTCCACGGCACGGCGGCGGGCACGGTACCGGGCGCCATGGCGGCGCCAGTTGCGCTCACCGTTGTCCGGGGAGGGCGTGGTCTGCTGGTTATTCTCGGGAGTATCGCTCACAGGTCAGGACTACCTAGTTCGCTACGCGGGAGAGGTAATCGCCGGTACGGGTGTCCACCTTGACCACGTTGCCGGTCTCCAGGAACAGCGGAACCTGGATCTCGGCGCCGGTCTCGACGGTGGCGGGCTTGGAGCCACCGGTGGAGCGGTCACCCTGCAGGCCCGGATCGGTGTGGGTGATCTCCAGGTCGACGGAGACCGGAAGCTCGCCGAAGAGCGCCTCACCCTCGTGGAAGGATACCTGGACCTGCATGTTCTCCTTGAGGAAGCGGCCGGCGTCGCCGAACTTGTCCTGCGGCAGCTCGTACTGCTCGTAGGTCTTCTCGTCCATGACAACGTAGGCGGAACCGTCGTTGTACAGGTAGGTCATGTCGCGGCGGTCGACGGTGGCGGTCTCGACCTTGACTCCCGCGTTCCAGGTCTTGTCAACGGTCTTGCCGGTGACGACGTCCTTGAGCTTGGTGCGCACGAAGGCGGGGCCCTTGCCCGGCTTCACGTGCTGGAACTCGACGATCTGCTGAAGCTTGTTGTCGACCTTGAGCACAAGGCCGTTCTTGAAATCAGCTGTGGTTGCCACGAAAATACTCCCTCGGGGTAGTGAACCTGGGTATTCAGCTTTCCCATCCTACACCACCCGCAGCTCCTTACTGACAGGGGTGATGATCTGCGGGGCACCACCGGTGATCAGCAAGGTGTCCTCGATGCGCACCCCGCCGCGTTCGGGGATGTAGATGCCCGGCTCGATGGTCAGCGTCATGTGCTCCGCCAGCTCCCCGGAAGCCTGCTTCGAGGCCATCGGACGTTCGTGGACCTCCAGGCCGATGCCGTGGCCGGTGGAGTGGACGAAGTACTCGCCGTAGCCGGCCTCCTCGATGACCTCCCTGGCCGCCCGGTCGACATCCATCAGGGCGGTGCCCGGGGTGGCGGCCTCCACCCCGGCGAGCTGGGCGCGCAGGACCACATCGTAGATCTCGGTGGCGAAGTCATCGGCCTCGCCCATCACCACGGTGCGGGTCATATCGGAGTTGAAGCCCCGGTCATGCGCCCCGAAGTCGAGGGTGACCAGGTCACCCCGGCGGAGGATGCGGTCCCCGGCGGTGTGGTGGGGCTTGGCGGAGTTGGGCCCGGAGGCAACGATGGTGTCGAAGCTGGCCCGTTCCGACCCCAACCGACGCATGCGGTACTCGAGATCCGCGGCGACGTCGCGTTCGGAACGGCCCACGGCCAGCTCACCGGAGGACAGCAGCTCCTCGTAGGCACGGACCGCCAGGTCCGCGACCTCCGTGAGGCGGGAGCGTTCCGTCGGGTCCTTGCGCATGCGGATGTCCTCGATGACACCGGAGACGGGGACGAGGATGACGTCCTCGCCGCAGGCCTCCTGCAGACGCTCCAGTTGCTCGACGCTGACGTGGGCGGCCTCGAAGCCCACTCGGCGGGGCCCCTCGATGCGACCCAGCAGCGCCTCCGGGCAGGGGCGGGCGATGACGGCCCCGATGTCCGGCACCTCCTGCGCAATCTGGGTGCGGTAGCGGGCGTCGGTGGCGATTTCAGCGCTGAGGTCCTTGGCGAGCACGAGAGCACCGTTGGAGCCGGAGAATCCTGAGAGATAGCGGACGTGGATCATGTTGGTGACCAGCATCGCGTCGATGCGCTGTCCCGCCAACCGGGCCGAGAGCGCTCGACGACGGGTGGCGAACCTGGTGTCCGCGTATGCCATGGGAAAACCTCCGGGGGGTGTCTGCGGGGATGTCCCACCCGACAGCCCCAGCGGACACGCCGGTATCCGGAACTGCCCGGAGTGGAACCTGATTCCCCTCACCCTACCCCTGGGCAGGGTGGAAGGACCGGGATTTCCCCCGGTAGGGAGGGGGCCACGGGGGTACCCTCCTCGCCCCCGGCCCTCCCCCGCCTCAGGCGGATTCGGCGGCGAGGTACTCCAGGGCCAGCAGGTAGCCCTGCACACCCAGGCCGGCGATCACGCCGCGGGCGATCGGCGACAGGTAGCTGTGGTGCCGGAATTCCTCGCGGGCGTGCACGTTGGAGATGTGCACCTCCACGAAACCGGCACCGTCACTGACCTCGGCCAGGGCGTCGCGGAGAGCCACGGAGGTATGGGTGGCCCCGCCCGGGTTGATGATCACGGCCCAACCCTGGTCGGCGGCCTCGTGCGCCCAGTCCAGCAGGTCCCCCTCATGGTTGGACTGGCGGCACTCCACCTCCAGTTCCAGGTGGTGGGCCCGCTCGGTGATCATGGCCTCGACATCGGCGAGGGTGGTGGAACCGTAGACCTCCGGCTGCCTCCTGCCCAGCCGGTTGAGGTTGGGCCCGTTGATCACGAGGACCTTCATGCCTGCGGCTCCGAGATCGCCTCGTAGGCCGCCTGCAGCGACTCCAACGCCGGTCCCTCCAGCCGGGTGGTCTGTCCCGCCCCGGTCAGTGCCACGAAACGGATTGTGCCGTCGCGGTTCTTCTTGTCGCGGGTCATGCCCCGGTGGAGCTCCCCGAACACGCCCGCCTCGTAGGTGGTGGGCAGTCCGACGGAATCCAGGATGCGGCGGTGCCGCTCAGCCAGGTCGGCGTCGATGAGTCCGAGGTGCTCGGAGAGCCGGGCGATGAACATCATGCCCACGGCGACCGCGTGACCGTGCCGCCAGCGGAAGCTCTCCCGCAGTTCCACGGCGTGACCGAAGGTGTGGCCGTAGTTGAGGATCTCACGCAGCCCGGACTCCTTGAGGTCCTGACCGACGACGTCGGCCTTCACCGCGACGGAGCGTGCGATCAGTTCCGGCAGGTGGCCCTCGGGGCGCAGGCAGGCGACCGGATCGGACTCGTAGAGGTCCAGGATCTTCGTGTCGGAGATGAACCCGGTCTTGATGATCTCAGCGGAACCGGCGATAATCTCCGCCTCCGGCAGGGTGGTCAGACGGTCCAGGTCGATGAAGACGGCATCGGGCTCATGGAACGCGCCGACCAGGTTCTTACCGGCGGCGGTGTTGATGCCGGTCTTGCCACCCACGGCGGCGTCGACCATGGCCAGCAGGGTGGTGGGCACCTGAATGACCTTCACGCCGCGCATCCAGGCAGCTGCGACGAAACCGGCCAGGTCGGTGACCGCGCCACCGCCGAGCCCGATGACGATGTCACGACGCCCCAGCGCCGCTTCCCCGAACGCGTCCCACAGTCGCCCGGCGACCTCCAGGGTCTTGCCGGCCTCAGCGTCCGGCACGTCGAGCAGGTGCACGGTCAGGCCGCGGGCGGTGAGTGCTTCGGTGAGTTCCCGGGCGGGCTCTCCCAGGGTCGGCTGGTGGATGAGGGCGACCTGGGCGGCGCCGGAGGCCTCCGCACGGTCGGCGATGGCACCGGTGAGGTCGTGCCGGATGGCCACCTCATAGGGGGTGGGTCCGTTCACCTGGATCGTGGTCACGTGCGCGTGCTTCCTTTCGCTTCCTGCTTGTGGGGGTGCTCAGAGACTGTCGAGGTATCCCAGGACGTCGGCGACGACCTGTTGCGGGGTCCGTCCGTCCGTGCGCACCCGGTAACCGGCCACCTCGTGGTAGAACGGTTCGCGGGCGGTCAGGAGGTTGCGGTAGTGCGCAACCGGATCATCGGCGGCGAGCACCGGCCGGGTGTTCTCCTTCTCCGTGCGCCGCACACCCTCCTCCGCGGAGACATCCACCCACACGACATCGTGCTGGGTGAGCAGCTGGCGAGTGGACTCGGTCAGGACCGCTCCCCCACCCAGGCTGACGACGCCGACGCCGCCGAGCGCCACGGCTACCTGCCGGGCCTCCAGCTCACGGAAGGCGGGTTCACCGAGTTCGGCGAAGACCTCACCGCAGGGCTGTCCGGTTTCCTCCTCGATGAGGATGTCCGAGTCCACCAGCGGCAGGCTCAGTGCACGGGCGAGCCGGCGGGCGATCGTTGACTTGCCCGCCCCCGGTGGGCCGATGAGCACCACCCTGGGTCGGGTGGGGTGGACGTCCCCGTCCGGCCCGTCCCCTCCCGGCGTCGGGTGGGGGTTCTCCTGCAAGACAGGATCCAGGCCCGGGTACTCGGCGGGGTCGTGGGGGTTAGTCATCATTGCCGCTGAAGTCCAGGCGCTTAGCCACGCGGTCCTGGTAGGCCGCGATGTTGCGCTTCGTCTCGCTGAGCGAATCACCGCCGAACTTCTGCAGCACGGCGCGGGCGAGCACGAGGGCGACCATCGCCTCGGCGACGACGCCCGCGGCGGGGACCGCACAGACATCGGAACGCTGGTGGATACCGGTGGCGGCCGACCCGTCGGCCATGTCGACGCTGCGCAGGGCGCGCGGGACGGTGGAGATCGGCTTCATGGCGGCCCGCACCCGCAGGGTCTGACCGTTGGTCATGCCTCCTTCGAGGCCACCCGCCCGGTTGGTGAGCCGGTCGACGCCGTTGTCGACGCGCACCATCTCGTCGTGGGCCTCGCTGCCACGGCGACGGGCCTCCTCGAAGCCGTCGCCGACCTCGACGCCCTTGATCGCCTGGATGCCCATGAGCGCGGCCGCCAGCTGAGCGTCGAGGCGGTCGTCGCCGGAGATGTGCGAGCCCAGGCCGATCGGCAGGCCCGGTACGACGACCTCGACGATCCCGCCGAGGGTGTCGCCGGCCTTCTTGGCGGCCTCGATCTCGGCCACCATGGATTCCTCGGCAGCGCTGTCGAAGGCGCGCACCGGGGAGGCGTCGATGGCGTCGAGATCCGCGAAGGTCGGCTCGGGGCCGGTGTAGGGCTCGGAGCGTCCGATGGAGATGACGTGGGAGAGCACCTCGACGCCGAGGGTCTCACGCAGGAAACTGCGGGCGACCGTCGCCGCGGCGACGCGGGCGGCGGTCTCGCGGGCGGAGGAGCGCTCCAGGATCGGCCGGGCCTCATCCAGGTCGTACTTGATCATGCCGGCGAAATCGGCGTGACCCGGGCGCGGGCGGGTGAGCTTGGCGCCCCGACCGGAGGACATCGCGGCGGCGATGTCCTCGTCGTCCATGTCGACCGGATCAGCGGACATGATGGTCGTCCACTTGGGCCACTCGGTGTTGCCGATCATGATCGCGATCGGGCTGCCCAGCGTCAGGCCGTGCCTGACGCCGCCGAGCAGGGTGAGTTCATCGGCCTCAAACTTCATGCGCGCGCCACGGCCGTAGCCGAGGCGTCGGCGACCGAGCTGAGTCGAGATCTCGTCGCGGGTGACCGGAACACCGGCCGGCATGTGTTCGAGAAGTGCGATCAGTGCCTGACCGTGGGATTCCCCTGCAGTAGTCCATCGAAGCATGCGGTCATTATCGCATGATCACCCACAGGGGTGGCGATGGAGGCCGGATTAGTGCCCCGCACTCCCCACCCCCGGGTGGGCGGACCTGCCGTGCAGGAGGTCACGGACGTGTTCTGGATCGGCCCCGACCCACCCCGCCCATCGCAGTCAGACCGGGGCGATACGCGCGGGAGGGCGGGCGGAGGCCACCCCCTCATCCACCCAGCTGACTGAGCACCACTGACGCCGCAGCGGCCACGATCATCGCGGGGCCGTGCGGCAGCGAGGGCGAGCGGGTCACCACCCCCACCAGCACCGTCAGCAGTGAGGCGCCGAACACCGCCCCGAACCAGGCGGGCACGCCACCGGCGGCCGCCCCGAGGACCCCGAGGCTGAGCGCCAGTTTGATGTCCCCTCCCCCGATGCCGCCCGCCCGCAGGCCCACCAGCACGTAGAGACCGGACCACCCCAGACCGCCGAGCAGCAGCACCGGATCCAGGACCAGCGCCCCCAGCCCGGCACCGACTGCGGCGGGCAGGGTCAGCCGGTCCGGTAGGCGTCGGTGCCGGAGGTCGGCAACACACAGGGCACCCGCCCAGATAATGATGACGATGACCGCTCCCCCGAGCGCAATGATCCCCCACATGACCCGGGAGACTAGCGCAGGGACGCCTCCAGCGCCGTGCGCATCGCCTCCCGGGGGGCGGGCTGACCGGTGAACTGCCGGAACTGGTCGTAGGCCTGGTGGGCGAGCATGACCTGCCCGCCGACGACCCGGTAGCCGTTGGCGGCCGCGCTGACGGTCAGCGGGGTCGGCCACGGCTCATAGATGACATCGAGCACGGGGGCGTGGCCGAGTGCGGTCTCTCGACCCCTGACCGCGGCGGAGGGCACCGTGGAGATCACGACGTCGGCGGCCAGGGACAGCTGCTCCAGATCATCCTCGTAGGTGACCATGCGGAAATCCACGCCGTGCGGGCTCAGCAGCGGGGCGAGCTCCTCCCGCCGGTCGGTGCGGTTGATCACGGTGACCTGCTCGATACCGGTGCGGGCCAGTGCCCACAGGGCCGGCCGGGCGGTGCCGCCACCGCCGATGACCAGGGCGCGGCGGGCGCCATCGAGGCCTTCCCCCAGGAGTTCGCCCAGGGCGCCGGAGATGCCGTCGCAGTCGGTGTTATCGGCCCGCCAGCCGGAGGTGGTGCGCACCAGGGTGTTGGCGGAGCCGATCTCCCGGGCCCGGTCGGTGACCTCGTCGGCGAAGTTCAGGGCGGCGAACTTCGCCGGCATGGTCACGGAGAAGCCGACGAAGCTCTCATCGGCCTCGCCGACGATGCGGGGAAGGTCCTCGGCGGTGCACTCGATCCGGGTGTACTCCCAGTCATCCATCCCCAGCTCCCGGTAGCCGCTGTTGTGCAGCACCGGGGAGCGGGAGTGGTCGATCGGGGAGCCGAGAACGGCTGCGCGGTGATTGATGTCAGAATTCATCTATTCATATCCAGCACGCCGGATTCCAGTGCGGTCTGCACGTCGGCCAGGTGCTCCTCGAAGGTGTCGTTGAAGATGGTGGTGCCGTCGTGGCTGACGGTGACGAAGAACAGCCAGTCGCCCTCTGCCGGGTTCTCCATCGCCTCGATGGCCTCCAGGGAGGCGGCGGCGATCGGGGTCTCCGGTAGACCGTCCATGGCGTAGGTGTTCCACGGGGTGACGTCGGCGCGGTCCTCGTCGGTGGTGGCGATCTCGACATCGGTGAGGCCGTAGTTGACGGTGGAGTCGAATTCGAGTCGCATCGGCTCGTCAAGTCGGTTGAGGATCACGCGGGCGACCTTGTCGAAATCACCGGCAGGTGCCTCGCGCTCCACCAGGGAAGCCGCGGTGAGCAGCTCGTAGGGGTTCAGCCCCAGGGCCTGGGCACGGTCGACGATGCCGGTCTCGTTGTAGCGGTTGGTCGAGCGGCTGATCAGGTCGCCGAGGATGGTGTGGGCGTCATGGCTCGGGTTGATCACGTAGCGTCCCGGCACGATCAACCCCTCCAGCCGCTTCGGGTCCTCGCCCCGGGCCGTGACCGGCCCCAGCGCCCAGTCCGGGACCCCCAGGGAAGTCGGGTCGGCGCTCGCGCCAACCTGCTTGAGGTCCTCCGGGGAGACGCAGTCATCAGGATTGTCAGCGCAGGTCACAGCGGAGATCTGGGAGTACACGCCGGGTCGGGTCTGGCCGCCGACCACGGAGACGTCCATCATGGTGGCGCCGCCGTGGATATCGAGCATCTCCACCTGGTTCTCGGGGTCCAGCAGTGCCGAGACCGCGGCGCTGGCGCTCATCTCCTCCTGGAGACGGTAGAAGCCGGGCTGGGCGTTGGCGGCGTTCGGATTAGCGGCCGCGGCGGTCTGGAAGACAGAGTTGCTCTGTACGATGCCGCGTTCCGCCAGCTCCGGTCCCAGTCCGGAGATCGATGCCCCCTCCGGGATCTCGACGAGCTGGATGACCCCGTTGCCGGTGCCCTCGAAGTCGGTGGCCACGACGTCCCGGTCCCCACTGGAGACCTGGGTACCGATGTAGATGATGCCTCCGACGATGAGGACGATCGCGGAGATCAGCACCGCCAGACCTCGCTGACGACGTCGGACATACTTCGGCTCCAGGCGGCGACCGGTGGGCCCACGTTCCGGGGCCCGCGGGGGGAGGTTGCGGGAGGGGCGGTTCGGGGGGGTCATGCGTGCGGCTCCTGCGGTTCGGGATCAGGCTGATCGGCGGGGTCGGGATGATCGGCGCTACGGGGGCCGGCCAGCACCTGATGTCGGGCGTCCAGCCAGGACTGGAGGATCTCCACGGCGGCCGCCTGGTCGATGACCTTGCGCCCGGCCTTCTCCGAGACACCGGAGGCGCGCAACGCGGTGGTTGCCGCGACCGTCGTCAGGCGCTCATCGGCCATCCGTACCGGGACTGTGCGTCCTGCGGCGGTCAACCGGCGGCGCAGCCGGAAGGCGATCTCCTTGGCGTGTTTGACGCTGGCGGAACCGTGGCCTTTCAGGTTCCGGGGCAGACCGATGACGATCTCCACCGCCTCGTACTCATCGATGATGGCAAGCAGGCGGTCGATGTCCGCCTTATCCCTGTCCCGGAAACCGGTCTCCCGCGCCACGGTCTCCACCGGGGTGGCCAGGACAGCCGCCCTGTCAGAGGAGGCCACTCCCATCCGGACGGTGCCCACATCGATGCCGATGCGGCGACCGTCACCCGGATCGTCGCGGCCCGGGGTGTCAGGGGTGACCTTCATCGGCGGGATGGCCCTTTCTCTCGGCTGTGTGTTCCCGACCGGGGTGGCCCCGGGCGGCCGCGGCCCCGAAAGGCCCGCGGGAGTTCATCGGATGAGATTACAGGACCGGGGGACCGCCCGGCAGTCCACCGGTCTCCTCTTCCCCACCATGCTCCGGCCTGGCGAGGAGGGAAATCCAGTCAGAGCTGGGAGAGTTCCTCGCGGACGGCGGCGAAACCGCTGTCCAGGCCAGCCGGGTTCGCACCGGATCCCTGGGCCATGTCGGGCTTTCCGCCACCGCGGCCGTCGACGTAGCCGGACAGCAGCTTGACCAGCTCACCGGACTTCACGCCCCGCTCCACGGCCTCCCTGGTGGCACCGACGATGAAGGGCACCTTGCCCTCGGCGGTGGAGGCGAGCACGACCACCCCCGGCCGACCCGCCAGTCGACCCCGCAGGTCAGTGGCGATGGTGCGCAGGTCGCCGGCCTTGACGCCCTGTTCCAGGCGCACGGTGAGCACCGTGAAGCCGTTGACCTCGACGACCTGCTCCAGCAGCTCCCCGGCCTGGTTGAGCAGCTGGGCGCGGTGGAGGTTCTCGATCTCCTTCTCGGCGGCCTTGAGCTTCTCGGTCAGCTGGCCGATGCGGTCCGGCAGTTCCTCGGTCGGGGCCTTGAGGGAGGCGGCCAGACCGCTGGCCAGGGCGGCCTCCTTGGAGAAGTAACGGAAGGAGTCCATACCGGAGTAGGCCTCGATGCGGCGGGCCCCGGAACCGACGGAGGACTCGCCCAGCACGGCGACGGGGCCGATCTGTGAGGCGTGCGCGACGTGGGTACCACCGCACAGCTCGGTGGAGAACGGGCCACCGATCTCCACGACGCGGACCCGGTCGCCGTAGTTCTCGCCGAACAGGGCCAGCGCGCCCATCTTCTTGGCGGTGTCGAGGTCGGTCTCGACGGTGTTGACCTGGTAGTCGGCGTCGACGGCCTGGTTGGCGATCAGCGCGATCTCATCGAGCTGGCCCGGGTTGAGTTGGTCGGTGTAGTTGAAGTCGAAACGCAGGTAGCCCGGCCGGTTGAGGGAGCCGGCCTGGACGGCGGTGGGGCCGAGCACCTGGCGCAGGGCGGCGTGGATGAGGTGGGTGGCGGTGTGTGCCTGCCGGGCACCGTGGCGCCATGCGCCGTCGACCTCGACGGTCACGCGCGAACCCAGGTCGAGGCCGCCCTTGCGGACCGTCGCCTGGTGGATCCACAGCTTCTTGCCCACCTTCTGCACGTCGGTGACGTCGAGGACGGCGTCGCCGGTGAGGATACGGCCGCGGTCACCGAGCTGTCCGCCGGATTCCGCGTACATCGGGGTGGTGTCGAGGATGACCTCGACCTGCTGGCCCTCCGTGGCCTGCGTGACGGCCTGACCGTCCGCGACCAGTCCGAGGACCGTGGCCTGGCCGGACAGCTGGTCGAAGCCGATGAACTCGGTCGGGCTCTCATCCACCCACCGGCGGTAGAGCGACTCGTCGGCGTGACTGTGCTTCTTGGCCTGGCTGTCGGCCTTGGCGCGGGCCCGCTGCTCGGACATGGCTGCCTCAAAGCCGGCCATGTCCACCTCCAGGCCGGCCTCCTGGGCCATCTCCAGGGTCAGGTCGATGGGGAACCCGTAGGTGTCGTGGAGGGCGAAGGCCTGATCACCGGCGAAGGTGGTGGTCCCGCTGGCCCTGACATCAGCCGCGGCTTCCTCGAACAGGTGCGTGCCCGATTCCAGGGTCCTGAGGAAGGCACGTTCCTCGGTGACAGCCACGCGCAGGATCCGCTCCCGGTGCTCGGCGATCTCCGGGTAGGAGGGGGTCATGGTGTCCATGATGGTGGTCATGAACGCCTCCAGAGTCTCCTGACGGGCGCCCAGCAGGCGGGCGGAGCGCACGATCCGGCGCAGCAGACGGCGCAGGATGTAGCCACGGCCCTCGTTGCCGGGGGTGACCCCGTCGAGGATGAGCATCATGCCGGTGCGCGCGTGGTCCGCGATGACGCGGAAACGCACGTCGTCGGTGTCGGACTTCCCGTAGACGGCGCCGGCAACCTGCTCGGCGACGTCGATGACCGGGCGCAGCAGGTCGGTCTCGTAGACGTTGTCCACGTCCTGCAGGAGGCAGGCGACGCGCTCGACGCCCATGCCGGTGTCGATGTTCTTCTTCGGCAGCTCACCGAGGATCTCGAAGTTGTCCTTGCCGATGCCCTCACCGCGCTCGAACTCCATGAAGACCAGGTTCCAGATCTCCATGTAGCGGTCATCGTCGACGGCCGGCCCACCCTCCGCACCGTATTCGGGGCCCCGGTCGTAGTAGATCTCGGAGCAGGGGCCACACGGCCCCGGCACGCCCATCGACCAGTAGTTGTCGGCCATGCCCAGGCGCTGGATGCGCCCGGCCGGGACACCGACCTTCTTCTCCCAGATCTCGGCGGCCTCATCGTCATCGAGGTAGACGGTCACCCACAGACGGTCGGGATCCATGCCGAAACCACCCTCGCTGAGCGGGTTCGTCAGCAACGCCCACGCCTGGGTGATGGCCCCCTCCTTGAAATAGCTTCCGAAGGAGAAGTTGCCGGCCATCTGGAAGAAGGTGTTGTGGCGGGTGGTGACACCCACCTCGTCGATATCGAGGGTGCGCACACACTTCTGGATGGAGGTGGCGGTGCCCTGGGCGAAGGGCGGGGTCTGCTGGCCGAGGAAGTACGGCTTGAAGGGCACCATGCCGGCGTTGACGAACAGCAGGTTCGGATCGTCCAGGATCAACGATGCACTGGGCACGGCCTCGTGACCGGCCTTGACGAAGTGCTCGGTGAAACGCTCCCGGATCTCATGGGTCTGCACGGCAGGTGTCCTCGCTTTACGGGTTGACAGTGGAAACTACCAGCGCTTTACTCTACCCGCTGACGCGCAGGTTCATGGCATGCCCCGGACGATGCGCCGCAGCTTCCCCAGGTAACCGGCGATCCGCTTCTCTGCCCCGTGCCCGGCCGGCTCGTAGTAGACCGCCTCGTCCAGGATCTCGGGCAGGTAGCGCTGCGTGACGACGCCGCGCGGGTCATCGTGGGGATAGTGGTATCCCACCGCGTTGCCCAGCCGCTCCGCCCCCTCGTAGTGGCCGTCGCGCAGATGTGGGGGCACATGACCGATGCGGCCGGCCCGCACGTCCTCCGTGGCGGCATTGATCGCCGCGATCACCGAGTTCGATTTCGGGGCGGTGGCCAGGTGGATCGTCGCCTGCGCCAGGGTCAGCCGGGCCTCCGGCATACCGATCAGCTGCACCGCCTGGGCAGCAGCCACCGCAGTCTGCAGGGCGGTGGGATCCGCCATGCCGATATCTTCACTGGCGTGGATGACCAGCCGCCGTGCCACGAACCGTGGGTCCTCCCCCGCCTCCAGCATGCGCGCCAGGTAGTGCAGCGCGGCGTCGACATCCGAGCCCCGGATCGACTTGATGAATGCACTGACCACGTCATAGTGCTGATCGCCGTCGCGGTCATAACGTACTACCGCCCGGTTGACGTTGTCGCGGACAGTGTCGACGGTGAGCACTCCCCCGTCCTCCACCGCCTCCGCCGCAGCTTCCAGATAGGTCAGGGAACGACGGGCGTCGCCACCGGCGAGCAGCACCAGCTGCTCAAGTGCCTCATCCTGCGCACTGATCCGCCCCGCCAGTCCCCGCTCCTGGGCGAGCGCATGCTCCAGCAACATCCGCACGTCATCGTCTTCCAGGGGCTTGAGCTGTAGCAGTAGGGAGCGTGACAGCAGGGGCGCCACCACCGAGAAGGAGGGGTTCTCCGTGGTGGCGGCCACCAGCAGCACCGTGCGGTTCTCCACCGCACCCAGCAGCGCGTCCTGCTGGGTGCGGGAGAACCGATGTACCTCGTCGATGAACAGGACCGTGCGCTGGCCGCGAATCAGGCTGCGTCGGGCCTCGTCGATGACCTGCCGGACCTGTTTGACACCCGAGTTCAGGGCGGAGAGCCCAACGAAGTTCTGACCGGTGGTCGAACTGATCAGTGAGGCGATTGTGGTCTTGCCGGTGCCGGGCGGCCCGTAGAGGATGACCGAGGCCTCCCCCGACCCCTCCACCAGCCGCCGCAGGGGGCGGCCGCGGCCCAGCAGGTGGTTCTGCCCGAGGATCTCGTCGAGGGTGCGCGGGCGCATCCGGGCAGCCAGTGGCGCCCCGGGTCCCACCTCGAAGAAGGCGGAACCGCGGACCCCTGCGCCTCCGTCCCCGTCAGGGTGCCCCTGACCGGCCGGGGGTCCGAAGAGGGAGTCCTGGTCCATCTTGCGCCTACCTGACTCCTGGTTCCGCCACGCGGGCGGCAACCTCGGAGGCGAAGGCGGCGACAACCCCCCAGTGGGCCTCCGTGCCCCGGTCAGCGTAGCGGGCCAGTGCCCCGAAGGTCTCGTAGAGATCGCGGCGGACGAGCACCTCGTCCTCGGTGAAGGGGCCGTGGTCGGCGGGACGCAGCAACTCCCCCGCGGTCTCGATGCCCGCCTCCCCGAGCTCGGCGAAACTGTCATCCTCAAGGCCACCCTCGGACTGCAGGGAGGTCATCGCGTTGGACATGGAGCCGAAGTGCATGAGCGAGATGCTCGACAGCGCCCAGCCGAGCAGGGCGGCCACCACCCGGGAATGCAGGTGGGCCTCATTATTGGTGCGCGGCCAGACGGTGTGGACCTCGTTGACCCACGACTCAACGAAGACGTCGGTCTCATCGTCGCTGATCGGGTGAGAGAAGACGTACTGGGGGAAACCGGCGATCACGCAGGCCAGGTCGAAGCTGACATCGCGGAAGCCCGCCCATTCGTAGTCGAGGAAGTGGGTGGTCTCCGCGACGATGATGTTGTCCGGCGACAGGTCGAAGGGGGTGAAGGCCCGGTGGTGGGCGGAGAGCAGGCGGTTGGCGGCCTCGTCGACCAGTTCGGAGACGAACTCGGGGATCTCGAATCCCGCGCCGCGCAGCAGTTCCTCCCCGCTCCTGATCGACTGGAGCAGTGCCTGGTCACGCAGGTCCTGGAGTTCGCTGGACTCCGGGTGACTGCGCAACATGCGGGTGAGCAGGATGTTGAAGTCATCCTCCCGCAGCGCGGTACCGGCGTGCATGCGGCCCAGGGCGGTACCCAGGTTGCGCAGGATCTGCACCCGCCGTTCCGGGTCCCGCTGGCGGAGAAGCTCATCGAAGGTGTCGCCGTCACCGGAGTCGGAGATGACGATGATCCGCTGGCCGACGTCGTGGGCCAGGATGACCGGCCCGGGGCGCACCTCCTCCGGCAGGGAGGTGGTGAACTGGTAGGAGACGACCTCGCGGACCAGGGCCGCATCATCGATCTCCTCCCCGGTGACGGGGACGTACTTGAGGATGACGGAGCGGTGCTGGAAGAAGGGCGAGGAGACCACGCGGGCCCGCAGCACCACGGAACCGCCGGAGCCGTTCAACTGCTGGATATCGGTGAGCCGCTGGGTTCCGCCATAACGCTTCGACAGCAGATCCTCTGCGATCTCGACGATGGCGTCAGTGTTGAGCTGCACGGTCCTTACTCCTTCAGGGAACTCCGGCGGATAGGGGGAAGATTACCTCCGGCACCTCCCAGCCTCCGCCGGCTGCGGGTTCCCGAACAGACGGGACAACTCGCTCTCATCGCCGGCTGGGAGTGATGTTCCGTACATTGTGCCTGATGATCAGACATCCCGGCACCGGATTCCGGGATGCGGGGGGACTTTTCTACTGGCCGGCGGCCGCAGTAGCGGCCTTGCCTGCCTTGTCGTCCTGCTTGGTGGGCTTGGCGTCGATGCCGGACTCCCGGCGCTGCTGCGGGGTGATCGGGGCGGGGGCCGCGGTCAGCGGGTCCACGCCACCACCGGACTTCGGGAAGGCGATGACGTCGCGGATGGAGTCGAATCCACCCAGCAGGGACACGATGCGGTCCCAGCCGAAGGCGAGTCCACCGTGCGGCGGGGCGCCGTAGGCGAAGGCATCGAGCAGGAAGCCGAACTTGTCCTGTGCCTCCTCCTCGGAGATGCCCATGACCTGGAAGACGCGCTCCTGGACATCACGCTGGTGGATACGGATCGAACCGCCGCCGATCTCGTTGCCGTTGCAGACGATGTCGTAGGCGTAGGCGGTGGCCTCGCCCGGGTCCTGGTCGAAGGTGTCCAGGTACTCCGGCTTCGGGGAGGTGAAGGCGTGATGCACCGCGGTCCAGGCACCGGAGCCCACCGCCACGTCACCGGCGGCGACGGCGTCACCGGCCGGTTCGAACATGGGGGCATCGACCACCCACA
>CAZTIZ010000003.1:0-17336 GCA_964613845.1 uncultured Corynebacterium sp.
TCGGTGTCCTGCGGGAGACCGACGTGGAGGAGGCGGGCAACTGGTCCCGCCGCTATAAGGCCAACCAGGAACGCCTGGCCTCCGGCGACGTCAACAAGGTCGCCGAGGTCGTGCGTGATCTGTGGCGCCGGGACCAGGACCGCGGTCTGTCCGCGGGCGAGAAGCGCATGTTGGGTAAGGCCCGGCAGATCCTCGTCGGTGAGCTGGCCCTGGCCGAGACCGTCGACGAGAAGAAGGCGGATGAGTTCCTCTCCCAGGTCGACGCCACCATCGAGCGTCACCGCATCGCCTCCGGCGAGGGCGAGGAGAAGAAGGACTCCTTCGATGACGTCGACCTCGACGATCTGTCCTTCGACGACGCGGACGCCTGAGCAGTGACCCGGCGCGTCGTCGCGCTCGTGGCGGCGGCCGGTAAGGGCACCCGCCTGGGGGCGTCGGTGCCCAAGGCCTTCGTCCGACTGCGTGAGCGCAGCCTGGTGGAGCGTTCCGTGCGGGCGATGATCCATTCCGCGGTCGTCGACGAGATCATTGTGCTCGTCAGTCCGGAGATGGCGGATTTTGCCGCCGAGCTGCTTGAGCAGCGGGGGCTGCTGGATAACGGCGAGGTCCCTGTCCGGCTGGTGCACGGCGGTGGGGAGCGGGCGGATTCGGTGTGGGCTGGTCTGCGGATGATCCGGGAGGACGAGGCGGTCGTGCTCATCCACGATGCCGCCCGCGCCCTCACCCCGCCCGGCATGATCGCCCGGGTGACGCGCGCCGTGCTGGAGGGGCACCCGGCCGTCATCCCCGTGCTCCCGGTCGCCGACACCATCAAGCAGGTGGCGGGCGGCCGGGTGCTGGGCACTCCGGACCGGTCCTCCCTGCGGGCGGTGCAGACTCCCCAGGGCTTCGATCTGGGTGTGCTGCGGGCGGCCAATGAGGCGTACTTCTCGGCCGTCGACCCCGGTTTCACGGCCACCGACGACGCCTCCCTCATGGAGTGGCACGGTGTGGACGTGACCTGTGTGCAGGGCGATCCCATGGCGTTCAAGGTGACCACCCCCATTGATATGACACTGGCCCGGACGATCGTCGACGAGGCCGAACCGACCATCTTAGAGGTACCCAGTGACTGATTTCCCGATCATCCCCCGGGTCGGTGTCGCCACCGACGCCCACCAGATCGAGCCCGGTAAGCCCTGCTGGATCGCCGGTCTGCTCTTCGACGACGCCGACGGCTGCGAGGGCCACTCCGACGGCGACGTTGTCAGCCACGTCGTCGTCGATGCGCTGCTCTCTGCGGCGAACCTCGGTGACCTGGGCTCCTTCGTGGGCGTGGGACGCGCGGAATACGACGGTGTCAGCGGCGCCCGCCTGCTGCGCGAGTGCCGCGAACTGCTCGACTCCCACGGCTTCGTCGTCGGCAACGTCGCCGTCCAGCTCATCGCCCAGACCCCGAAGATGGGGCCCCGCCGAGAGGAGGCCGGGCAGGTGCTCTCCGAGCTGGTCGGCGCCCCGGTCTCGGTCTCCGCGACGACCACCGACCACCTGGGCTTCACCGGGCGCGGGGAGGGGCGGGCGGCCGTCGCCACGGCGGTGGTGTGGAGCCGGCCCGGCGCCCGCCCGGGGGCCGGAGTCGGGGCTGACGCACCGCGCCGGACCGAAGAGGAATAAAGTCTCCGTCATGGAGATCCTCATCCGCCCGTCAGCCGCAGAAGTGGCGGTCACCGCAGCAGACACCCTCTCCGCCCACATCCGGCGGGGAGCGGTCCTGGGTCTGGCGACCGGTTCGACCCCGGTGGCCACCTACCGGGAGCTCGCCGCCCGCTATCGCGCCGGTGGGCTCAGCTTCGCCGGCTGCCGGGCCTTCCTGCTCGATGAGTACATCGGACTCGCCCCCGATCACGAGCAGAGCTACCACCGGACGATCCGGGAGGAGTTCACCGACCACATCGACATCGACGGGGCCGCCGTCCACAGCCCGGAGGGCATGGATCCGCGTCCCTGGGAGGCCGCTGACCGCTACGAGCGGGCGATCATCGACGCCGGCGGCATCGATGTGCAGCTGTTGGGCATCGGCACCAACGGGCATATCGGTTTCAATGAGCCGGCCTCGTCCCTGAGCTCGACCACCCGCATCGAGACGCTGCACCCGCAGACCGTGGTGGACAACTCCCGCTTCTTCGATTCGGCGGACGAGGTACCCACCCACGCCCTGACCCAGGGGCTGGCCACGATCCTGCGCTCCCGGCACGCGGTTCTGCTGGCCACCGGCGAGGTTAAGGCCGACGCCGTGCGCAAGCTGGTGGAGGGGCCGCTGACCTCTGCGGTGCCCGCCTCCGTGCTGCAGATGCACCCGCGGGCCACGATCATCGTCGACGAAGCGGCGGCCTCGCTGCTCGCCGAGGTCGACTACTACCGCTACATCGACGAGAACCGTCCGGCCTGGCAGGGTCCGGACGGGCAGCCGGTGGTCTAGTTCCCGCCCCCGCAACGCCGCCCACGGCCTCGTCTAGACTTGGTGCCGTGACTCTACGCATCTTCGACACCGGTACCCGCACGCTCCGAGACTTCGTCCCCGTCCGTGAGGGCCACGCCTCCGTGTACCTGTGTGGGGCCACACCGCAGGCGCAGCCGCACATCGGGCACGTCCGCTCGGGTGTGGCCTTCGACATCGTGCGCCGGTGGTTGCTGGCGAAGGGCTATGACGTTGCCTTCGTCCGCAACGTCACCGACATCGACGACAAGATCCTCAGCAGGGCCGCTGAGCACGGTCGCCCCTGGTGGGAGTGGGTCTCCACGCATGAGCGTGCCTTCACCTGGGCCTATGACCAGCTCGGTGTGCTGCCACCCTCGGTGGAACCGCGCGCGACCGGCCACATCACCCAGATGGTCACCTACATGCGTCGGTTGATGGACAACGGCTTCGCCTACGAGGCCGATGGTTCCGTTTACTTCGATGTCGCCGCCTGGACCGCCGCCGAGGGCTCCGACTACGGTGTCCTCTCCGGCAACCGCGTGGAGGACATGGAGCAGGGCGAGACCGACAACCGGGGCAAGCGTAACCCGCTCGACTTCGCCCTGTGGAAGTCAGCCAAGCCCGGTGAGCCGTCCTGGCCCACCCCCTGGGGCGAGGGGCGTCCGGGCTGGCACCTGGAGTGCTCGGCCATGGCCACCTGGTACCTGGGCGAGAGCTTCGATATCCACGGCGGTGGCCTCGACCTGCAGTTCCCCCACCACGAGAATGAGATCGCGCAGGCACATGCCGCCGGCGACGGCTTCGCCAATTACTGGATGCACAACCACTGGGTGACCATGGCGGGGGAGAAGATGTCCAAGTCCCTGGGCAACGTGCTGGCCGTCCCGCACATCCTCACGCTGGTTCGCCCGGTCGAGCTGCGCTACTATCTTGGTTCGGCCCACTATCGCTCCGTGCTCGAGTACTCCGAGGAGGCGCTCAAGGAGGCGGCCGCCGGTTACCGTCGCATCGAGGACTTCCTCGCCCGCGTCGGTGATGTCGAACCGGGGGAGTGGACCGCGGATTTCACGGCAGCCATGGACGAGGACTTCTCCGTGCCCAGGGCGCTCGCCGAAATCCACAACGCCGTGCGCGCGGGTAACACCGCGCTGACGGCCAAGGACCTCGCCGAGGCACAGCGTCTGGCCGGATCAGTCCGCGCCATGACCGACGTCCTCGGCATCGACCCCCAGTCCCCGACCTGGTCCGCGGGGGCGTCGACCTCCGACGCCGCGCTGACCGCACTCGACGTGCTCGTCCACGCGGAACTCGACCGCCGTACCACCGCCCGTGCCGGGAAGGACTGGGCCAGCGCCGACGCCGTCCGTGACCGTCTCACGGCCGCCGGCGTCGAGGTCACCGACACCCCCGACGGCCCGCAGTGGTCACTCAAGAATTAGAAGGAGCCACCACAGATGGCACAGAATCACGGACGCCCCGGTACCCGCCGGACCAACAAGAAGGGTGCCACCAAGGGATCCGGTGGCCAGGTCCGACGCGGCCTGCAGGGCAAGGGCCCCACCCCCAAGGCCGAGGACCGCGTCTACCACGCGGCCCACAAGCGTAAGCGGCAGGCGGACCGTCGCGCCCAGGGCCGCCACACCAAGGAGAGCACCGCAGAGCTCGTTGTCGGCCGTAACCCGGTCGTCGAGTGCCTGCGTGCCCGCGTGCCCGCCGCCGCCCTCTACGTCGCGGAGGGAACCGCCAGCGACGACCGTCTCTCCGAAGCCGTGCACCTCGCCGGCTCACGGGGCATCACCACCATCGAGGTGCCCCGCCAGGAACTCGATAAGATGACCGGCAACGGTATGCACCAGGGCATCGGTCTGCAGATCCCGCCCTACGAGTACGCGGAGGTCTTCGACCTCATCTCCTCGGTCAATGACCGCGGCGAAAAGGGCATGATCGTGGTGCTCGACAACATCACCGACCCCCGTAACCTGGGTGCGGTCATCCGCTCCGTCGCCGCCTTCGGTGGCCACGGCGTGGTCATTCCCGAGCGGAGGTCGGCCGCGATGACCGCCGTTGCCTGGCGCACCTCCGCGGGCACCGCCGCCCGCCTGCCGGTGGCACGTGCCACCAACCTCACCCGCACGATCAAGGAGTTCCAGAAGAACGGCTACCAGGTCGTCGGACTCGACGCCGGAGGCGAGCACACCCTGGACACCTACCGGGGTGGCGCCGACCCGGTCGTCATCGTCGTCGGTTCCGAGGGTAAGGGCATCTCCCGACTGGTGCGCGAGAACTGCGACGTCATCATGTCTGTGCCCATGACCGGCTGGGTCGAGTCCCTCAACGCCTCCGTCGCCGCCGGCGTGGTGCTCAGCGAATTCGCCCGCCAGCGTCGCCTGGAGCAGTAGGCTCTCCCACGATCAGCCCGGGCCGGTGCAGCCCGGGCTTTGTCGTGCGCGCTGAGGGGCAGGGGAGGCAGTGTCCCTGCCTCGGCCGCGGATTCAGTTGCCCGAAAGCAGTCGCCCGAAAGGACGACTCCTTTCGGGCACGGGGGCCGGGGATCTGGTTCCTTTCGGGCAACGCAATTAGGGCCCGCCCCCGCCACCCCGAGCCCGCTCTTCCGTGGGCGCTCAGAGCCGCGGGGGCGGGGCAGGCCGGGGCTCCTCCGGATGACAGTGCGCCGCCGCGGCGTCCCCGGTGGCCTCGATGATGGCTTCCGGTTCTTCACCACTGCGGGGCAGGGGACCGGTGGAGGTCTCCCGGCGCGCGGCCGCGACCTCGTCGCGGGAGGCACGCCGACCCCGCCACCACCCGATGAACCGGGCGATCAGGTAGATCACGAAGGAGATCGTGGTCACGAACACCGACACCGGCAGCCCCGGTGCCAGCGACAGCAGAATGCCGCCGACCGCCGAGATCTCCGCGAAGAGCACCGACAGGGCCACCGCCTTCACCGGCGAGGAGGTCAGCTGGACGGCGGCCGCGCCGGGGGTGATCAGCAGGGCCATGACCAGCAGGGCGCCGACGATCTGCACGGACTGGGCGGCGGCCAGGCCGACGAGCACGGCGAAGAGCAGGGAGTAGCGGTGCACCGGGATGCCCGCTGCCCGGGCCATGACGGGGTCGGCGGAGGCGAAGAGCAGGGGCCGCCAGAACAGCCATACGGTGCCCACCACGATCGTCGTGACCAGTCCCAGCAGCCATACCGAGGCGCCGGAGACACCCACGATCTGTCCGGTGAGCAGGGAGAAGGCGGTCGAGGAGTTGCCGGGGTAGAGGTGGATGAACAGCACGGACAGGCCGAGGCCGAAACTCATGACCACGCCGATGGCGCTGTCCTGTTGCTGGCGCATGCCCAGCAGGGCCAGGAGCAGGGCGGCGACGATCGAGCCGACGACCGCGCCGCCGCCGATGTTGATGCCGAACAGCAGGGCCGCGGCCGCCCCCATGAGGGCGAGTTCGCTGGTGGCGTGCACGGAGAACGACATCTGGCGCAGGACGATCAGGGGTGCCATCACGCCGGAGAGCAGGCCCAGGATCGCTGCGGCGATGAGTGACTGCTGCACGAAACCCACGCCCAGCAGGTACTGGGTCTCGCTGAGGAACTGGCTGAGGTCCATGTCAGATCACCACCATGCGGCCGTCGACCTCGACGACGTCGACGCGGGTGTTGTACAGGCGGGAGAGTACCTCGGAACGCATCACCTCGTCGACGGAGCCGAGCAGGTGCCCGTGGGGGGCGAAGTAGAGCACCCGGTCGACTACGGAGAGCACGGGGTTGATGCCGTGGGTCACGAACAGCACGGAGGTGCCGTGTTCCCGGCGTCGTCGGTCGAGCATCTCGACGGCCTCCTGCTGGCGTGCCAGGTCGAGACTGAGCAGGGGTTCATCGGCGAGGATGAGCTGCGGGTTGTGCGCCAGCGCCTGGGCCTGACGGATCAGCTGCTGCTGGCCGCCGGAGAGCGTGCCCACGCGGCGTTCGGCCAGGCCGGTGGCGCCGACGGATTCCAACAGGGCGTCGACCTCCCGGCGGTGGGGGGAACGACGGCGCCAGACACCGTGCGCCAGGGACAGGGAGACCAGGTCGCGGGCGCGCAGGGGCAGTTCGCCGGGGAACATGCGCTGCTGGGGGATGTGGCCGAGTCGGGCGTTGACCTGCATGTCACCGGCGGTGAGGCGGCGGGTGCCCAACACCGTGCCCAGCAGGGTGGACTTACCGACGCCGTTGGGGCCGAGGACCGCGATGAACTCGCCGGGTCCGACCTCAAGGTCGAGGCCGGACCACAGTGGGTCCACGGCGGCATCGGAGAAGCGAAGAAGCATTCTGTCTACTCCAGGGTTATTCGTTAGCGGTCGCCCGGTTGAGATCCTCGACCAGTGACTCGAAGTAGTCGATGAAGTTCTCGCCCTCCGGCGGGGTCTCGCGGATCTCGATGACGGTGATGCCGGCGTCCTCGGCGGTGCTGCGCAGCCGGTCGGTCAGGTCAGTGGCGGTCTGGGGGTTGACGACCAGCAGATCCAGCTCACCGGCGTCGATCAGTTCGAGGAAGGCCGCGAGGTCCCCGGCGGTCGGCTCGGAGTGGGAGAGCGCGGAGTCGCGGTAGCCGCTGGGGGTCACGTCAGTCATGGGGGTGTGGGCGACGATGTACTCGGCGACCGGTTCGGTCTGGGCGACGCGCACGGCCGGCAGGTCGTGCAGGGCCCGGTGCACGGCGTCGAGGCGCCCGGTCAGGTCAGTGGTGTCGACCGTCGCGTCCGGATCCTGCCCGGTGACGGCGTCGGCGATGCGCCCGGCGACGTCGAGGACGGCCTCGGTGTCGTACCAGATGTGCTCGTTGCCCTCGACGTCATCGTGATCGTGCCCGGCGTGCGCACCGTCATCGTGATCGTGCCCGGCGACCAGCGGGAGCGCGTGGATGAGGGTGACGTCTTCGGCGTCGACGGCGTCGTAGAGCCAGGCGTCGTAGCCGCCGCCACCGACGATGATGATGTCGGCCTCCTCCACCCGCGCCATGTCGGCGGCGGAGGGTTCGAAGGAGTGCGGGTCGGCGTTACGGTCGCGGATGATGGAGGTGATGTTCGCCTGATCCTCGGCGACCACGGCCCGGGCCACGTCGCTCCAGATGCTGGTGGAGGTGACGATGGACAGGCCACCGTCGGCCTCGGCGGCGGAACTGCCCGTGACCTCCCCCGCGCCGGAGGAGCAGGCGGCGGCGAAGAGGAGGGAGCCGCCGGAAACGGCGATGGCGGCGGACTTCAGAGCTCGGGGCAGTCGTGGGTGCATGGGCCCGATTCAACACCTATTGAAAATGATTGTCAAGATGAAAATCTATTGAAAACGCAGGCCGGAGGCGGTCCTGATAGATTCACGGTATGGTCAAACGCTCCCGCGGCGGCGGTACCCTCGCCTCCCTCGCAGCCGAACTCGGGGTCTCCCGCACGACGGTATCCAACGCCTACAACCACCCCGACCAGCTCTCCGCGGCCCTGCGCGAGCGCATTCTCGCCGCCGCCGCCGACCGCGGCTACCCCGGACCCGATCCCACCGCACGGTCCCTACGCACCCGCCGCATCGGCTCCCTCGGTGTCCTGCTCACCGAGCACCTGTCCTACGCCTTCGAGGACTTCGCCTCCGTCGACTTCCTCGCGGGCATGGCCGAGGCCACCTACGGCACCGGCTCCGCCCTCACCCTCCTGCCCGCCGGTCCGGGCAGCGCCTGCGACTCCGCCGCCGCCACCCTGCTCGGCCGCGCCGCCGTCGACGGCTTCGTCATCTACTCGGTCGCCGAGGACGATCCGCACCTGGCCGCCGCCCGCGCCCGCCACCTGCCGGTTGTCGTCTGCGACCAGCCGACCAGCATCGCCGGCCTGCCCTTCGTCGGTATCGACGACCGAGCCGCCATTGCACCGGCCGCCCGGGCGCTCCTCGACGCCGGCCACCGCCGCATCGGCATCCTCTCCATCCGCCTCGACCGGGTGCGCCGCGACGGCCCCGTCGAGCACACCGACCTGCCGGCAGCGGGCATGCACGTGCAGCGCGCCCGCGTCCTCGGGGCACTCGACGTGCTCACCGCCGCCGGCATCGACCCCACTGACGTGCCGGTGATCACCCGACACATCAACGACCGCGCCAACTCCATCGACGCCGCCCGCGAACTGCTGGAGACCCACCCGGAACTGACCGCCGTGCTGTGCACCACCGACTCCATGGCCTTCGGCCTCCTCGAATACGCCCGCCACCGGGGACTGCGGGTGCCCGGGAACCTGTCCGTCACCGGCTTCGACGGCATCGAGATCGCCCTCGTCCAGGGACTGAGCACCATCATCCAGCCGAACAAGGCCAAGGGCGAGGCCGCCGGACGGATGCTGCTGCGGCTCATCGACGCCCATGTCGACGACCTCCCCGCCGAGGACCCGGCCCCCCGCCAGCTACTCGCCACCACCTTCCACCCGGGGACCACGATCGCCCCGCCGCGGGAAAACTGAGCCCAGCGCCCCAGCCTCAGTACCGCAGACCGAAACCCGGATCCCGGCCGACATGGGCCATCAGCCGCTCACCGGCCGGAGCCTGATCGGAGACCGGCCGCGCCGGGCCGAACTGGCCCCCCTGGCGCAGCTGCTCACCCAGGGAACGCAGCCCCGTCAGCGTGCGCCTGGCGAAGTCCTCGTCCAGGGCCACCTCGTTGCCCTGCGAACGCGCCAGGTCCCAGGTGTGCATGAACACGTCAGGCACGAACAGGCGTGCCGTCAGCTCAGCCACGCTCTGACCGGCGTGCGGGCCGGAGGGGAGCTGCCGGGCGCCCCGCGCGGGGTCGTCGAGAAGCTCCTGTACCGCGGTGACCAGTTCGTCCCATGCGGCGGCGGGGCTGCGGCGGGCGTCGTGCCGGAGCCCCAGGTCGATGTCGGCCTCCCGCAGGCTGTCCGGATACCACTGCGTGAGGTGGGCGACGATATCGCGGGCGGCCCACTCCTCACAGGGGGTGGGGGCGGACCAGTCGTGGGCCCGCACCACCTCGGCGGTGAAACCTGCGGCGACGGCGCGGAAACGCTGCGTCAGATCGCGGGGGATGCCGGTGTGGGTGGCGCGGGCATCGGCGAGCCCGGTGAGCAGCCCGGCCACCGCGGCGGTGTCGGGGATCCGCTCTGTGGCGGCGGTGTCCCCCTCCCCGACCTTCACGCCCACGTCGCCCTCCCGTAGGGCGCGGAAACCGTGTTCGTCGGTGACGTCGTCGCCGATGAAGATTGTGCGGGTGGCCTCGTGGCGGCTGTACTCGGCCGTGATGAATGTCCCTTTGGTGACCTGCACGGCGGAGAACTCCACCACGTTCTTCCCACGGGTGATCTGGGCGCCGCCGTGATCGATCTCCACGGCGCGTTCCAGCAACTCATCTGCCGCCGCCGGGTCCTCCTGCGCGATCTCCGCGACGTGCACGACCCGCTGGAAGGGCTTGATCTCCAGGCCGGCCTTCGGGTGGGAGGCGATGACCGGGGCGAGCTGGTTCTCGATGTGTGCCAGGTGCGTCCGCATGTCCTCGGTCAGCACGGCACCCCCGTGGTCCGATTCCGCACCGTGGGAGCCAGCCAGGTTGACCGGTGCGCGCAGCGGACAGACCTGCGTGAGCCCGGCGATATGGCGCCCGGAGAGCACCGTGACGACGGTGTCCGGCAGGCCCGCCAGCCGGGCAAGTGCTGCGCACGCCTCATAGTTGACGGGGATGGCGTAGATGTCGGGGGACAGGTCCGCCAGGGTGCCGTCAAAATCAACGACCACCAGCAGGCGGTCGGTGGTGGCCAGGTCAGCGATCGGGATCGTCATGGCCCCGAATCTACCGCCGGGCGGGGCTCAGAGGGCGGAGAGGTGGATCGCCGGACTGTCCACCAGCGCTGTCCGCTCGGTGAGCACCAGCCTCGCATTCGAGTCGTGCCGGACGTCGAAGGTCGTGCCTTCGGAGAGCATCTCCTGCAGGCTGTCGTGGACGTGGCGGGATCTGCCCACACAGCCCTCGCCCGCCTCCTCGAACTCCACCCGGTCGATGCGCAGGAGATCGGCGCTCTCGGCGCGGGCGGGCTCACCCTCCCGGGTGAAGGTCACCGCCCCCTGCAGAGGCGAGCAGCCCGTGAAACCGACCATGGTGGCCTCACCGAAGAACAGACGGGCACGGCCCGCCGCGTCATCGGGCAGCACGCCGGGAGAGCCCGCGGCGTCCCACAGGCCGGTGACCTGCCAGGTTGAACCCGCCACCACGGACTCCGGGGGCGTGCAGGCCGTGGCCGCGAGCGCACCACTGAGCAGTGCGGCCGTCAACGCCGCAGCACGCCGCCGCCTCATGCCTGACCCATCCGGGAGAGACCGGCCAGGAAGGAGCGTGCCCACAGGTCCACGTCGTGGGTGGAGACCTGTCCGTGCATCTCGACCATGCGGTCGCGCACGTGCCCGGGGGCTTCGTCGAGTTCACGGTGGGCGGTGTGCATCGCGCGCTTGATGGACTCCAGATCGAAGGGGTTGCACAGGTGGGCCTGGTGGAGCTCCACGGCTGCGCCGGCGAATTCGGAGAGCACCAGAGCGCCGGAGCCGTCCGGATGGGAGGCCACATACTCCTTGGCCACCAGATTCATCCCGTCCTTGAAGGGGGTGACCAGCATGATATCGGCCAGCGCATAGTAGTTGCGCAGCTGTGCCTTGAGCATGGGCCTGTGCTGGTAATGGACCACCGGGCGGCCGATGCTGCCGAAACGGCCGTTGATCCGGCCCACCGCCTCCTCCACCTGGGAACGGGCCACCTGGTACTGCCCGATGCGTTCCCGGGAAGGCGTGGCCACCTGCAGCAGCACCACCTCGGCCGGGTCCAGGGCCCCGGATTCCAGGAGCTCCTCGAAGGCCAGGAGCCGTTGCAGGATGCCCTTGGTGTAGTCGAGCCGGTCAACGCCGAGGAAGATCCGGTTCGGCTCACCCAGCATCTGACGCAGCTGCGCCACCACGGCCGGGTCGCCGGGTCCGAGGCTGTCCACGTCGATGGAGATCGGGAACGCACCCACCCCCACGTGGCGGCCGTCGGCGGTGGTGATCCGGGCGGTGACCTCCCGGATGGCGGGTCTTCCCTCGACCAGCAGCTCATCGGGCTGGCCCGTGTGGGAGCCGACGGCGCCGCTGACCTGCCGTGCCAGGTCGAGGAAGTTGACGGCGTTGGCAACGTTGTGGAAGCCGATGAGATCGGCACCGAGCAGACCCCGCACGATCTCCTCCCGCCAGGGCAGCTGTCGGAACAGCTCCGGGGCGGGGAAGGGGATGTGCAGGAAGAACCCGATCTTCAGGTCGGGGCGCAGTTGGCGCAGGATGCCCGGTAGCAGCTGCAGCTGGTAGTCCTGCACCCACACGGTCGCACCCTCGGCAGCGACGACGGCGACCTCATCGGCGAACCGGAGGTTGACCTCCCGGTAGGTCTCCCACCAGTCCCGGTCATAGACCGGGGGGACGATCAGGTCATGGTAGAGCGGCCACAGGGTGGCGTTGGAGAAACCCTCGTAGAAACCCTCGTAGTCCGCCCCACTCAGACGCACGGGATGCAGGAGCACGCCGGCATCGGTACGGAAGGGCTCGGGGGCCTCGTCGGGGATCCCGGGCCAGCCGACCCAGCAACCCTGCTGACGCCCCAGAACAGGGGAGAGCGCTGCGACGAGACCACCCGGGCTCGGGGTCCAGGTGCGCGTGCCGTCGGGGTCGGTGGTGAGGTCAACGGGTAGGCGGTTGGCCACCACCACAAAGCTGTTCTCGCCACGCATCAGCCGGTCAGGCCTTCTTCGTCGTCTTCTTCGTGGCCTTCTTGGTGGTCTTCTTCGTCGTCTTCTTGGCAGCCTTCTTCGTGGCCTTCTTGGTGGCCTTACGGGTGCGCTTGGCGGTCTTG
Organism: uncultured Corynebacterium sp.; assembly: GCA_964613845.1. Classification (GTDB taxonomy): domain Bacteria; phylum Actinomycetota; class Actinomycetes; order Mycobacteriales; family Mycobacteriaceae; genus Corynebacterium. The sequence continues at coordinate 12,352 of CAZTIZ010000003.1, forward strand.
GGCTGGGATTCCTCCAGCTCTGCCATGATCTTGCTGTGGACCAGCCCCTCAGGCTCGACGCCGAGCATGCACATCAGGGTCACCCCGTCCAGGAAATCCTGGGCGTAGGTGGAGACGATCCGACGTGCTCCGTGGGCGGTCTTCTCCTCCACGGCATGCAGGGCCTCGGGGGTGGGGCGGGTGTCGGTGACCTTGGGCGGCACGTGATCCTCCTGGTGACGGTGACGGGTGGGGGGACTTGCTGAACGGTGGTGCCGTGACTCGGGCGGGGTGGCGCCGGGCTTCCCCTCCCCGGTCAGGGCACATCAGATGCCTTATTCTACGCTACCTCTCCGGTGATTTCCGCACCCGCCGTCGGGAAACCGCAAGTCGGACGGGACGGACCTGTGCCATCTGCTGGAAGGAGTAACGGCGGGCGGCCCGGAAATAGCGGTAGGGGTTCAGCCGTGGCGGGCGGCGCAGGCGACGGGCCACCCACTCGCCCAGCACCACCCCGGCAGCCAGTCCGGAGGCGATGGCCAGGGCGGTGGCGATGTTGGTGAAACCGATGAGCATCTGCTCGTTGAGGGCCGCGTACATGCCCCGGTAGACCGACAGTCCGGGCAGGAAGGGGGTGATGCCTGCGACCGCGGTGATCAGGGGCGGGATGAGGAAACGACGGGCCAGCAGACCACCGGCCAGGCCGATGATCACCGCTGCGGAAGCGGAGGCGATGACCGCGCCGACCCCGAAGGGGATGAGTACCAGGTGGTAGATCGCCGCTCCCACCGTGGCGGTGATCCCGGCGATGAGCACCGAGGACCACTCCGCGTAGCTGGCGACCGCGAAACCCGCCGCGGCGACGCCGCCGCTGACCACGCGCACGGTCGAGGAGGTGAAGTTGGGGGCGGCGATGGTTTCCAGGGGCGGCAGGGTGATGCCGAAGAGCGCCACCACCTGGATCCCGATGCCCACGCCCGCCACGATTCCACCGGTGAACAGCATCGTCTGGAAGAAGCGGGCGGAGGCGGTCACCGGTGCACCGGTGATGCCGTCCTGCAGCGACTGCACCAGTGTCAGCCCGGCGAGCAGGACGATGATGCCGGCGGCGATAATCTGGCTGGGTGAGATCTGCAGTCCGTACCGGGCGGCCAGGGAGTAGATCACGGCGGCCGGCACCGTGGCGATGACACCGCCGAAGACATTCTGGAAGAAGTAGGGCAGCTGGTGCCTGCCCAGCCAGGTATTGACCGTCATGATGAGCACCGCGGTCAGGAAGGCGGTGACGGCCACCAGGGCGCCACCACCGAGCATGACGGCGATCGCGCCACCCATCAGGCCCCAGCCCATGATGGCGGTGGCGGGGCCGTAGGTGGTGGGGGTGGTGGCGAGGTCGTCGAGGATTTTCTCGGCGATCTCGGGCGGGGTGGCTCCGGACTGGATGGAGCGGATCAGCCGGTCGACCTCGACGAGTCGGGAGAAGTCGGTGGTCATGGAGTACACGACGCGGAAGACGTTGACGGGTGTCTTCTTCGTCTCACCGATGGTGGTGAAGATGGTGATGGTGTTCATCGTGATGTCCACGTGGCAGTAGTGCAGGCCGTAGGCGGAGGTCACCGCATGGATCTGTTTCTTGGTGTCCGAGTTGGACGTGCCGGACGACAGCAGGATGTCACCGATGCGCGCCGCCAGGTCCATGACGCCGGCGACCTGCGCGTAATCGGTCAGATCGATGGGGGCCAGCGGGGACGGCGGCGGTGCGGAACGCGCGGCGTCGATGGTGGCGATACGGCCGGCGCCGGAGAAGAGTGAACGGAACCGCTGGGCAAGCGTGGACAAGAGCGTGGTCTACCTCGGGTTTTATCGGAATGGGGAAGGGGGCTGTCCCCACAGATTAGTCGTTGGCCGGTGGGGGTGCAGCCAGGTCTGTCGACGCCCGCGCCCGGGTTCGGTGCAGGTGGGCACACACGCGGTGCGGTGTGGTTTCCGGCGCAGGGCCGAACTCGGGTAATGTTGCCCGGCAGTGCCCCGCATGCACGACGGTCGGGGCGCGTGCTGGAGTGGCGCAATTGGCAGCGCAACGGTCTTGTAAACCGTAGGTTGCGAGTTCAAGTCTCGTCTCCAGCTCCACAACCCCAGGTCATGGACCTGGGGTTCGTTCTTTGCCGGGGCAGGTGTCTGATATCCGCACATCGTGCTGGGTACCCCAGGGTGGGCGCCCCTGTCTGCAGGGGCTCCTCCCTACCTCGCCGGAGCGCTCACCAGGACGGCGTCCGTGTCGGCCACGGCTTCGGTGTCGGCCACGGCTTCGGTGTCGGCCACGGCGCCTGCGTCAGCCACGTCGACCGTGACCTGCTTCCTGCGGGTGAAGATCCTCCACAGAAATACCCCGGCGGCACAGGACCAGACGATCTCGGTGATCAGCAGGCCAGGGTTGAAGGGGGAGATGGCGGTGTAGGTGAAGCCCAGTGCGCCCAGGACGTTCAGCGCCTGGTAGACCGGGGAATTCGTGGTCAGGACGCCGAAGTTCAGCAGCCCGTAGGCCACGACGAGGAGAATGCCGGAGATGATGCCGATCTCGTGGGAAAAAGTCAGAGGTTCCACGGTTCACACTCTATTTTCTGGTCCGCTATGCGGCCACGGGGAACGAGGTCGAGGGGGTTGAGGTGGTGAAGACGGCCGCGGTAGCCGCGGTGGCCTTCTGCGTGCGGCGCTTCAACCAGATCGCGATGACGCCATAGAGACCGAGCAGGGCCCAGATCAACTGGGCCCAGAAGACGCCGGCGTTCATCGGGTTGGCGGCGGAGGCGGCGAGGAGACCGGCACCGACGACGTTGAGGATTTGATACGTGTAGTGGTCAGTGGTGAGTTTGCCCAGGTTGAGGAGGGCAAACGCGACCAGGAGGGCCGCTGAGGCGGCGAGACCGAGGAGCACCATTGCCGACATAGCAGGTGTCCTTCCTGTGTGAGGACTGTGATGATGGGTGGTGAGGGGACGCTGAAGGCAGCGTTGCCGTTGTTTTTTGAGGAAGGGTGCCCGCCGGGACAGCACGGTGAGGCCCCATGTGTGGGTCTCGGCGATGGCGTGATGTCGGTGGTTCGGGACATAAGGAATACGCATCGGAAAGAGCGTGGTTTCCATCCCCTGCTCCCTGTTGTTTATCGCAGGGGAAGTTGATCTTCGCCGACGTGCGGTGGCCGCGCAAGTGGATGGGGCGGAACTGGCCCGCAAGGTGGGAAAATGCAGAAATTGACAGGGGTGATTTCTACCCCCTCGGGGCGGTCCCGGGCGTAGCGTCAGCTGGTCCCCCGGGGAGTCTGACCGGCCCTTTTTCTATAGATCGACAGGAACGGGGTTGGGGAGGGGGTGCAGGCTGGCGAGCCCGGGATCATTCGCCTTCTACAATGGGACCCCGCACCAGTCTCCAGTGGAAGGAAACGAGAACATGGCTAATATCCGCGCCGCAATCGTCGGTTACGGCAACCTGGGCAGGTCCGTCGAGAAGCTGATCGCCCAGCAGCCCGACATGGAACTCGCGGGCATCTTCTCCCGCCGCGGGAGCCTGGACACCGATGCCCCGGTCCTCCCCGTCGACGAGTTCGCGCAGCACACCGACAAGTTCGACGTCGCCCTGCTCTGCCTGGGTTCGGCCACCGACATCCCCGAGCAGGCCGTCGGTTTCGCCGCCCACGCCAACACCGTCGACACCTACGATAACCACCGTGATGTGCCGCGCCACCGCGCCGAGATGGACGCCGCAGCCAAGCAGGCCGGCACCGTCGCCATCGTCTCCACCGGTTGGGACCCGGGCATGTTCTCCCTCAACCGCACCATGGCTGATGCGCTGCTGCCGGGCAATGAGCAGCACACCTTCTGGGGGCCGGGTCTGTCCCAGGGCCACTCCGACGCCCTGCGTCGCATCGAGGGCGTACACAAGGCCGTCCAGTACACCCTTCCCGACGAGAGCGCCCTGGAGCTGGCCCGTCAGCGCCGGGCCAGTGACCTGGACGGGAAGTCCGCCCACGTGCGCCGCTGCTTCGTCGTGGCCGACGAGGCCGAGCACGGGCGCATCGAGAACGAGATCCGCACCATGGAGGACTACTTCGTCGGCTACCAGGTGGAGGTCAACTTCGTTGACGAAGCTACCTTCGACGCCGAGCACACCGGCATGCCCCACGGCGGCCATGTGATCACCGCAGGCGACACCGGTGGCTTCAACCACACCATCGAGTACGTGCTGAAGCTGGAGCGTAACCCGGACTTCACCGCCGCCGTCCAGATCGCCTACGCCCGGGCAGCTCACCGCCTGCGCGAGCAGGGCGTCTCCGGTGCCTTCACGGTCCTGGAGGTCGCCCCCTACCTGATCTCCCCGACGCCGCTCGACGAGCTCATCGCCCGCGACGTGTAGGAACCGCGATGCCGGGCGGTCTCCTCACCGGGCGGGGGAGGGCTGGCGCACCACGCTCAGCAGCAGGCCGCCGACCAGCAGCACCAGTCCGATGCCGAGGATCCCGCCTCGGTCCTGGCCGTCGAAAAGCGTGACGAACAGGCCGAACAACAGCGGTGACAGCCAGGACACCGCGCGCCCGGTAGTGGCGTAGAGCCCGAAGACCTGGCCCTCCCGCCCGGGTGGGGTCACCCGGGAGAGGAAAGAGCGGGAAGCCGACTGCGCGGGACCCACGAACAGGCACAGCAGCAGCCCGCAGAGCCAGAACCCGGCTGAGCCCTCGACGAAGAACAACGCCACGACCACGCTGATCATCAGACCGAGTGAGACCATGATCACCGGCTTGGGGCCGAGGCGGTCATCGAGCACGCCACCGCTGAGGGCACCGAGCGCGGAGACGACGTTCGCGGCGACCCCGAACAACAGGACCTCACCGACGTCGAGCCCGTAGACGGTCACCGCCAGCACCGCCCCGAAGGTGAACACCCCGGCCAGCCCGTCCCGGAACACGGCCGAGGAGATCAGGAAAGCCACCGTGTTGCGGTCGGTGCGCCACAG
>CAZTIZ010000003.1:17436-60027 GCA_964613845.1 uncultured Corynebacterium sp.
CAGGAAGATCCCGCCGAAATAACCCATCGCCCAACCGAAGCCCGAGATCCGCCCCACGGTCTCGTCCGTGGACACCTGGCGCAGTTGGGCGAAGTAGTTGACCTCGGCGAACTCGAAGGTGATCGAGGCCAGGCCCATGATCGCCAGGCCCAACCAGAAGTAGAGCTGATCGTCGTTGCGCACCAGGAACAGGGAGGCCATCAGCGCCACGGTGATGTACGTCCACATCCCCACCGCTCGCTTCCGGCTGCCCCGCAGATCACTGCGCTGCCCCATGACCGGGGTGATCAGGGCGATGGCCACGCCCGCCAGCCCCATCGCCCAGCCGTACCACTGGGCGGGGGTGAAGCCGGTGTCGACGCTCCGACCCACCGAATCCGTCAGGTAGACGGAGAAGACGAAGGTCACCAGCACCGCGTTGAAGGCGGCCGAACCCCAGTCCCACAACGCCCAGGCCAGCACGGTACGGCGATCTGTGCGGTGGACCGGGCGCTGGTCCGTGGGCTCCCCGGATACGGCAGTCATGGCCGGCAGTCTATGCCCTGCCCGACTCAGCCGCCCGGGATCTGCGCCAGCACTGCCTCGACGAGTGCCGCACGCACCTGCTCCGGCAGCGCCTCCCCGTGCACGTGGTCGTGCACCCACAGCCCGTCACTCATGAGCTGCACCAGGTAGGTGGCGGTGGCCAGCCCCGAGTCGGCGGCCCCCACCGGGTCCGGCAGCCACTCCCGGTTCACCCGCTCCCAGGCGGCGAGGAAATCCGGGTGCGAGGAGGCGTCGATGGCTAGCAGCAGCTCAGCGCGCGGCCCCGTCCGACCCATCGTGACCACGGCCGCGCGCAGCCGCGTCGCGCCGTCGACCTGGGCCGCCGTCCCCCCGGCGGCGTCGATGAGCTCCTCCTCCCACAGCTGCGCCAGATACGCGTGCACGCCCAACAGCAGCGCGTGCCGGGAAGGGAAGTGGTAGATCAACCCCGACTTCGACAGGCCCGAGGCCACGGCGAGGGACTCGAAGGTCAACGCCTCGATGCCGCGCTCCTCGATGACGCCGACGGCAGCAGCCAGCACCTCCTCGCGTTTATTCCTGCGCAAGGTGCACCCCCTTCGGGTTGCCGCGGAAACACCAGGCCGTGACCGCGGCCATCAGCGCCGCCACGACCGCGATGATGAGCAGGATACTCAGATAGGCGTCATCATAGGCGGCACCCGCTGCCTGCCCCAGCACCGGATCCGCCAGCGCCACCACCGGGTCCGCGGGCATGCCGGTACTCGCGTGGACGGCGAACAGTAGCGGCAGCACACTACCCAGGATCGCCACCGACAGCAGGGTGCCGAACTCATAGGACACCGACTCCACGCCCGCCGCCATGCCTGCCCGGCGCACCGGCGCCGACCCGATGATCGCGCTCGACGACACCGACATGATGGCGCCCGCACCCGCGCCCACGAACAACAGGCCCAGCACGAACAGCGGCAGCCGATCCCCCGACCCCGCCCACACCGCCGCCAGCACACCACCGGTGACCGACGCGAAGCCCCCCGAGATCAACGGCAGGAAACCCACCCGGTGCAGAAACGCCCCACCCAGGATCGACACCGGGAAGGCCGCGATCGTCACCGACGCCACCAGCAGCCCGGCCTCCAGCGGACTGAAACCAGCCACCAGCTGAAAACGCTGTGTGGTCAGCAGCTCCACGCCCGCCACCGCGAACATCGCACCACCCGCGGCCAGCACACCGCCACTGAAGATCCGGGAACGGAACACATCGAAGGCCAGCAACGGCTCCGGCAGACGACGCTGCCGGGCCCCGAACGCCAGCGCCCCCAGCACAAACACCAGCACCGACACCGCCAGCAGCCAGGGTGAGCGCGCCGGGTTGGCCAGTTCCTTGATGGCCATCACCAGGCCCGACAGGGTCAGCAGGGCATAGAGGGAGGCGGGGGCGTCCCAGTGCTTATCCGGATTCGGCAGGTTCGGCGGAGCGACCGCGATCGTGGCAACCAGCGTGATGACGACGATGGGCACGTTGATGAGAAAGACCGACCCCCACCAGAAGTACTCCAGCAGCAGACCGCCGACGACCGGGCCGGCCGCCGCGCCGATCACCGCCACGGAACCCCAGATCCCGATCGCGGTGTTGCGTTCGCGCTCATCGGAGAAGGTCAGGCGGAGCAGGGCGAGGGTGGCGGGCATCATCGTCGCAGCCCCCATGCCCAGGAGGGCCCGGGCGGCCACGAGCAGCCACGCCGAGGGGGAGAAGGCCGCCGCCAGGGAGGCCACGCCGAAGATCGTCAGGCCGATGATGAAGATCAGGCGGTGGCCGATGCGGTCCCCCAGGGTGCCTGTGCCCAACAGGAGGCCGGCGAGTACCAGCGGGTAGGCGTTGATGATCCACAGCGCCTGGGTCTCCGTCGCGCCGAGCTGCCCGCGCAGCTCCGGCAGGGCGGTGTAGAGGATCGAGTTGTCGACGCCGATCATCAGTAGTCCGAGGGAGATGACGGCGAGGAAGGCCCAGCGTTGCGCAGGTGTGGAGTCGATGTTGTCGAGACGGCGGTTCACCAGCGGAACTGTACCGACCGTTCGTTACAGTTACAACTGGAGGGGTCGGGTCGACACCGCCCGCCCCGGTCACGCCGGGACGGGCCCGCGCCGAGTCTGGCAGCCAACTCCCAGAGTGTATCCAGCCCCGCTGCAGTGCGGTCGGGTTCACTCGGGTGGAATGATGCAGAAAGTGGTGGACAATGGAAGATATGAATGACAACCAGGCTTCCCAGACCGCGGTGAAGGTGCTTGTCGTCGATGATGAACCCAACATCGTCGAGCTCCTCACCGTCAGCCTGAAGTTCCAGGGCTTCGAGGTGCGTACCGCAGGCTCCGGCACGGAGGCGCTGCGGCTGGCGCGTGAGTTCCGCCCCGACGCCTACATCCTGGACGTGATGATGCCCGGCATGGATGGTTTCGAGCTGCTGACCAAGCTGCGCAGCGAGGGCCTCGACGGCCCGGTGCTCTATCTGACGGCCAAGGATGCCGTGGAGAACCGCATCCACGGTCTGACCATCGGCGCCGACGACTACGTGACCAAGCCCTTCTCCCTGGAGGAGGTGATCACCCGGCTGCGGGTGATCCTGCGCCGTGGGCACGCCCTGGACATCTCGGACGAGGACGCGACGCTCTCCTATGCCGACCTCACCCTCAATGACGAGACCCACGAGGTGACCAAGGCCGGCACGATCGTCGACCTCTCCCCGACCGAATTCAACCTGTTGCGCTACCTCATGCTCAACGCCGAGGTGGTCCTGTCCAAGGCGAAGATCCTCGACAACGTGTGGCACTACGATTTCGGTGGCGACGGCAACGTGGTCGAGTCCTACATCTCCTACCTGCGGCGCAAGGTCGATACCGGTGACGTGCCGCTGATCCACACCATCCGCGGCGTCGGTTACGTCCTGCGTACCCCGCGCCAGTAACGTCCGCCGCATGACAGAACCCGGACAGCAGGACGGACCCCGGGCCGGGGAGGCCGTCCCCAACCCCTACGGTGAGCACCGCCTGCCTATGCCCCACGATGCCCCGCCCGCCCCGCGGGCCAGGTGGTCGAGAGTCCAGATGCTGCCGTTGCGCACCTGGCTGGTCGTGATCATCGTCGTGGTCTCCGGGCTGGGGCTGGCGGCCAGCTCCGTGGCGGTTTCCTCCATCATGAAGGACGTCATGTACTCCCGGGTCGACGAGGACCTGATCGCCGCCCCCGACGGCTGGGCGAGCAGCTCGGAGATCTTCAAGGCCGATGAGTCCTCCCGGCCGCCCTCCGACTACAGCGTGATCAAGATCTTCCCGGACGGTTCCAGCATCATCTTCAACGACCGGGGCGGTCCCCCCAAGATCGGCGAGGTCGTCATCGGCGGGCCCCCGCAGACCGTCGGTTCGGTCCCCGGTGCCACCCACGGCACCGAGTGGCGGGTGGTGGCCGTGCAGGAGGGCGGGGTGACCACGGTCGTGGCCAAGTCGCTCGACCGGGAGCACGCCCTGCTCTACCGGCTGGCCCTGGTGCAGGTGATCATCAGCGGCCTGGTCCTGGTGGTCGTGGGGCTGCTGGGTTATTACTTCATCCGTCGTGCCCTGCAACCGCTGCGGGAGGTGGAGCGCACCGCCGGGGCGATCGCGGCCGGTGAACTCGACCGACGGGTGCCGGCCTGGCCGCAGGAGACCGAGGTCGGACAGCTGTCCACCGCGCTGAACGTCATGCTGGGCAGACTGCAGGGCTCGGTGGAGGACGCCCGGGACAAGGAGGAGCAGATGCGCCGCTTCGTCGGCGACGCCTCCCACGAGCTACGGACCCCGCTCACCAGTGTGCGCGGCTACACGGAGCTCTACCGTTCCGGCGCCACCGATGACGTTGACCGGGTGCTGTCCAAGATCGATGACGAGTCCAAGCGCATGAGCCTGCTCGTCGAGGACCTGCTGGCCCTGACCCGGGCGGAGGGCAGCCGCCTGGAGAGGAAGCCGGTCGATCTGCTGGAGCTGTCGCTGTCGGCGGCCAGCTCCGCGCGGGCGGCCTTCGCCGGCCGGGAGGTCACCGTGGCCAATGAGACCTCGTCGATCCCCCTGGTAGACGGTGACCCCGACCGCCTCCACCAGGTCCTGCTCAATCTCATCGGCAACGCCCTGGTCCACGGTGGGCCGGAGGCCAGGGTCAACCTCCGCCTGCGGCTGGACGGTGGGCAGGTGCTCATCGACGTCGAGGACAACGGGCGGGGCATGGCAGCCGAGGACGCCGCACGCATCTTCGACCGGTTCTACCGGGCCGATTCCTCCCGCTCCCGCGCCTCGGGTGGCTCCGGGCTGGGACTGGCGATCACGAAGTCGCTGGTGGTCAAGCACGACGGCGTCATCACCGTCGACTCCGTGGAGGGGGAGGGCACGACCTTCACCATCCGGCTGCCACGGCTGCCGGAGGACCACGACGCTAGATCTTCTTGACCACGCTGGACTTGAGCTTCATCGAACCGAAGCCGGGCACCCGGGCGTCGATGTCGTGGCCGTCGACGGGCTCGTCGAGCAGCCGGATATCGCGCACCTTCGTGCCGATCTTGATCACCCCGCTGCCAGCACCCTTGACCTTGAGGCTCTTGACCACGGACACGGTGTCGCCGTCAGCCAGGACGTTGCCGACGGCATCGCGCACCACCTCACCGGCCTCGGCGACGTCGGTCTCATCGGTATCGGCGGGGACCCACTCGTGGCCACACATGGGGCACACGAGCAGCGGATCGGACTCGTAGGTGAACTCGCTGGCGCACTCCGGGCACGGAGGTAGTTGATCAGACATGGGCCAGACCTTACTACCGCCCGCCCGGAGAACCCCTGAACAGGAGGGACACTCAGAGGCTGCGCTCCCGGGCGGCGCGCGTCTCCTCCGCCTCCAGCTCATCCGTGTAATGCGTCGCGGGATCAAGATCGGCGTCGGCACCGAGCATCTGTCGGACATGGTCGACGTCCTTGTCACCCCGGCCGGAGAGGTTGACCAGCAGGATCCGCCCGGTCTGCCCGGTGGCCTCGATCTCATCGGCCATATCGAGGGCGTGGGCCAGCGCGTGGGAGGACTCCAGCGCCGGGATGATGCCCTCGTAACGGGTGAGCATGCGGAAGGCCCGCAGTGCGGAGGCATCGGTGACACCGACGTACTCGGCACGCCCCGTCTCGTGCAGGTGGGCATGCTCCGGGCCGACTCCCGGGTAGTCCAGCCCGGCGCTGACGGAGTGCGACTGCAGGACGTTGTCCTCCTCATCGAGCATGACGTAGCTGCGCGAACCGTGCAGGATACCCACCCTGCCCCGGTTGATCGGTGCCCCGTGCCGCCCGGTGTCCAGGCCCTCACCGGCGGGCTCGACGCCGATGAGCCGCACCTCGACGTCATCCTGGTACTCGGCGAAGGAACCGATGGAGTTGGACCCGCCACCCACCGCCGCGATGACCGCATCCGGCAGACGGCCGGTCTCGGCGAGCATCTGGGCGCGCGACTCCTTCGAGATCACCCGGTGGTACTCCTTGACCAGGCTGGGGAAGGGGTGCGGGCCCGCGGCAGTACCGAGCAGGTAGTGGGTGTCCTCGTAGGAGTCCACCCAGTCCTGCAGGGCCACGTCGACGGCGTTCTGCAGACCGTTGCCGCCGTCCTCGGCCACGGGCACGACCTCCGCACCCATCAGCCGCATCCGGTAGACGTTGAGCTGCTGGCGCTCGACGTCGCGCGCACCCATGTAGACGGTGCAGCGCATCCCGAACCGCGCCGCGGCCATGGCGGTGGCCGTGCCGTGCTGGCCCGCACCGGTCTCCGCGATCAGCCGCGTCTTGCCCAGCCGACGGGCCAGCAGGGCCTGCGCCATCACCTGGTTGCCCTTGTGCGCGCCACCGTGGACCAGATCCTCACGCTTGAGGAAGATCCGCACCCGCCCCCGACCGTGGCCCTCCCGCGGCAGGTTCACCAGCTCCGTCACCGGGGTGGGGCGCCCCAGGTACTTCGTGTACAGCTCCTCCAGCTCAGCGTGGAACTGCGGGTCCTGCAGCGCCCCGGCATAGGCGGCCTCCAGCTCATCGAGCACCGGCAGCAGCTGCGGGGGAACGAACTGGCCCCCGAACCGGCCGAAATAGGCGGGCAGAATCGTGGGCCGGGCCTCGCCCTCGGGCAGGCCCTCGTAGTCGTGGTGGCGGGGAGTGAGATCCATGACGGTCCTATCAGCTAGGTGGAGGTGACCCCGTCCAGCTTAGGCACCGCCACACCCTGTCCCGGAGCCGCCACGCATCAGGGCCGCCACGCCAACGCCCGGCAGATCGCCTCCGCCTCACCGGGCAGATACTCATGCCGCACCCCGGGCAGTTCCACGACCTCCCCCAGCCGGCTGGACCCCGCCGGCACCACCCGGTCCACACCCGAGTACAACGACACCACCCGGGTGTCCTGGGGAACCGTGGCCTCGAAGGGCTCCGCCACCATCAGCTCACGTGCCCCGTCCCCCGCCACCACCCCCACGCCCCAGCGCAGCAACCGGTTCGGCCCCGGTGGCAGACCCCGGAAGACCGCCCCGAGCCCGACCAGGGTGCGCACCGCGCCGGGCAGGGCATGGGCGCAGCGCAAACCCAGCAGACCGCCGAGGGAATGTCCGACGATGTCGACGCGTCCGGTGGGGGAGTGCGCTACCGCCGCCGTCACACAGGAGAGCACCTCCGCGGTGGAATCAGCCAGCCCGATGGTGCCGCGACGGCCGTAGGTGGGGGCGAGTAGTGGCACGTCGGCGTCGAGAAGCGCGTGGGCGGTGCGCTCGAAGTTGCCCGGCGAGCCCAGCAGGCCGTGCAGGAGCACGACGGGGGTACCGCGGGCGGCCTCAAGGGGCGGGAGCGCGGGCAGCTGCCCGCGGTAGGGGACCCATCTCAGCAGACTCAGCGGCGGCGACCGTTCTCATCGGTACCGAGGAGCGCGCGGATCTTCTCCGCGGCGGCATCCATTTCTGCGGGGTCGGTGGCGTCGGCGGCCATCTGCCGGGAGAAGTCGTACTCACCCATCCGGTCGGTGGGGAAAACGTGGATGTGTGTGTGGGGGACGTCGAAACCGGCGATGATATAGCCCGCGCGGGAAGAGCCGAAGGCCTCGATCACGGCGCGGCCGATCTCCTGGGCGACGGTGTTGAGCTCGACCCAGCTGGGCTGGTCCAGGTCGGTCCACCTGTCAACCTCCTCGACCGGCACGACCAGGACGTGGCCGTAGCGCAGAGGCTCAATGGTGAGGAAGGCGACGACACGCTCGTCGCGGTAGACGAAACGGCCCGGAAGTTCGCCGTCGATGATCTTCGTGAACACGCTACTCATGCCCGCCAGGCTACCCCGGGCGCCGCGTCCGGGACGGGGAAAGTGCCGGGCCCGGGGGCGGCCATCTAGAATCAGACCCATGCGCATTCTCGTCATCGGATCGGGCGGCCGTGAGCACGCCCTGCTCAAGGGGCTCGCAGCGGACCCCGCCACCACCGACCTCCACGTCACCCCGGGTAATGCCGGCATGTCGTCCCTGGCCACGGTCCACGCCGACGCCGGGGCCGCCGACGACCCGGCGGCCATGACCGCCCTGGCCGAGGAGATCGGCGCGGACCTGGTGGTCATCGGCCCGGAGATCCCGCTGGTCGCCGGCGTCGCCGACGCCCTGCGTGCGGCCGGCATCCGAGTCTTCGGCCCCTCGGCGGAGGCCGCCCGGATCGAGGGCTCCAAGAAGTTCGCCAAGGAGGTCATGGCTGCCGCGGACGTCAAGACCGCCCGCGCCGAGCAGCTCGCGCCTGGCACCGGGGACGCCGAGATCGAGGCCGCCCTCGACCGCTTCGGCCCCACCTGGGTCGTCAAGGACGACGGCCTGGCCGGTGGCAAGGGCGTGGTGGTCACCCCCGACCGCGCCGCCGCCCGCGAGCACGTCGACGCCGTCCACGCCCTGGGTAACCCGGTGCTGCTGGAGTCCTTCCTCAACGGCCCCGAGGTCTCCCTGTTCTGCCTGGTCGACGGCGAGACCGTCGTCCCGCTGCTGCCCGCCCAGGACCACAAGCGCGCCCACGACAACGATGAGGGCCCCAACACCGGTGGCATGGGCGCCTACACCCCGCTGCCCTGGCTGCCCGCCGAGGGCGTCCAGCGCATCGTCGACGAGGTCTGCGTGCCCGTCGCCCGCGAGATGGCCCGCCGCGGCACCCCCTACTCCGGCCTGCTCTACGCCGGCCTGGCCTGGGACACCGACGGCCCCTGGGTCGTGGAGTTCAACGCCCGCTTCGGTGACCCCGAGACCCAGCCGCTGCTCGCCCTGCTCAAGACCCCCCTGGCGGGGCTTCTCGACGCCGTCGCCTCCGGCACCCTGGCCGAGCACCCGGCGCTGGAGTGGGAGGACGCCTACGCCCTGACCGTCGTGCTGGCCGCCAAGGACTACCCGGCCTCCCCGCGCACCGGCGACGAGATCGGCGGCGCGGTGGTCTCCGACCCGGACAAGGTCCTGCACGCGGGCACCGCCCACGGCGCTGCCGGTGAACTGATCTCGGCAGGTGGCCGCGTGCTCAATATTCTCGGCGTCGGCAAGACGCTGGAGGAGGCGCGCGACGCCGCCTACGAGACCATCGAGGGCATCGAACTCGACGGCAGCTTCTACCGCCGCGACATCGCCCTGCCAGCCGTGGAGGGACGCATCTCCATCTAGTACCGCGGCGAGCGGTCCCGGGTTTAGGCTGGAGGGCATGAACACGCTCGCCAGCCACCGCAGCCAGGTCCAGCCCTTCCGGGTCATGCAGATGCTCGACCTCGTCCAACGACGTCGCCGGGAGGGCCACGAGACCATCATGCTCTGCGCCGGACAACCGGCCACCGGCGCGCCCACAGCAGCCCTCGACGCCGCCGAGGCCGGACTGCGCAGCTCCCCACTGGGCTACACCGAGGTCATCGGCGACCGCGACCTACGCGAGACCGTCGCCGCATGGCACTCCACCACCTACGGCGTGAACACCTCCGCCCGCAACGTCATCATCACCACCGGTTCCTCCGGCGGCTTCGTCGCAGCCTTCCTCGCCCTGCTCGACCACGGCGACACGGTCGCCCTGTCGGTGCCCGGCTACCCCGCCTACCGCAACATCCTCACCGCCCTGGGGGCCCGCATCGTCGACCTCGTCTGCGACGCACACACCCGCTTCCAGCCCACCGCGGACATGCTCGACGCCCTCCCCGCCGAGGACCGGCCCCGCGCCGTCATCGTGACCTCCCCCGGCAACCCCACCGGCACGATCATCGACCCGGCGGAACTGGAACGTATCGCCCGCTGGTGCGAGGACAACGACGCCGTACTCATCTCCGACGAGGACTACCACGGCATGAGCTTCGGCCGGGAGCTGGCCACCGCCCGCCAGTTCTCCGACAGGGCCGTCGTCGTGGGCACCCTGTCGAAGTACTTCTCCATGACCGGCTGGCGAGTGGGCTGGCTCATCGTCCCCGACGAACTACTCACCCCCATCGAGAACCTCCAGGCCTCCCTCGCCCTCTGCCCACCCGCCATCTCCCAGGTCGCCGGCAACGCCGCCTTCTCCGCGACCGCCCTGACGGAACTGGCCGGCCACATCGACCGCTACCGAGCCACCCGCGCCGTACTGCTGGAAGAACTGCCCCGCCTCGGCCTGTCCACCTTCGCCGAACCCGACGGCGGCCTCTACCTGTGGCTCTACGTCGGATCCGTCACCCGCGACTCAGAAGCCTGGTGCCACCAGCTCGTCGAGGACATCGGCGTCGCCTTCGCACCGGGCGTCGACTTCGACCCGATCCACGGCCACGAATGGGTACGCCTGTCACTGTGCGGCCCGGTGGATGAAGCCCACAAGGCCTGCCGACGACTGGGACAGTGGCTGCAGGACAACCACCTGCCGGACACCGGAACCACGCCCCACCCACGCCCGAAAGGGTGACGGGAAAAGACGCGCATTCCACCCCCGATGACCTGCATGGAATAATCTGCACCCGTGGCTGATAAAAAGAAGATCGCAAACGTCCTGTCCTCCCGCTACGCATCCGCGGCACTGACCGAACTGTGGAGCCCGGAACACAAGATCATCCTGGAGCGCCAGCTCTGGATCGCCGTCATGAAGGCACAGAAGGGCCTCGGCGTCGACATCCCCGACGAGGCCATCAGCGCCTACGAGGCCGTCATCGACCACGTCGACCTGGCCTCCATCGCCGACCGGGAGCGCATCACCCGCCACGACGTCAAGGCCCGCATCGAGGAATTCAACGCACTGGCCGGCCACGAGCACATCCACAAGGGCATGACCAGCCGCGACCTCACCGAGAACGTCGAACAGCTCCAGATCCACCGCTCCCTCGAACTCGTCCGCAACAAGGCCGTCAGTGTCCTCGCCCGCATCGGCGAGCGCGCCGGGCAGTACCAGTCCCTGGTCATGGCCGGCCGCTCCCACAACGTGGCCGCGCAGGCCACCACCCTGGGTAAGCGTTTCGCCTCGGCGGCCGATGAGATGCTCGTCGCCGTCGAACGCACCGAGCAGCTGCTGGGTCGCTACCCGCTGCGCGGCATCAAGGGCCCGATGGGCACTGCCCAGGACATGCTCGACCTCATGGGCGGCGACGAGGCCAAGCTCGCAGCACTGGAGACCTCCATCGCCGACCACCTCGGCTTCGCCCGGCTCTTCGATTCGGTGGGCCAGGTCTACCCGCGTTCCCTGGACTTCGACGCGGTCTCCGCGCTCGTCCAGCTCGGTTCCGCCCCGTCCTCCCTGTCGCACACCATCCGCCTCATGGCGGGCACCGAAACCGTGACCGAGGGATTCAAGGAGGGCCAGGTCGGCTCCTCCGCCATGCCGCACAAGATGAATGCCCGGTCCTGCGAGCGGGTCGGCGGCCTGCAGGTCATCCTGCGTGGCTACCTGACCATGGTCGGGGATCTCGCCGGCCAGCAGTGGAACGAGGGTGACGTGTTCTGCTCCGTCGTCCGCCGAGTGGCCCTGCCGGACGCATTCTTCGCCCTGGACGGCATGTTCGAGACCTTCCTCACCGTCCTCGACGAGTTCGGCGCCTTCCCCGCCATGATCAACCGTGAGCTGGAGCGCTACCTGCCCTTCCTGGCCACCACCCGGATCCTCATGGCCGCCGTCCGCGCCGGCGTCGGCCGCGAGACCGCCCACGAGGTCATCAAGGAGAACGCCGTAGCCGTGGCCCTGAACATGCGCGAGAACGGTGGCGACCAGGACCTCGTCGAACGCCTCGCCGCCGATGATCGCCTGCCGCTGGACAAGGCCGCCCTCGATGACGCCCTGGCCGACAGGCACGCCTTCATCGGTGCCGCCGAGTCCCAGGTCAGCCGCGTGCTGGCCCGCGTGGAAGAGCTGGTCGATCAGCACCCGCAGGCCGCGCAGTACCGCCCCGGTGAGATTCTCTAGGTGCTGACACCCTGAGGAATCATCAAGGGCCCCCGGGGCCCTTCTCTTTTCCCTTCCCGTCCTGATGCGGTGGAGCTCAGGCCCAGGGTTCACGGTCCCGGCCTGGACGGGAATATGCCTGCGCGACGTGGGGTGAGCAGGTAGTCTCTGTGGTAGCTAGGTGGGTTGGTATCACCCACGAACCTCTTCTCGGAAGACATACATGCCCCTCGGATCATCCGGCCCTGTCATCTATTCACCGCTTCCTCTCAATGGTGGTGAAAAACGTCTGGCCCGACAGCTCGGCACCATTCTGAATGCCGATGCACACCTCTGGTTCAATCTGCATCCCTCAAAGGGCAGGGAGCTGGACCTGGTGCTCGCGCACGAGAACGCGGGGGTCTTTGTCATCGAGGTCAAGTCGAAGCCGATTGACATGGTGAAGAAGTATACGATCAACGAGTGTGAGCTTGAGGGACAGAGCAGCTCGGAGCATCCCCTCACCCAGGCATTCACCGGCATGTACAAGTTCAGGACACTCCTGATTGACCTCGGTTATCAAGCGCCCTGGTTCACTCCCACCGTCGCGTTTCCCGATATCAGGCGTGAGGACTTTGCCCGGAAGTTCGGTGGTGGACATGTCAGTATGTTCGACGCCCATGTCAACGGGATGATTTTCGCTGAAGACCTCGAAGACGCCGGTGCTTTTCTGCATCGGCTGCAGCATATTGCCCTGAATCCGCCAGCCGGCGGCGGGCGCAGGACGCTCAGTCTTGAACCGTGGGAGCTCGACACCCTGATTCAGACGACGGTGGTCAGGCAACCTGAATCTGACTCTGGGGATGCACGGCAGTTCATCGTCACTGTGGGTAAGCCACGCAAGGACAGCATCAAGCAGTTCATGGAGCCGGGGGATAGGACACCGGTAGCGCTCAATGGGCTGCCCGGATCCGGAAAGACTCAGGCTCTGATTGATATCGCAGTCGGGCACGCGGCCCGGGGCAGGTACGTTCTGTTCGTCTGCTTCAACAAGGTCCTGGGCACCAAACTCCGGCAGGACCTCGATCGGGTTGATATCGATGACCTGTGCCGCGAGCGGATTCTGGTGGCTGATCTTTATGACCTCAGGAATGCCCTGAAGCACGCTGGAATGGCCACCAGGTACAGGGGCAGGTTCGGCACGGTGTGTGTGGACGAGGCGCAGGATCTCCTCGATGAGCGGGGGAGAGACCTCACGACGATTGTCGACCCGCTTGTGGCACCGGATGCTGAGTGGTTCTTTGCTGTCGGGCGCGACCAGGAGCTTTATGGCACGGCGCCGAGTCGCGTCGAGGCTGCCCTGGCGGACAGGCAGAGCGTCCAGGAACTGCGCAGAACCCGTGATAATTCCTTGGAGGGCTACCGGGAAAGTTATTTCGCGCAGGCCGCATTCGATGTGGCATTCGAGCCTGCGAAGGCAGAGCCTGCAGCCAGGGAAATGTTGCGACGGGTACTCAGCGACCCACGTTCAGACGACAACAGTTTCAAGCACGCAACGATGCAGTTCAACGTGTCAAGGGCATCAGCGACCGACCGGGAGGCAGGTTATCGGGAGGCGATCTCGAAGGAGCTGGAGCTGCTGGAGAAGCTGGGGGAACCCCGCAATCTCATGATCATGCTGCCCCGCAGGGAGGAGGGGGCAGACAAGCAGGCTGTGGAGAGCGTCCTCAAGGAGCTGGACGTTCCCTACCATGATCAGATTCAGGATGAGAAGCGGAGGGAGCGGCTTCCCGCAGGCCACGTGCGGTTGGTCACCGTCCACTCTGCACGGGGCCTACAGGCGCAGCGCGCGATGATTTTCGCTCCTCACCTGCTGAACTTCGCTTTCCAGCACACACCGGAAGAGCGGCGACACAAGATCACCAATACCGCCGCCTATATAGCGATGTCCCGAGCCATGAACGGCACCCGCCTGGTGGTGCTGGAGGGGGAGACACCGTCACGGTTCCAGGACTTTGTGGTGAGCACTCATCTGGCCTACAAGCGGGAGGTCGCCGCCCGGTTGCTGGGAGATGACTGAGTCTGTGGGGTCGTCCGGAGCCAGCGGAGACGGCACAACTTCCCTAACCATTGGCAGGGGTCTAAACTTCTGCCCATGCGTCCTGAGCTGTCCGAATACACCCATCTGTCCGCTGGCAAGGTCCGTGAGATCTACGAGGTGGACGACGAGACCCTGCTGATGGTGGTCTCCGACCGGATCTCCGCCTACGACCACCTCCTGGATCCTGAGATCCCGGACAAGGGTCGCGTCCTCACCGCCATGAGCGTCTTCTTCTTCGATGTCATCGACTTCCCGAACCACCTGGCGGGGCCGGTCGATGATCCGCGTATCCCGGAGGAGGTTCTCGGCCGGGCGTTGATCGTCAAGAAGCTGCAGATGCTGCCCTTCGAGTGCGTGGCCCGCGGCTACCTGACCGGATCCGGCCTGGCGGAGTACCGCGCGGACGGTACCGTCTGCGGCATCGAGCTGCCGGAGGGGCTGACCGAGGCCTCCCGCCTGCCGGAGCCCATCTTCACCCCCGCCACCAAGGCGGAGCCCGGTGAGCACGACGAGAACGTCTCCTTTGACGTGGTCGTCGAGAAGCTCGGGCAGGCCCGCGCCGAGGAGCTGCGCGAGGCCACCCTGCGCATCTACTCCGAGGCGGCGGAACTCGCCCGGGACAGGGGCATCATCCTCGCCGACACCAAGTTCGAGTTCGGCCTCGATGCCGCGGGCGAACTGGTCATCGCCGATGAGGTGCTCACCCCTGATTCCTCCCGCTACTGGCCCGCCGAGGGCTTCGAGGAGGGGAAGGTGCAGCCGAGCTTCGACAAACAGTACGTGCGCAACTGGCTCACCTCCCCGGACTCCGGCTGGGACAGGGCATCCGATACCGCGCCCCCGCGGCTGCCCGACTCGGTGGTCGAGGCCACCCGCGCGCGCTATGTCGATGCCTACGAGCGGTTGAGTGGCCGGGCATTCTCGGAGTGGGTCGGTTCTGAGGCCTGAGGGCACATGACTACCATCGGGGAGCATGGTTAACCCTCCCGTCGCTCCCCGACATCCCGTCACCCGTTCCTTCCACGGACACAGCTTCATCGACGACTACGAGTGGATGCGTGACAAGACCTCGCAGGCCACCCTCGACCACCTCACCGCCGAGAACGAGTACACGAAGACGGAGACCTCCCACCTGGAGCAGCTCACGGAGAACATCTACTCCGAGATCAAGTCCCGGGTGAAGCAGACGGACATGTCCGTGCCACAGCGTTCCGGTGACTGGTGGTACTACGGCCGCACCGAGGAGGGCAAGGACTACGGCTTCTCCTGCCGCCTGCCCGTCACCGAGGGTGAGGATCCCTGGGTGCCGCCGACCATCCCCGAGAGCGGCCGCCCCGAGGGTGAGCAGCTCCTACTCGACCTCAATGAACTCGCCGAGGGGCACGAGTTCTGCGCACTGGGCGCGTCCAGCGTGACGACGTCGGGTCGTTACCTCGCCTATTCCGTCGACACGGAGGGCGATGAGCGCTTCACCCTGCGCATCAAGGACCTGTCGACCGGTGAGCTGCTTGACGACCGCCTGGAGGACGTCTTCTACGGCGCCACCTGGGCGGGCGAGGACTATCTGTTCTACCAGCGGGTCGACGATGCCTGGCGGCCCGACACCGTCTGGCGCCACCGCGTCGGCACCCCGGCGGAGGAGGACGTGTGCGTCTTCCGGGAGGACGACGAGCACTACTTCACCGGTGTCGGCGCCACCCGCAGCGAGCGCTACCTGATCATCGAGTCCTCTTCCAAGATCACCGCCGAGACCCGGGTGCTGGAGCTTGACAACCCCACCGGTGAGTTCCGGGTGTTGTGGGAGCGTGAGCCGGGCGTGGAGTACTCCGTCGATCACGCTGTCATTGGCGGTCGGGACCGTTGGGTGGTCACCCACAACGCCACCGGTCCGAACTTCGCGGTCGGCGAGTGCGACGTCGCCGAGCTGCCGCCCCTGCGCGGGATCACCGAGCTCATCGCCCACCGTGAGGATGTGCGCATCGAGGGCGTCGACACCTACCGCGGACAGATCATCGCCGCCTATCGACGCGGCGCGATCGGCCGGCTGTCCGTCATGGAGCTGCAGGAGGGTGGCTACGGCACCTTCCGGGAACTCGAATTCGACGAGGAGCTCTACACCGCTGGGTCCCTGGGCAACCCCGAGTGGGACGCCCCCGTCATCCGGTTGTCCTACGCCTCCTTCACTACCCCGGCGCGCCTCTATGACTACCGGGTGTCCACTGGCGAGTTCATCCTGCTCAAGGAGCAGGAGGTGCTCGGCGGTTATGACGGTGACGACTACACCGCCTACCGGCTGTGGGCCACGGCCGCCGACGGGGAGCGGATCCCGGTCTCGGTGGTCCACCGGGCTGACCTGGATACGGACGCGTCGCAGCCGATGCTGCTCTACGGTTACGGTTCCTATGAGTCCAGCATTGATCCGGGCTTTTCCGTCGCGCGGTTGAGCCTGCTCGACCGGGGCATGATCTTCGCGGTGGCGCACGTGCGCGGCGGTGGGGAGATGGGTCGTGGCTGGTACGACAACGGCAAGCAGCTGAGTAAGAAGAACACCTTCACCGACTTCATCGCGGTGGCCGACGAGTTGATCGGCCGGGGGTTGACGGAGCCGTCGAAGCTGGTGGCCGAGGGGGGTTCCGCAGGCGGGATGCTCGTGGGGGCGGTGGCGAACATGGCGCCGGACCGGTTCGTCGGTATCCAGGCGGTGGTGCCCTTCGTCGACCCGTTGACGTCGATGCTCATGCCGGAGCTGCCGCTGACGGTCACCGAGTGGGATGAGTGGGGGAACCCCTTCCATGATCCGGAGGTCTACGGGTACATGGCCTCCTATTCCCCCTACGAGAACGTGGAGGCGAAGGATTATCCGGACATCCTGGCGGTGACGAGCCTGAACGACACCCGGGTGCTCTACGTGGAGCCCGCGAAGTGGATCGCGCAGTTGCGGGCCAGGGCCACGGGTGGGAAGTTCCTGCTCAAGACGGAGATGTCCGCCGGTCACGGTGGGGTGTCCGGCCGGTACTCCAGGTGGCGTCAGACGGCCTTCGAGTACGCGTGGACCGTGCACCTGGCCAGCGGACGGACCGCCTGACCGGTCGGTGGCCGCAACCCCGGGGGAGGTGGCCGCAGAGAAATTGTCTGCCATCCGTGGGATAATCCTCCGCATGCAGGGCCACCTCCTGGTATCTATCTCCAGCATCTTCGATGAGACCCGGCCGGCGGTGGCCGAACTGACGGCCGCGCTGGCAGCCGCGGGCATCCCGGTCTCCCTCCTGGTCGCACCCCATATTGACGGAAACTGGCATCTGTCCCGGGACCGTGGCACCCGGGACTGGTTGCTGGCTGAGCAGGAATCCGGTCGGCTGATCATCCTCAACGGCTTCGATCAGCCGGTCCAGGGGCGGCGGGCGGAGTTCGCGAACCTCAACGCCCATGAGGCCCGGTTGCGGTTGTCCGGTGCGACCCGGCAGATGGCGCAGCTCGGTTTCACCACTGACATCTTCGCCCCGCCCCGCTGGCGGCTCTCGTCCGGTGCTCTAGCGGTGCTGCCTGAGTTCGGGTTCCGCCTGGCGGCTTCCACCCGGGGCGTGCACCACCTGCCCGACGGTGGTTTCCACCAGAGCCGCAACCTGTCGGTTGGCGAGGGTTTCGGCGCGGCGAAGTGGTGGCGTCGCAACATCATCCGGGCGGCGGAACGTGGGGCCGCCAGGGGAAACTCCATCCGCCTGTCCGTGTCCGGACGGAATCTGCTGGAGCCGAAGGTCGCCCGGGATTTCCGGCAGGCGGCGGTGCGTGCCGTCGGGCAGGGGGCGGAGCCCACCGACTACCGTGCCTTCCTGGCCTGCTGAGAATCGCTAGGCTGGCGGTTATGACTGATATCAATGACATTCCGCTGGCCCTCGCCGATGGCTCCGACACCACCCTGGGCACTCTGGCTCCGGGGAAACTGGTGCTGTTGGTCAACACCGCCTCAGAGTGCGGTCTCACCCCGCAGTACGAGGGCCTGCAGGGCCTGCAGGACGCCTACCGTGATCGGGGTTTCACCGTCGTGGGAGTGCCCTGCAACCAGTTCGGTGGCCAGGAACCCGGCACCGCCGAGGAGATCTCGGAGCTGGCCTGCGGCACCTACGGGGTGGATTTCCCCCTGCTGGCCAAGACGGAGGTCAACGGCCCTGACGCCCACGCCCTCTACGGGGTACTGCGCGACAGCCCCAGCGAGGATGGGGAGGCCGGTGACATCCAGTGGAACTTCGAGAAGTTCCTCATTTCCCCCTCCGGCGAGGTGCTGGGCAGGTTCCGGCCGCGCACTGAACCGGGTGACCCGGCCGTCGTTGCGCTCATCGAGCAGAATCTTCCTTCCTGAGGGCCCCGGCCCCACCCCGTCAGCGGCGGCAGAGGGCTGGATAGGGACTTTCGCCCCGGCAGGCTAGACTGGTCCACGATCATTTCCGGCGAAGGATAAGGGAAAACAGTGGCCCGTGTTGTTGTGAATGTCATGCCGAAGGCGGAGATCCTTGATCCCCAGGGTCAGGCCGTCCACCGTGCGCTGGGGCGCATCGGCGTCACCGGTGTCAGCGATGTCCGTCAGGGCAAGCGCTTCGAGCTGGAGGTGGACGACTCCGTCTCCACCGCCGACCTGGAGAAGGTCGCGGAGACGCTGCTCGCGAACACCGTCATCGAGGACTTCGAGGTGGTTGGTGTGGAGGTAGCCAAGTGACCGCCAAAATCGGAGTCATCACCTTCCCCGGCACGCTCGACGACGTCGACGCCGCCCGGGCAGTGCGCATCGCCGGCGCAGAGCACATTGCGCTCTGGCACGCCGATGAGGACCTGAAGGGCGTCGACGCTGTCGTCGTTCCCGGCGGTTTCTCCTACGGTGACTACCTGCGCTCCGGCGCCATCTCCTCACTCGCGCCGGTGATGCAGGCGGTCGTCGATGCCGCCGCTAAGGGCATGCCCGTCCTCGGTATCTGCAACGGCTTCCAGGTCCTGACCGAGGCCCGTCTGCTGCCGGGTGCACTCACCCGCAACCAGGGTCTGCACTTCCACTGCACGGACACCTACCTTGAGGTGGTCAACAACACCACCGTCTGGACCAGCTCCTACGAGCCCGGCCAGCGGATCCTGGTTCCGTCCAAGCACGGTGAGGGCCGTTTCCAGGCCTCCCAGGAGACCATCGACGAGCTGGAGGGCGAGGGCCGCGTGGTCTTCCGCTACACCGACAACTACAACGGTTCCCTCAACTCGATCGCCGGCATCACCAACGAGACCGGTCGTGTCGTGGGGCTCATGCCCCACCCCGAGCACGCCGTCGAAACGCTGACCGGTCCGTCCATCGACGGGCTGGGTATGTTCCTGTCCGCCATCGGCAAGATCGCCGCCTAAGGAAGGTTGGGTCCCACATGACCGTCCACAACGACACCGTCGCAGCGGCCGAGAGCACGCCCGACACCGACCAGCCCTGGGCCGAGCTCGGCCTCAAGGAGGACGAGTACCAGCGCATCCGCGAGATCCTGGGTCGCCGTCCCACGGACGCCGAGCTGACCACCTACTCCGTGATGTGGTCCGAGCACTGCTCCTACAAGTCCTCCAAGGTTCACCTGCGTTACTTCGGTGAGACCACCACCCCGGAGATGGCTGAGAAGATCCTCGCCGGCATCGGTGAGAACGCCGGCGTCGTCGACATCGGGGACGGCAACGCCGTGACCTTCCGCGTCGAGTCGCACAACAGCCCCTCCTTCATCGAGCCCTACCAGGGCGCTGCCACCGGCATCGGCGGCATCGTCCGCGACATCATGGCCATGGGTGCCCGCCCGATCGCCGTGATGGACCAGCTGCGCTTCGGTGCCATCGACAACCCGGACACCCAGCGTGTCCTGCCGGGCGTGGTCTCCGGCATCGGCGGTTACGGCAACTCCCTGGGCCTGCCCAATATTGGCGGCGAGACCGTCTTCGACGACGCCTACGCGGGCAACCCGCTGGTCAACGCCCTGTGCGTCGGCACGCTCAAGGTCGAGGACCTGAAGCTGGCCTTCGCCTCCGGCGCAGGCAACAGGGTCATGCTCTTCGGTTCCCGCACCGGCCTCGACGGCATCGGCGGCGTGTCCATCCTGGGTTCCGAGAACTTCGAGGCGGGCGCCGAGCGCAAGCTCCCCGCCGTCCAGGTCGGTGACCCCTTCGCCGAGAAGGTCCTCATCGAGGCCTGCCTTGAGCTCTACCAGGCCGGCGTGGTCGTGGGTATCCAGGACCTCGGTGGCGGTGGCCTGGCCTGCGCCACCTCCGAGCTGGCGGCCGCCGGCGACGGTGGCATGCACGTCAACCTCGACAACGTGCCGCTGCGTTCGGAGAACATGACCGCCGCGGAGATCCTGGCCTCCGAGTCCCAGGAGCGCATGTGCGCGATCGTGACCCCGGAGAACGTCGACAAGTTCCGCGAGATCTGCGCGAAGTGGGACATCCTCGCCGCCGATATCGGTGAGGTCACCGACGAGCCGGACCGCCTGCTCGTCACCCACCGGGGCGAGGTCGTCATGGACGCCCCGCCGTCCACCATCGACGAGGGCCCGGTCTACCACCGTCCCTTCGCCCGCCCGGAGTGGCAGGACGAGCTGCAGCAGGCCGCGGAGATCACCCGCCCGGTCGACCTGAAGCAGGCACTGCTGGACATGGTCGCCTCCCCGGCGCTGTGCTCGCGTGACTTCATCACCGAGCAGTACGACCGCTACGTCCGCGGCAACACCGTCAAGGCCAAGTACTCCGACGCCGGTGTGCTGCGCATCGACGAGGAGACCAACCGCGGTGTCGCCGTCTCCGCCGACGCCTCCGGCCGCTACACCAAGCTGGACCCGAACACCGGTACCCGCCTGGCCCTGGCCGAGGCCTACCGTAACGTCGCCGTCACCGGTGCCCGCCCGGTCGCAGTCACCAACTGCCTCAACTTCGGCTCCCCGGAGAACCCGGACGTGATGTGGCAGTTCCGTGAGGCCGTCCACGGACTGGCCGACGGTTCCAGGGAGATGAACATCCCCGTCTCCGGCGGCAACGTCTCCTTCTACAACCAGACCGGCGAGGAGCCGATCCTGCCGACCCCGGTCGTCGGCGTGCTCGGTGTCATCGACGATGTCCACCAGGCCATCGGCCACGACCTGGGCACCGTCAATGAGCCGGAGAAGCTCTTCCTGCTGGGCGAGACCCTCGATGAGTTCGGCGGTTCCATCTGGCAGCAGATCTCCGGCGGTGGCCTGTCTGGCCTGCCCCCGCAGGTCGACCTGGCCAATGAGATGAAGCTGGCCGACTTCTTCGTCGGGAACACCGACCTCACCGCCGCCCACGACCTGTCCGAGGGCGGCCTGGCCCAGGCGGTCGTCGAGATGGCCGTGCGCGCGGACCGGGGCGTCGAGCTCGAGCTCGACGGGGTCCACGAGGACGAGTTCGTCGCACTGTTCTCCGAGTCCGCCTCCCGCGTCCTGGTGGCCACCACCGCAGACAGGGCAGATGCCGTGCTGGCCCGGGCCGCCGAGCTGAACATCCCGGTCACCGAGGTGGGTGCCACCACCGAGGACGCCGATCTGAGCTTCGGTGAGGTGAGTGTCCCGGTCGCGCAGCTACGTGAGGCGTGGACCGCCACCCTGCCCGAGCACTTCGGTCACGCCGTCGGCGCCAACGCCGTCGTCGAGTAATACCGCAGCAGACCGGAGAGGCGCCTTCCCGCGATGGGGAGGCGCCTTTCTCCGTCGTGGTCCCAGGCCTGGGGCGCAGCTGCCTGAGGAGGCAGAGGGGTGGGGACGCGTAGACTTTATGCATCCGTAACTTATTCGACGGAAGGCAGGTGGACCATGGGTCGGGGAACCCGCGATATCGGTGCCGTGGAAGGCGAGGGCGGTAGGAAATCCGAGGAGCCGTTGATCGCGTTGACGCGTTATGTCCTCGACCGCGGCCAGCGTCCCGCCACCCGCGGGTGGTTCCACCTGATCGCCGCCTTCCTCTCGGTGGTCTCCGGGTCGGTGCTGTCCACCTATGCCTGGCTGACCCTGCCCCGGGGGCAGGCACTCGGCGTGACCATCTACGCCGTGGGGGTCTTCGTGCTCTTCGCCGTCTCCGCGATGTACCACCGCGGGCCCTGGCGCAGCATGCGTACCGTGCAGTGGTGGCGACGGGCCGACCACGCGACCATCGCTGTGTTCATCGCCGCGACCTACACCCCTCTGTGTCTGATCATCCTGCAGCCGAGGACCGCAACCTGGATGCTCACCGCCGCCTGGGTGGGGGCCCTGGCCGGGGTGGTGCTCAACCTGGTGTGGATCTCCCATCCGCGCTGGCTGGCGGTCGTGGTCTATCTGGTGCTCGGCTGGTTGATCGTGCCGCTGATCCCGCAGCTGTGGAACAGTGCCGGCCCGGTGGTGGTCTGGCTGCTGCTGATCGGCGGCATCGTCTACTCGCTCGGTGCCCTGATCTACGGTTTCCGCTGGCCGGGCCGTAACGCCCGGATGTTCGGCTACCACGAGCACTTCCACGCCGCGACGATCATCGCCGCCACCATCCACCTGGTCGCGGTGTGGATCGTCGTCGTCCAGGCCTGAGGGCGGGCCTCAGGGCATCGGTAGCGGACGGTCCCGCACGATCGAACGCATCACCAGCGTCGAGGTGATCTTCTCGACGCCGGGCAGCGTACTCAGGCGTTCGTCGCGCAGCCGCTGATAGTCCGCCAGGTCACGGGCGACGACACGGATGAGGAAGTCGGGGTCGCCGAAGAGCCGCTCGGCGGTGATGACTTCGGGGATTGCGGCGATCCCCTCTTCGAGGGCGGCGACGGTGGCGCTGTCCTCGCGCCCCAGGGTGATGAAGGCGGTGACCTGGATGTGGAATCCCACCGCGGCCGGGTCCACGCGGGTATGGAAACCCTCGATCACGGAACTCCGTTCCAGAGCGCGCAGCCGACGCAGGCACGTCGAGGGGGAGACCCCGGTGTGGTGTGCCAGTTCCGCGGCAGTGATCCGTGCATTCCGCTGCACCAGTGAGAGAATCTGTCGGTCAACCCCGTCCATGTGACGGATTCTTGCACACAGAGCGGAAAAGTAGGTCGGAATGGTTCGAAAGAGCGCCATTGTCCACCTCCCGCGGGCAGGGGCAGGGTGAGGTCATCCGTCCCCCGAAGAAGGGAAGCCACCGTGGCTACCACCACCCTGCTCAGTTTCTGGGCCTTTTCCCTGCTGCTCATCGTGACCCCGGGACCTGACTGGGCGTTCCTGCTCGGCCAGGTCCTACGTGGCCGGGGCATGGTGGCCCCCCTGGTGGGCATCACCCTGGGCTACCTGGGGCTGACGACGGTCGTCGCCGCCGGGGTGGGAACGCTCGTCTCCTCGCAGCCGGCGGTGCTCGCCGCCATCACGGTGCTGGGGGCGGTCGTGCTCGTGAAGATCGGCTGGTCGATGCTGTCCGCGGCCTGGCGCGGCCCGGTGGCATTGGAGGCCGAGGGGCCTGCCCCAGACGGCGAGCCGGCTCCGCTCCCGGCCGGTGGGGGAGGGGCCGTCGCCCTGGCCACCGTCGCCCCGCCGACCCGACCGGCACCGTGGCGACTGGTCCTGCAGGGCACCGCGGTCAGTGGCCTCAACCCCAAGGGGCTGATGCTGTTCATCGCGATGCTGCCGCAGTTCGTCTCCGTGAGCGCTCCCTGGCCAGCCGCTGCCCAGCTGTTCACCCTGGGTCTGGTCTTCGTGGTCTCAGCGGTGACGTTCTACGCGGGACTGGGGATATTCGCCCGGAAGGCGCTGGCGGGCAGCGAGCGGGCCACCCGGGTGCTGACCGGGGCGGCCGGGGCGGCCATGCTGCTGCTGGCGGTGGGGATGCTCGGCCAGCAGCTCCCGGGTTTCTAGTCCACGTGCCCGGCCGGTGCCGGGTCGATCAGCGGCATGGGAGCGTACTCGGCGCGCAGTTCACGCAGGGTGGTGGCGTGCTCGGCGAGTTGGACGTCCTCGGCGGTGCGCGGCTCGAACTGGCGGGCGGGCAGGGGGTTGCCGTCGATGTCGATCGCGATGTAGGTCACGGTGGCGTGGATGGCCGTCTCCAGATCCTGGCGGCCACCACGCGGGCTGCCCGAACGGACGTGGATGGACATCTGCATGGAGCGGGCGTCGGTGCGCATCATCCGGGCATCGACCTCGATGAGGTCACCGATGGAGATGGGCTTGTAGAAGCGGATGCCGCCTGCGTAGACCGCCACGGTGTGTTTTCCGGACCAGTCCATGGTGCAGGCCGCGCCGGCCTCGTCGATCCATTCCATGGCGGTACCGCCGTGGACCTTGCCGCCCCAGTTGATGTCGGTGGGCTTGGCCAGGAAGCGGGTGACCAGGCGGGGGGCGTCGGAATCACCGTCGTAGGTCTGCTTCTCCATCTCGGCCTCAATGGCCTTGCGTAAGGCGATGCGCGACAGGGCGGCATCGAGGACGCGGCGCTCCTCATCGTTGGCGGGCTCGAAGGACGGGACTGCCTGGGACTTGCCGGTGGCGGTGTCCTTGGCCACGAAGATGACCAGGCAGTCGCAGGCCCGGGTGAAGACGCCCTCGCGGGGGTCCGCGGACAGCACCTCGTTGACGATGTGCATGGAGGAGCGTCCGGTCATGGCGATTCGGGACCGCACCTCCACGATGTGCCCGGAGGGGATGGGGCGGGTGAAGTGGATGTGCCCGACGTAGGCGGTCACGCAGTAGGTACCGGACCACTGGGTCGCGCAGGCGTAGGCGGCTTTGTCGATCCACTCGAGAACGCGGCCGCCGCCGACGCCATGGGAACCGGCCATGAGGACATCGGTCGGAGCGGCCATGAAGCGGAGGGTGATCTTCGGGGACTTGACGGTGTTCGGCATGCGGACAGTCTTTCTCAGGGCGAACAAACGGGGGATTGGCTAACCATAACCGACTGTCGGGGCCGACGGAACTAATATTTCCGATATGAGCAACTCCGTCGACCCTACCGCCACCCGCGCCGCCGTAGCCGCCGTCCGGGACTGGATCCTGGACCCCGGGGGCGTCGAGAAACCGTCCCGGCAGCTACTCGGCGACGCCGTGCGCCGCACCGCCCGCACGCTGGCGCAGGAGGCACCCGGCGGCAGCGTCGAGGTGCGCGTACCCCCGTTCGTCGCCGTGCAGTGCATCGCGGGCCCGGCACACACCCGGGGTACCCCACCGAATGTCGTGGAGACGGACCCGTTGACCTGGTTGCAGCTGGCCACCGGTCAGATCACCCTCGCGGTGGCGAGGGCGACGGGGCGGCTGGATTCCTCGGGCCCCCGGGCGGGGGAGATCTCCACCCGCCTACCGCTCATTAGTTTGTAGCGGGGGGACGGACTAAGGTGGTCGGCGTGGTACACAAGGACCGTTCCCGGACCGAATTGACCCGCACCCCCGTCGATCTTGACGATCACGGTGAGCAGGAGCCCCGCGAGGAGTGTGGTGTCTTCGGTGTCTGGGCCCCAGGCGAAGACGTCGCCAAACTGACATATTTCGGCCTCTTCGCACTCCAGCACCGCGGCCAGGAGGCCGCAGGTATCGCCGTTGGTGACGGCGACCGCATCGTCGTCTTCAAAGACACGGGGTTGGTCTCCCAGATTTTCGATGAATCCTCACTGGGCGCGTTGCAGGGTGACATCGCCATCGGTCACACCCGTTATTCGACCGCGGGAGGGGCGGGCTGGGAGAACGTCCAGCCCACCTTCCGCACCTCCCCCAACGGCACTGACCTCGCGCTCGGACACAACGGCAACCTCGTCAACTTCCGCGACCTGCGCGCCGAGGCCGTCGATCAGGGTCTGCTGAGCATCAAGGAGGCCAGCTCCGATACCGCGGTGATGAGCGCCCTGCTGGCGCACTCCGTCACCGAGGGCACCACGGTGCTGGACTCCGCCCGGCAACTGCTGCCGCGCATCGAGGGAGCCTTCTGCCTGACCTTCACCGACGGTCACACCCTCTATGCTGCCCGTGACCCCCACGGCGTGCGTCCGCTGGTACTCGGCCGGCTGGAGCGCGGCTGGGTCGTCGCCTCCGAGACCTGCGCCCTCGACATCGTCGGTGCCTCCTTCGTCCGGGAGATTGAGCCCGGCGAGCTCATCGCCATCGACGAGACCGGCGTCCATGCCGAGCGCTTCGCTGAGGTCGATCACAAGGGCTGCATCTTCGAGTACGTCTATTTGGCGCGCCCGGACTCCGTCATCCGCAACCGTTCCGTCAACGACGTGCGCCTGGAGATCGGCCGCCGTCTGGCCCGGGAGTACCCGGCCGACGGTGACCTGGTCATCCCGGTACCCGATTCCGGTACCCCGGCCGCCGTGGGCTACGCCCGCGAGTCCGGCATCCCCTTCGGCCAGGGCCTGGTCAAGAACGCCTACGTGGGCCGTACCTTCATCCAACCCTCCCAGACCCTGCGGCAGCTGGGCATCCGCCTCAAGCTTAACCCCCTGCGCGAGGTCATCGCCGGCAGGAAGCTGGTGGTCGTCGACGATTCCATCGTCCGCGGCAACACCCAGCGCGCCCTGATCCGCATGCTGCGGGAGGCCGGCGCAGCCGAGGTGCACGTCCGCATCGCCTCCCCGCCCGTGAAGTGGCCGTGCTTCTACGGCATCGACTTCGCCAGCCCGGGAGAGCTGATCGCCAACGCCGGTGACCACGCGGATGAGGCGGCCATGGCCGAGTACATCCGCAACGCCATCGGCGCGGACTCGCTCGGCTTCGTCTCCATCGACCAGATGGTCGACTCCACCCAGCAGACCCCCGCCGAATTGTGCACCGCCTGCTTCGACGGTCATTACCCGCTTGGTCTGCCGGCCGGCAACCCGAACGCCGAGCTGGTGGCGAAGATGCCGGGCAGTACCGTCGGAACCCCCGAATCCCCCAGAACCGCCGATGAAGGAAAGTGACACGACCATGAGCGAGAACGAGAACCTCTCCGCCGACCCTGAGGAGCAGGGTGCCTCCTACGCCGCCGCTGGCGTCGACATCGAGGCCGGTGACCGCGCCGTTGAGCTGTTCGCTCCGCTGGCCAAGCGCGCCACCCGTCCGGAAGTCAGGGGCGGCCTCGGCGGCTTCGCCGGACTCTTCGCCCTCGGTAAGTACGAGGAGCCGCTGCTGGCGGCAGGTTCCGACGGCGTCGGCACCAAGCTGGCCGTCGCCCAGGCGATGGACAAGCACGACACCATCGGTATCGACCTGGTCGCCATGTGCGTCGACGACCTCGTCGTCTGCGGCGCCGAGCCGCTGTTCCTGCAGGACTACATCGCCATCGGCAAGGTCGTGCCCGAGAAGGTCGCCGAGATCGTCTCCGGCATCGCCGAAGGTTGCGTCCAGGCCGGTGCCGCCCTGCTGGGTGGCGAGACCGCCGAGCACCCGGGTGTGATGGGCGAGGACGAGTACGATGTCTCCGCCACCGCCGTCGGTGTCGTCGAGGCCGCGGACCTGCTCGGCCCGGAGAAGGTCCGTTCCGGCGACGTCGTCATCGCCATGGCCTCCTCCGGCCTGCACTCGAACGGTTACTCCCTGGCCCGCCACGTCCTGCTGGAAAAGGCAGGCCTGCCACTCGACGGTTACGTCGAGGAGCTCGGCCGGACCCTGGGCGAGGAGCTGCTCGAGCCCACCCGCATCTACGCCAAGGACTGCCTGGCGCTGGCCGCCGAGTGCGAGACCCGCACCTTCAGCCACATCACCGGTGGTGGTCTGGCGGGCAACGTCGGCCGCATCATGCCGGAGGGCCTGGTCGCAGAGATGCAGCGCAGCACCTGGACCCCGGGGCAGATCTTCCGCACGATCCAGTCCCTGGGTCGGATCAGCCGCGAGGAGATGGACAAGACCTTCAACATGGGCGTCGGCATGGTCGCCATCGTGGCCCCGCAGGACCGCGACCGCGCCCTGGCCATGCTCACCGCACGCCACATCGACGCCTGGGAGCTGGGCACCGTCCGCCAGGCCACCGACGAGGACACCGAGCGCGCCGTCCTGCTGGGGGAGCACCCCGGCTTCTGATCCGGTCTCGCACCACCGCAGGTCCGGGGCGGGCCGTGACTGCCCCGGGAATCACGACGGCGCGCCCCCTTCCCCGAGGGGAGGAGGGCGCGCCGTCAGCTATCGGAACAGCTGGGAGATCTCCCGCCGATCAGTAGCGGGAACTGGAGGGACGTGGTCCGTTCCTCTCATCGTCATCATCCCAGTCGGAGGCATCCTCGTAACGGGATGCGATGTCACCGTAGTCGTCGGAATCTTCCCTGCGGCGGGATGACTGTGTGGCGAGTTCACGCTGGAGCGAATCCAGATCCATCTCCGGCGTGTTGTACTTCAACTGGCGAGCAACCTTAGTCTGCTTTGCCTTTGCGCGACCGCGACCCATGGCCTGACCCCCTTGAGGTGTGCGAGGGCGATCCAGGGAATTCGGATGCCCCATCGGCTTTACGTATGTGTGTATTCCTGTAGAACACAATAGCTTGATCGAGCAAAAAATGCCGCACCGTCCCCTTGAGCTGGCAAAAAGAGCCATATATAGGGAAAGCGCATGATGGAAGTGACGAATGTGGGGGTGGCTGGGGGTGGTCAATGGCGGCCACCGGCGGTGGCCGCCATCACCCTTCCTCAGAGACCGCGGAGCCGGTTGATCGCCGCTCGGCCGGCCTTCTCCCCCTCTTCCTCCGGGAGGGAGGAGACGTCCACGGCCGCGGAGACCTCTCCGATGACCAGCTCGCCCGCGTCGAGTGCGCGACGCTTGAGCAGTGCCAGGGCCATCGGACCGAAATCACAGTCCTGGATCACCGTACCCAGCCTGCCCACGTCTCGCCCGTTGAAGGTCACGGCGGCCCCCGGAGAGGGGAGTTCAGGCGCTGAACCGTCCAGCTGGAGAACCACCAGGACGCGCGGTGAGCGGCCGAGGTTCTCGACCCTGGCCACCGTCTCCTGGCCGCGGTAGCAACCCTTCTCCAGGTGAACGGCACCGGCACGTCCGTCCCGGCCGATCCAGGACGGGATCTCGTGGGGAATCGACTTGTGGTCCAGATCCACTGTCTTCTCCGGCTCCAGGGCGCGGACCCGCTCGGCGGTGAAGGCCATGAGCCCACCCAGCTGTGCGCCGGCGTCGAGAAGCCTGTCGACGGCCGCGCTCAGTCCCGAACGCTCCACCGCGAGGTCCCGGCGCGGAGCGCCGCCCCAGTCGACGTCGCGCACGAAGGCGGTGTCGAGGCCGGCGGGTACCTCAGTGCCGGGGCCGAGCAGGGTGAGGACCCCCAGGTCGGTCTCCTGGATCTCGACCTGCGACCAGAACACCATCTTGCGAAGGAAGTCGAGGAAGCTGTCCGCCTGGTCGGCGGGCAGATCCAGGTAGAAGCTGTCGGCCACCCGGCTGACGTCGGCGTGGTGAAGGATGCGTCCCTGCATGTCCAGGTCGAGGGCGGCGGCGGAGAAGCCGTCGGCGGCGTCGTCGAGTTTCTGGGAGAGCAGGTTGTTGAGGAAGGTCGGGGCCTCCGGTCCGGAGACCCGGATCACGGGGCGGTGGGAACGGTCGATGATGATCGTGCCGCGCTCCGCCCGTCGCTGTTCGCCGAGGGGGTCGCCGTAGTGCCAGGCGACGCCCGTGGCGTCCACAGCGGCGTCGGGCTCCTGTGCTTCCGCCGCCCCGGGGCGGTCGAGGAGGGGGGAACGGTAGGTGGGCTGATCATCCGGAGTCACATGGGTAGTCACGTACTCGATGGTAACGCGGGGAAGCAGGCATAATCCATGGCATGGACTCCTCCACCAACTTCGCTGCACCCCTCTCCGGCATCCCGGGGGCCCCTGTCGGCCCTGAACCGGTGATCGTCGTCGTGGAGCCCTTCGGCGGATCCATCCGCCGCCACAGTCCCGCCCTGCCGCTCGTTCACTGGGATGATGCCGCGGTCACCCGGGGGGACGGGGTGTTCGAGACGTTCCTGGTCCGTGACGGGCGGGCGGCCAACTTCCGGCGCCACGCCCGGCGTTTCGCGGCCTCCGCTGAGCTGATGGGGCTGCCGGCGCCGGACCTGGAGCACTGGGCCCGGGCCACGGAGGTCGCGGTGGAGGGGTGGTACGAGAAGAACGGGGTTGATGCCAGGTGCGTGTGGACCTACACGCGGGGAAGAGCCTCCACGGGTAATCCCTCGGCGTGGATCGTGGTCAGTGCAATCCCCGGGGAGCAGGCGCGGCAGCGGGAGACGGGAGTGCGGGTGATGACCTCCCCGCGGGGCTACTCCATCAACACCGGGCTGCCCGGCGTCGCGGATGCGACCACCGGGGGGAAGAAGGTTCCGGCCCCGGCCCCCTGGTTGACGGTGGGGGCGAAGACGCTGAACTACGCGGCGAACATGGCTGCGCTCCGGCACGCCCGGGCCCTGGGCTACGAGGATGTCATCTACGTCGACCCGGACACGGGCCTGGTGCTGGAGGGGGCGACGTCGACGGTGGTGACGGTGAAGAAGGGTAAACGCCTACGAACACCCACCCCGGGCGGGGAGATCCTGCCCGGCACCACTCAGGCAGCGCTCTACGCGCATGCCCGGGAGCTGGGGTGGCGTTGTCGGGAGAAGGACCTCGGTGTGCGTGATCTGCTCACCGCCGAGTCCGTCTGGCTGGTCAGTTCCGTGCGCATGGCCGTGCGCGTGACCGAACTGGACGGTACCGTCCTGCCCGCCCCCGACAACGAGGATGAGATCAGGGGGTTGGTCACCGACGCGCTGGGCCGGTGACGGCCCAGGGGGGGGTGACGTCCCCGGCGGGATCAGCCCGCGATGCGCTTGAGCTGTGCGGACATGCGCGGCCTGAGCTCGCCGTTGACCATCCGCTCGTCGACCCAGCCCAGGTCATTATCGGGCATGAGGCCGTAGAGTCGTCGGCCCGGGCCCAGGGCGGCCGGACCGGTGGAGGTGACCATGGTGGAGGCGGACTCGATCTGCCAGGCTCGCTCGTTGACGGGCTCGCCGTAATAGATCTCGGCAACGCCGGTGGAGTGGGTGCAGATGAACTCGATCTCGTCCTTGAGGGAGATCCGCCAGAAGCCGCTCTCGCGTTGATCGGCGCCGACCGGGCGGCCCTCCTCGTCGAGCTTCCAGATACGGGACTCGAAGGTGAGGTAGTTCTCGCCGTCGTGGGCGAAGACGATCTGCTGGCCGAAGCTGTACTGGCCGTCGGCGACGGTGTCGGCCTGTCCCTCACCGCGCCACACCCCGACCAGCGGCAGGAAGGCGAGCAGGCCGTCGTGCAGGCTCGGACCCTGGCGCAGGTTGGCGGTGTCATCAGGCAGGGGCAGCTCGCCCAGGTCGAGGGTGGGGAGGTTGCGGTGGGCGGTGGACTTGGACTGCTCGGCGGCCAGGTTCACGGCATCGGAACCGCTGCGGGTTCCAGGGCTGGTGGGCCCGGTGGTGTCGGCTGCTGCGGCGTCACCAGGGGTGTCGAAGGGCTGGTTGTCGGGGGTGCCCGGCTTCTCGTTTCTGTCCTGAGTCATGTCCCTCAGCCTAGTCATCGGCTCCGCCCCCGACAGCAGGCGGTCGTCGTCCGGCTATCCTGGGTCACTGTGCGCGTGCTGATGATCTCGAACCCGAATTCGACCAGCCAGAACGACCGTGACACCCGGCGGATCGTCGCTCTGCTGCGCCAGGTGGAAGAGCTGCGGCTGGTCAGTCGATTCACCCACCACCCGGGTCATGCCGAACAGATGTGCCGGGGCCTGACCCGTGGCGACGTCGATCTCGTGCTCGCCGTGGGCGGCGACGGCACCGTCAACGAGGTGGTCAACGGCCTGCTCGGTTCCGCCGAGGGGCACACCCCTGATCCCCACCGGCTACCGATGCTGGCGGTCATCCCCACCGGGTCGGCGAACGTCTTCGTCCGGGCGTTGGGTTTTCCCGCCGAGCCGGTTGCGGCTGCCGGGGTCCTGGTGGATCTGCTTCGTCGCGATCTACGTCGACTGATCTGCCTGGGCACGTGGAACGACCGCTGGTTCGCGGTCAACACCGGCTTCGGTATCGACGCCGACGTCATCGCCGGGGTGGAGAAGACCCGGGCCGCAGGGCTCGCAGCCACCCCGCTGCGCTACCTCACCGTCGCCCTGGTGGCGTGGCAGCGGGCCCAGCACGCCCCGCCGCAGATCGATGTCGAGGCCCGCAGCGCCGACGGCCACGACCTGTCCCTGCGGGGTGTGCCCATGTTCGTGGCCTCCAACACCAACCCGTGGACTTTCTTCGGGCCCCTGCCCGTGGTCACCAATCCCCACAACTCCTTTGACCGGGGGCTGGGGTTGTTCGGGCTGACGGACCTGCGGGGGCTGCGCGGGGTGGTGAGCATGCTGAACCTGATCGGCGTGGGGCACCGTTCGCGGATGGAGCGCTGGGTGCGCCAGCGCACCATCATCTTCGATGATGTCGGGTCCGCCACCCTGACCTGTCCCGCACCACAGCGTTTTCAGGCGGACGGGGAGTACGAGGGGGAACTTGACCAGGTGACCCTGGGCAGCGTCCCCGACGCCCTGGAGGTCTTCGCACCACGGGAGGAATACCCGGCGCGGGAACGACGCTGGCGGCAGGTGCTGCGCGACCTGGTCGGACGCTACTGGCCGGAGGTGTCGACGGGGGACAGGTCCGCGAGCTGCACCGTGACGTTGTGACGTTGGGCCTCGAAGTAGATCGAGCCGCCGCCCAGGTGCACCGAGGTGGCCCGCCCCGCCAGCGGGAGTTCCCGGGTGTCGAAGGTGAGGGTGAACACCTCGTGGATCTCGTCTGTGCGGTCGGCGGGCACGTCACGCAGCTCCCGTGGGGTCATGTGGAAGTGCGGGCCGACGAGGCGGAGGTCGACGACCACGCTCACGGGCGCGTCGAAACCGGGGGGAGTGCCGGTCAACTGGGCCTCGGAGGCGACGCCGCCGCCGGGGGAGATGTCGTAGGGGTTGGCGATGTCGAGGTCCGTCATGTCCAGCAGTCGGCCGAAGGCAACGCCGTCGAGGCCGATGGTCCTGGTCAGCAGGGCTGCGGGTGCACCGTCGATGTCGCCGTTGAGCACCTGCCCCCGGTCCAGGGTGACCTGGGACAGTGCGGTGCGGGCATTGACCATGCCGAGGTCACGCACATCGACGTCAAGGGCGTTGACGGTGATGACGGGGACCTCGCCGCTGAGCAGGGCCTGCAGGTAGGGGGTGCCGCCGACGGCTACGGCGGGACTGACATCGAGGTTGGTGCGGTTCTCCACCCCCGCGGAGATCGCTCGCTCCACCCGGATGGCGGCCAGTGAGTCGGCGAGCCAGCCGAGACCGAACAGCGTGGCGAGCACGGCGACGATGGCCAGGGGGAGACGCGGAACCAACACCTGTCTATGTCTACCCGATACGCTGTGTGACATGGAGACCCGGACCCTGACTTTGCCTGACCATCCCGAATTCGCCGCCCGTGTCGCGGAGATCGCGGTCCACGCCGAGCGTGTCGACGGCGTCGCCCCGCTGTCCGAACAGTTCCTGCTCGGCATCACCGACGCCCGCCTCGGGCACCGTCACCACCTGGCGCTGGTGGACGGGCGTCCCGTCGGGGTGGCCGCCATCGAAGGGGAGTCCGCTGAGCTGGTCGTGGACCCGGCGCACCGCGGTCGGGGGATCGGAACGACGCTGCTGGGGCAGGTCGGGGGGGTGGATGTCTGGGCCCATGGCGACCTGCCCGCAGCCCGTGCGCTGGCTGGTGGGCAGAATCGCCGGGTCACCCGCCGCCTGCTGGTGATGGCCGTGGATGGGGCGGCCCTGACCACCGCCGCCCGGTTCGAGGAGCCTGTGGGACTGACGGCGGGGAACCTGGCTGATTCGGTGTCCCGCTTCGGGCGTGAGGGCGTCGAGCAGGCATGGCTGAGGGTGAACAACGACGCCTTCTCCTGGCACCCGGAACAGGGCGGCTGGGATCGTGCGCGGTTGCGCCGGGCAGGCGAGGCCGAGTGGTTCTCCGAGGAGGATGTGCTCTTCCTCTGGGATGGTGGG
Organism: uncultured Corynebacterium sp.; assembly: GCA_964613845.1. Lineage (GTDB taxonomy): Bacteria > Actinomycetota > Actinomycetes > Mycobacteriales > Mycobacteriaceae > Corynebacterium. The sequence continues at coordinate 51,421 of CAZTIZ010000003.1, forward strand.
GTCGGGGGTGGGGAGCTGCCGCCGCTGGCGGGTTTCCACTGGACCAAATGGCACACGGAGGAGGATCCGGCCTTCGGCGAGGTCTATGTCGTGGGGCTGTCCTCCGACTACCGGGGCCGCGGGCTGGGTGATCCGCTGCTGAGGTTGGGCATAGCCCACCTAGTGGCCAAGGGGGCGGACCGGGTCATCCTCTACGTGGAGGCAGACAACGAGCCAGCGGTACGGACCTACGAAAACCTGGGATTCACGGTCGCAGAAGAGCACGCAGTCTACTCAATTTAGTGACTTAGCTCTCAGGAATGTCTGGGAATCAAATAAATTCGCCCAAGAATTGCCGACTGTTAACTGTTCGTTCACCGAATGGCTCCTGGGCCGTTAACGTCACTGTCTAGGTTTAGCGCTGTGAGCAACAGGCCTGTGCCTGCTCGGTATCAGTGCCACCCATCTTCCGGTGGGCCGGACACCTTGTCGCCGGGCCCGGCTTCGCTCGGACAGCTACTGATTTTTCATCTGCATAGGAAAGGTCTTCCCGTGATTCGCAACTTCAAGCGCACCGCCGCCGCCCTGGGCGTCGTGGCCGCCGGATCCACCGCACTCGTCGCCTGTGGCGGAGGTAACCAGCTCGTTGCTGAGGGAGCTTCCTCCCAGCAGAACGCGATGGACTACTTCAACATCAAGTACCAGGAAGCCGCCGACGGCGCCTCCCTGGCCTACACCGCATCCGGCTCCGGTTCCGGCCGCACCAACTTCGTCGCGGGCCAGGTCGTCTTCGCGGGCTCCGACTCCCCGCTGTCCGAGGATCAGGTCGCCCCGGCCGCAGAGCGTTGCGAGGGCAACGATGCATGGCACCTGCCCTTCGTCATCGGTCCGGTGGCCATCGCCTACAACCTTGAGGGCGTCGAGGACCTGAACCTCTCCATCCCGACCGTCGCCAAGATCTTCAACGGTGAGATCAGCAACTGGAACGACGAGACCATCGCCGCCGAGAACGAGGGCGTCGACCTGCCGGACCTTGAGATCTCCGTGGTCTACCGGGCCGAGGAGTCGGGCACCTCCGACAACTTCCAGAACTTCCTGCTGGCCGCGGCCCCGGAGGACTGGGACACCGAGGGCCAGCAGTTCCCCTCCGCCGTCGGTGCCGGTGCCAACGGCTCCAACGGTGTGGCCACCGAAGTCAGCAACATCCAGGGTGCCATCACCTACGTCGAGTCCGGTTTCGCTACCCAGCAGAACCTGGGTATCGCCAACCTGGACTTCGGCGCCGGCCCGGTCGAGCTGACCACCGAGTCCGTGGGCGTGGCCCTGGACGCCCTGGAGTTCGAGACCGAGGGTAACGACATGGTCGTCAACTCCGATGCACTGTTCTCCCAGAACCAGGAGGGCTCCTACCCGCTCATCCTGACCACCTACGAGATCGTCTGCTCCGCGGGCTACGACGAGGAGACCTCCGCCATGGTCAAGGACTTCCTCAACGTCGCCCTGGACAACCAGGACGAAGGCCTAGAGGAGCTGGGCTACATCCCGGTCACCGGCACCCACCACGAGCGCCTGACCGAGGCCGTCGCCGCCATCCAGTAGATGGCGGCCTGCACTCCGCCCGTGCAGGCAACCGATTGGGGCGAACGGCCCCAGGTCGGTACCGTTTCTGGCAGCCCCCGCACGCGCAAAGCGTCGTCGGGGGCGCCGCCACGTAGTGCGACGTGGCCGAATGAAACTGAATTCTTCCCGTTAAGTTCTAAGGAATTGCGCCTCATGGCAAGCAACAATCCGTCCACGGACGAGCAGCAGAGGCTCGGTCAGGGAGAGGGCCCCCTCCCGACCTCCGTGGCCTCCATCGGAAATGCCCCGATGCCGGAAGGGCCCGGTATCCAGGCTGACCGCAGCGGCGTCAAGCGCCCCGGTGACCGGATCTTCGAGTTCCTGTCCACTGCCTCAGCGACCTTCATCACCGTCCTCATCGCCGCCATCGGCGCGTTCCTCATCTGGCGCGCGGTTCCCTCCCTCCTGCGGAACGTCGAGGGGATCACCGGTTTCTTCACCTACACCGGTGCGTGGAACACCTCCAACACCGAAGCCATGTACTTCGGTATCCCCAACCTCTTCGCGGTCACCGTGCTCATCTCGGTGGTCTCTCTGCTCATCGCGATGCCGATCGCCTTGGGCATCGCGATCTTCCTGTCCAACTACGCACCCAAGCGGGCCGTCAAACCGCTGGGCTACCTGGTGGACATGCTCGCAGCCGTGCCCTCCATCGTCTATGGACTGTGGGGCTGGCTGGTCCTGGGGCCGTTCCTCACGAGCTTCTACGAGTGGATCCACAGCTGGGCCGGCGGATTCTTCCTCTTTGCCACCTACACCAACTCCCCCTCCTTTGAAACCGGCCGTAATATCCTGACCGGTGGCATCGTGCTGGCCGTGATGATCCTCCCGGTCATCGCCGCCACCGCCCGTGAGGTCTTCGTGCAGACCCCGAAGGGGCAGGTCGAGGCAGCTCTCGCCCTGGGTGCTACCCGTTGGGAAGTCGTCCGCATGACCGTCCTGCCCTTCGGTATGTCGGGTTATATCTCCGGCTCCATGCTGGGCCTCGGCCGCGCCCTCGGTGAGACCATGGCCCTGTACCTGGTCGTCTCGCCCTCCTCTGCCTTCCGTTTCTCGCTCTTCGACGGCGGCACCACCTTCGCCACGGCGATTGCGAACGCGGCCCCCGAGTTCAATGACGATATCCGTGCGGGTGCCTATATCGCAGCAGGTCTGGTGCTGTTCTTCCTGACCTTCGTGGTCAACGCCATCGCCCGCTCCCTGGTTTCCAAGAAGTAGAAGGCGAGGAACAGATCATGCCCAACCACGTCAACACCGACGCCCGGACCCCCCAGCCCCTGGTTGCCAAGTCCGCATTCACCGATATCTCCTCGTCGCGGAAGACGCGCAACTCCATCGCGACGACCCTGGTGTACCTCACCATGTTCATCGCCCTGATCCCGCTCGTGTGGGTCCTGGCCGAGGTGATCATCCGCGGTCTTGGCTCGGTCATGACCCTCGACTGGTGGACCACCTCCCAGCAGGGCGTCCTGTACCACCTACCGGGCGGCGGCGCCCTCCACGCGATCGTGGGCACCCTGGTCCAGACCCTCATCGCCTCCGTGTTGTCCATCCCGATCGGTATCTTCACCGCGATCTACCTGGTGGAGTACGCCAACGGCAACCGCCTCGGCCGCATCACCACGTTCATGGTCGACATCCTCACCGGTGTCCCCTCCATCGTGGCCGCGCTGTTCATCTTCACCACCTGGATCACTCTCTTCGGTTTCCAGCGATCGGGCATGGCCGTCGCGCTGTCGCTGGTGCTCCTGATGGTCCCGGTCGTGGTCCGCAATACCGAGGAAATGCTGCGCGTCGTGCCGATGGACCTGCGTGAGGCCGCTTATGCCCTAGGTGTGCCCAAGTGGAAGACCATCGCGAAGGTCGTCCTGCCCACCGCCCTGTCCGGCATCGCCACCGGCGTCATGCTGTCCATCGCCCGCGTCATGGGTGAGTCCGCGCCCGTGCTGATCCTCGTGGGTTCCACCCAGGCCATGAACCTCGATCCCCTGACCGGCCCCCAGTCCTCCCTGCCGCTGATGATGCTCGACATGTACAAGGCAGGCACCTCCGAGGCGGTCCTGGACAAGCTGTGGGGCGCGGCCTTCACGCTGGTCCTCATCATCGCCGTGCTCAACATCGGCGCCCGTCTGATCTCCGCTAAGTTCTCGGTCAAGCAATAACACCGCCGCAACCGACGCACGAACACGAACACATTCAGCTCACAGGAGTTACTGATGTCCAAGCTCGAACTCAATGACGTTGACATCTTCTACGGCGACTTCCACGCCGTGCAGAGCGTCAACCTGCAGGTCCCGGCACAGGCCGTGACCGCCTTCATCGGCCCCTCCGGTTGCGGTAAGTCCACCGTCCTCCGTTCCATCAACCGCATGCACGAGGTCATCCCGGGGGCCCACGTCAAGGGCGAGATCCTCCTGGACGGCCAGAACATCTACGACCCGAAGGTCGACCCGGTCTCCGTCCGCAACACCATCGGCATGGTCTTCCAGAAGGCAAACCCCTTCCCGACCATGTCCATCGAGGACAATGTCGTCGCCGGCCTGAAGCTCGCCGGTGAGAAGAACCGGAAGAAGCTCCGCGAGGTCGCCGAGCGTTCCCTGCGTGGCGCGAACCTCTGGGAGGAGGTCAAGGACCGCCTCGACAAGCCCGGCGGCGGCCTGTCCGGTGGTCAGCAGCAGCGACTGTGCATCGCCCGCGCCATCGCGGTGGAACCGGAGGTCCTGCTCATGGACGAGCCCTGCTCCGCCCTGGACCCGATTTCGACCCTGGCCGTGGAGGACCTCATCCACGAGCTCAAGGAGGACTTCACCATTGTCATAGTGACCCACAACATGCAGCAGGCTGCCCGTGTGTCCGATAAAACCGCCTTCTATTCCCTGGAGGCGACCGGTCGTCCGGGCCGCCTGGTGGAGTTCGGTGACACGAAGAAGATCTTCGAGAACCCGGACCAGAAGGAGACCGAGGATTATATCGCCGGCCGTTTCGGCTGATCCCGGCTCTCTGACAGGTCACTGGGACGGACCCCCGGGGTGAACGCATCGCGTTACCCCGGGGGTCCGTCCCATTCCTTCGACCTGGCCGACCTTGAGGCGTGGGCGCCGGAGGGGAACGCGGAGAAAACCTGGTGCGGGGCACGGGCCCACGTGTGTGTCCCGGTGGGTGGCTGGCAGCGCCGCCCGGTGGAACTCGAAGAGCTCTAACCCCGGGTGTCTGGGATGACGGGGCCCCGGCCATGGTGGGAGAGCTGCCGCTCCAGCTCCGCGAAGCGGCGGGCGGTGTCCGCGTCAGCCTCATCGCTTTCCCGCTTGGCCAGGTAATCAGCGGGCATCAGGCCGGTGGTCAGATACACGATGCGGGCTGCGACGTTGACGCAGTGGTCCGCGTAGCGCTCGTAGAAACGGGAGAGCAGGGCGACGTCGACGGCCTCGCGGACGCTGTGTGTCCACTTCCGCTGCGTCAGGATCATCAGCAGGTGCTCGTTGAGGTCATCGACGGCATCATCCTCAGCGTTGAGATTGATGGCTACATCAGCGTCGGGCTCGATGAGGATGCCCCGGGTGGTGTTGCACATCTCGTTGACGAGGCGCGCCATCTCCCTGAAATACCCGTGGACCTGCTCGGGCACGGCGAGCTGTGGATGTCGGCGGCGGGAGGCCCTGGCCACGTGCAGGGCCAGTGTCCCCATCCGGTTGAAGTCCTCCACGATGTAGATGGAGGAGACCACCTGGCGCAGGTCCCGGGCGACAGGTCCCTCCAGGACCAGCAGCTCCACGGCGCGCTCCTCGCAGCGCACCCGCAGTTCCTCCAGATCATCGGACAGTGACAGGGACTCCTCGGCGGACTGGAGGGAGCCCTGGAGGAGTGCCCGCGAGGCCTTGGTCATGATGGACTGCACCGTGTCGCCCATGAGGATCAGGTCATGGGCGAAGGCGTCGAGTCGTTCGCGGTAGGCGGTGCGCATGCGCCTCATCATATGACGCATGACAGGAGGCCGCCGGATGAGCGGGCCCTCGGTGCGACGTGCTCAGCCGCCGGAGTTCATGATCTCCGCGCCGAGCGGGACGGCCTCGTCCTCGGGGTCGTTGAGCCAGCCGTCGGGCAGTGCGACCTTGGCGGATGAGCCCTTGCGGCCGCGGGGACCATCGGCGTCCTCGGCCTGCGCCTCGGAGCCTTCCCAGGGGGCGAGGATCTCGTCGAGTTCGGCCAGGGAGCTGGTGCGCGCGAGCTCGGCGCGCAGCTCTCCGCCGACCGGGAAGCCACGCAGGTACCATCCCATGTGCTTGCGCAGATCCCGGGAGGCGTGCTCCTCCCCGGAGTGGTCGGCCAGCAGACGTGCGTGGCGACGGATGATGCGGGTGACCTCACCGAAGGTGGGGGAGTCGGGGATTGGTTCGCCGCGCAGCTCGGCGGACAGTTCCGCGAACAGCCAGGGGCGGCCGAGGCAGCCGCGGCCGACGACGACGCCGTCGCAGCCGGTCTGGTCCATCATCGCGCGGGCGTCGGGGGCGGCGAAGATGTCGCCGTTGCCCAGCACCGGTACCCCGGAGCCGTCGAGGTGTTCGACGAGGCGGGTGATCTCGTTCCAGTCGGCCGCACCCGAGTAACGCTGGGCGGCGGTGCGGGCGTGCAGGGCGACGGCCGCGGCGCCCTCCTCGACGGCGATGCGTCCGGCGTCGAGATGCGTGTGGTGCTCATCATCGATACCGACGCGGAATTTCACGGTCACCGGGATGTCGGTGCCCTCGGTGGCTCTGACGGCGGCGGCGACGATGTTGCCGAACAGGCGTCGTTTGTAGGGGATCGCCGATCCGCCGCCGCGACGTGTGACCTTCGGTACGGGACAGCCGAAGTTCATGTCGATGTGGTCGGCCATGTTCTCCTCGACGATCATCTTCGCTGCCTCGTAGGTGTACTTCGGGTCGGTGGTGTACAGCTGCAGTGAGCGCGGATTCTCGTCGGGGGCGAAGGTGGTCATGTGGAGGGTCTTCTCGTTGCGCTCGACCAGGGCGCGGGCGGTGACCATCTCGCACACGTACAGGCCGGAGACGGTGCCGGTGCGTTCGATCTCCTGCTCGCGGCAGAGGGTGCGGAAGGCCACGTTCGTCACGCCCGCCATGGGGGCGAGGACGACGGGGGAGTTCAGCGTCAGGGATCCGATAGTCAGTGTCACACCCCTCATTCTCCACTCTCCCGGTGGGGGAACCCAAACCGTGCTCGGGGTTTTCCGGTGGGTGGGGGAATCTTCCGGGACGGGGAGGATTGCGACATGCAGGAGTGAAATCCGCTAATGTGGTCAACGCAACTAAAAGGGCTCATCATGGCGGAGTACACAGCCGTGCGGGATGGGCGCCGAGTGAACACACCGGCCGGGTGCCGTGGACCGTCACGGGGGACCGGCCTCTTCAAGGAGGTTATTGAATGTCCGATCGGATCGCCAACGCTCTGCTGCGCGGCAAAATCATGTCCGCTGATGAGGCAGTTCAGTTCATCGACCACGGTGACAGGGTCGGCATGTCCGGCTTCACGGGGGCCGCATACCCGAAGGCGATGCCGACCGCGATCGCCAACCGCGCCAAGGAGGCCCACTCCAAGGGTGACTCCTACAAGATCGACGTCTTCACCGGCGCCTCCACCGCCCCGGACTGTGATGGCGTCATGGCCGAGGCCGGCGCGATCAACTACCGCATGCCCTACCAGTCGGACCCGTTGATGCGTAACGCCATCAACTCCGGCGAGATGAGGTACCAGGACATTCACCTGTCCCACTCGGGCCAGTACGTGGAGCACGGTTTCTTCGGCAAACTCAACGTCGCCATCGTCGAGGTCACCCGCATCACCGAAGAGGGGCACCTGATCCCCTCCTCCGGCGTGGGTAACAACGTCGACTACCTGGACAAGGCCGAGAAGATCATCCTCGAGGTCAACTCCTGGCAGTCCCTCGACCTGGAGGGTATGGCCGACATCCACCGCATCGGCCACCTGCCCAACCGCACCCCGATCCCGATCATCAACTCCGGTGACCGTATCGGCACCACCTACATCGACATCGACATCAGCAAGGTCGTCGCCGTCGTCGAGACCGACTCCCCGGACCGCAACGCTCCCTTCAAGCCGGTCGACGACATCTCCAAGCAGATCGCCGGCTACTTCCTCGACTTCCTGGAGGGCGAGGTCCAGGGTGGGCGTCTGGCCTACGACAACTACATCATGCAGTCCGGTGTGGGCAACGTTCCCAACGCCGTGATGGCGGGTCTGCTCGACTCCAAGTTCGAGAACATCGAGGCCTACACCGAGGTCATCCAGGACGGCATGGTCGACCTCATTGACGCCGGCAAGATGTCCGTTGCCTCGGCGACCTCCTTCTCCCTGTCCCCGGAGTATGCGGAGAAGATGAACGCGGAGGCCAAGCGTTACCGCAATCACATCATCACCCGCCCGCTGCAGGTCTCGAACCACCCGGAGGTCATCCGCCGCGTGGGCCTGATCTCCTCCAACGGGATGATCGAGGCTGATATCTACGGCAACATCAACTCCACCCACGTCGCCGGCCAGCGCATCATGAACGGCATCGGTGGCTCGGGCGACTTCACCCGCAACGCCCGCATCTCCACCTTCATCTCCCCCTCGGCGGCCAAGGGCACCGACATATCCTCGGTCGTCCCCTTCGCCTCCCACATCGACCACACCGAGCACGACGCCATGGTCGTCATCACCGAGTACGGTGTCGCCGACCTGCGTGGCCTGGCCCCGCGTGACCGTGTGGCCAAGATGATCTCCGTGGCACACCCGGACTACCGCCCGCTGCTCGAGGAGTACGTCGAGCGCGCCAGGAAGTCCAAGTTCCAGCACACCCCGCACGACCTCGCGACCGCACTCTCCTTCCACGAGCGCTTCCTCGAGACCGGCTCCATGCAGAAGTAACCTTCCGCTTCTCGACGCGCCGCCCCTCCCGCACGCAGCTGCGGTAGGGGCGGTTCGTCTTCGGTGGGCCCGGGCTCGGCTGGGGGA
>CAZTIZ010000003.1:60127-61478 GCA_964613845.1 uncultured Corynebacterium sp.
AGCACATGCATGCGTCAGGGCCTCTAGCTCAGTTGGTAGAGCTACGGACTTTTAATCCGCAGGTCGCGGGTTCGAGCCCCGCGGGGCCCACCTCCCACCCCCGGTCTTCTCCGAGACCGGGGGTGTTGCATTTTCCGCTCACGGGTGCCCCTGCGGGGAAAATGAGAGCATCAAAAGTCCTCTCACCATTGCATATAGGGGCAGGCGGCATAAATTTCGGCTACCATAGGTGATGGTGGTGGCTGAGGTTGGCCGCCCCTGTTTCTGTAGAGGGGAAAAACAATTGGATAAGGAATTTCTCATCATCGGGCAGTTTGCCGAGCTCATGGGGGTGAATCGGGCCACCGTCAACGGCTAGCGCGAGGATGGTATCGACCCGCCCGAGGATAATGTTGGCAAGGCCGTGCGTTTCAGCCGCACTGACGTGATGGCCTGGGCTGAGGGGAAGATTGCGGTCTTAGCGGCACAGGGTTCGATGGGCTCCTCGAACCCTTGCCCTGTGCCTAGGATTTCACCATCCGGTGGATGGCCTTCATGGCTTCCTCGATCTTCTCGTCGGCGAGCTCTCCGTTCGCGGCCGCGGCCCCGGTGACGCAGTGCCGGATGTGGTCCTTCAGTAGCGCCAGCGCGACGTTCTCCAGCGCAGAGGTCACCGCCGAGACCTGGGTGAGGATGTCGATGCAGTATTGATCCTCATCGATCATGCGGTGGATTCCACGGGCCTGCCCCTCGATCCGTTTGAGGCGGGCGAGGTACTTCGCCTTGTTTTCGTTATAGCCGTGGACATGGGGGTCATGGCAGGCGCACGTCTGCCGTACGTCTTCCGTGTCGGCGGTGATCTCGGGGTCGGTCATGCTCTTCACCTTGTTCACTTCTGCTGATGTTCCCGACCCCGCGCCCTGGGTGGGATTTCGGATGGTGTCGCGGTGGCCGGTGTGAGGGGCCTCGTCGGCGGTGTGGGGAAGCGCCGGCCCGGTCGCGGTCGACCGTCCCCCACGGGTTTCGTTCCATTTTAGGGTAGGGGGCGTGGCGTCCTCAATTATCACCGGAGCCGGAGGTGCTACCGCTGCGGACGGGTGGAGGGGAGGAGCGGGACCCTTCCACCTGCTGTTTTGTCCTTCTGGTGATTATCGAGTATATTCTTTTCCAGTCGCTAACGCCCCTGAGTGCTCTGGCGAAGGTTCGTTGGCCCCCATCGTCTAGAGGCCTAGGACACCGCCCTTTCACGGCGGCGACACGGGTTCGAATCCCGTTGGGGGTGCGGAGTAATCGCTTATGCGAGAATTTCAACATCAAGGCCCTGTGGCGCAGTTGGTTAGCGCGCCGCCCTGTCACGGCGGAGGTCGCGGGT
>CAZTIZ010000004.1:0-54614 GCA_964613845.1 uncultured Corynebacterium sp.
CCAACGTCATGCCGCAGTGGGCGGGTTCGTCCTGGTACCAGCTGCGCTATATCGATCCGAATAACTCCGGGAAGTTCGTTGACCTGGAGAACGAGCGTTACTGGACGGGGCCGCAGTCCGAGGGTGACTGCGGTGGCGTCGACCTCTATGTCGGTGGCGTCGAGCATGCCGTGCTGCACCTGCTGTACTCGCGTTTCTGGCACAAGGTGCTCTACGACCTCGGCCACGTGAGCTCGGTGGAGCCCTATCGTCGCCTGTACAACCAGGGCTATATCCAGGCCTACGCCTACACCGACGCCCGCGGCGTCTACGTCCCGGCCGAGGATGTCGAGGAGCGCGACGGCAGGTTCTTCCACGAGGGTGAGGAGGTCACCCAGGAGTACGGCAAGATGGGCAAGTCGCTCAGGAACGCCGTCGCCCCCGACGAGATCGCCGACAGCTACGGCGCCGACACCCTGCGCGTCTACGAGATGTCCATGGGCCCGCTCGACACCTCCCGGCCCTGGGCCACGAAGGACGTCGTCGGCGCGCAGCGTTTCCTGCAGCGCCTGTGGCGCCTGATCGTCGACGAGTCCACCGGTACGGCCCTGACCGGCGACGTCGCCCTCACCGACGAGGACAACCGGCAGCTGCACCGCACCGTCGCCGGCGTGCGCGACGACTACGCCAACCTGCGGGTCAACACCGTGGTGGCCAAGCTCATCGAGTACGTCAACTACCTGACCAAGACCTATCCGGACACCGTGCCCACGGCGGCCGTCGAACCGCTGGTGATCATGGTCGCGCCGGTGGCCCCGCACATCGCCGAGGAGCTGTGGCGGCGCCTCGGCCACGAGGGGACCATCACCTTCGTGGACTTCCCCTCCTTCGAGGAGAAGTGGCTGAAGGACGATGAGGTGGAGCTGCCGGTGCAGATCAACGGCAAGGTCCGCGGTCGCGTCACCGTGCCTGCCGACGCCGCGCAGGACGACGTCGTCGCTCTCGCCCTGGCGGACGAGAGGGTCGCCGCGCACATCGAGGGTAGGAACCTGGTTAAGCAGATCGTGGTGCCCGGCCGCATGGTCAACCTGGTGGTGAAGTAGGCGGCGCATGAGCGTTTCGGAGGCTGTCGCGCGTCACTCTGGACTTTTCACTCGTCACTCTAGATTTCTCACTCATCACTCTATAGGGTGACGGTGTGAGTGAGGACGGGCTGGAAGCACTGGTGCAGAGCTGGGTCGCGCGGCTGCGGCGCCAGGGCGATGACGACGAGAGGGTCGAGGCCAAGAGTGTCGCCCGCAGTCTCGGTAAAGAGGTCTGGCCGACGGTCAGTGCTTTCGCGAACACCGGTGGTGGCGTGGTCCTGCTCGGACTGGATGAGCGGGAGGGATTCAGGCCGGCACCGGATTTCGACATAGCCAGGGTCAGCGACCAGCTGATGTCCGGACTGGATGAGGCGCAGGGGGCTGACCCGAAGGTGAAGCCTGTTCCCGAGTACCGGCTCAACCGGCTGGAATTTGAGGGAGGCCAGCTCCTGGTGCTCCGTATCTCCCCCATGCGCCATGACCCTGGCCTCATCTCCCTGATGCCCTGCCATGTGGTTGCCCAGGGACTCACCAAGGGGAGCTACAAAAGGGTGTTGGACGCGGACAAGAGGATGTCCGCGTACGAGATCCATCAGCTTCAGACCCTGACCCGACGAGACGAAAACGACAGGTCACCCGCCCATGGAGCCCATATTGACGACCTGGATGAGGCGCTGATCTCAGATTTCCTCCGGGCGTTGGAGGCGAGTGGCTCAAAGGCCGCTGAGGGCGTGGGTTCGCGACGTGAAATTTTGGAACGCATGAACATCGTTCTCGCTGAGGGGGCCCCGACCCTTGCCGGAATACTCACGTTCGGCAGGTATCCGCAGCAGTTTTTTCCCCAGCTGTTCATCGATGTCACCGTTCACCCGGGATCGGAAAAGTCGCAGGGACATTCCGACGTCCGATTCCTCGACCGGAGGATGTGTGACGGCCCCATCCCCGTGGCGGTCGACGATGCCGTGAGGGTCGTCTTCAGGAATCTACGTGTCCGGCATGTGGAGCGGGGGACAGGGGCGGTCGACGAGCCGGAGATCCCCCGGTCGGTGATCCGTGAAGCGATATCCAATGCCGTGATGCACCGTCATTACGGGCCGGATGTGCAGGGGCAACAGGTGGCGGTGGATGTTTTCACGGACCGGGTGGAGATCACCAACCCGGGCGGCCTCTGGGGTGACAGGACGCTGGAGAACCTCCGTGACGGCCGCTCAGTCTCGCGTAACCCTATTCTGTCCCAGCTGCTCAGCCGCGCTCCCCTACCGGGTGGGCAGGGGACGGTGAGTGAGAATCAGGGCAGCGGAATCCGCAGAATGTTCTCGGGAATGCAGCACCATGGGCTTCCGGCACCCCGGTTCCATGCGGACATCGGCTCATTCACCGTTGTTCTGAGCCGCTTCGGATTGATGAATCAGGAAACCACCGACTGGTTGGAGCGCTTCGGTGGAGGGCGTTCAAGAGTTCAGGACATCGCCCTGATCCTGGCCCATGATCTGGGCGCGGTCACCCCCCGGGAGCTTCGGGAGCATCTGGGGATCGACTCAGATGACGCCCGGGCTGATCTGCAACGGCTGGCGCACGCCGGAAAGCTGGTGGAAAGCTCCCCGGACCGTTTCACGATTCCGCTCTCCGCACTCGGAGTGACCGGTAAGGCTGAGCAGGTTCTGCGGCTGTTGTCCGCCTCCACCCCGAAGAACATCCGGGAGATATCAGCGGAATCGGGCTCGTCGGTGAACTCCCTGCGTCCGGTTCTCAAGGAGCTGGTTGAAGGTGGGTTCGTGGTTGCCACCGCCCCGCCCACCAGCAGAAGACGGGCCTATCTGCTCGCCTGATATTTTTGGACGCTTCCACGGCAGAATTAATGCACTGCATCCCTGAGTTGACGGTCTCGGAGGCTGTCCCCCGCACGCTCGCCACCCCCACCCGGTTCTTCTTCGGGCTGATGGGCAACGGCAACGCCTGGTTCGTCGACGCGCTCGTCTACGTCGTGGATGCTCCTCCGACGGGCGGCCTGCGCCCCTCCGGTATCGACCAGGACGCGATCGTCCGGGCCTGCGGTGCCCGCCCCCTGACCGTGGGCTGCGATGACGCGGCCCCGCTGGCGCAGGAGGCCATGGATCTGGCGTTGGCGGAGCGGATACCGGTGGTGCTGAACATCCCCCACGATCTGGCCGACCGGCCCGTCACCGCGGCTGCCCGCGCCGACGTCGCCGCCCCCGCCCCGGCGCGGTGCATCTTCCCGCCAGGTGGACAGAATTACCGTGACCTGGGGGTCTGTGGTGGTTTCGCGGCGGCTGGTGAGCGCACCACGGTGCTGGTCACCGGCGACGGTGGTGGGCTGATGGGGGCGTTGGGGGCGCGCGCCTCGGTGGTGCGCACGCTCGCGGAGCTCGGGGATTCCGAGGAGTGGATCGCGTCCGGTCGGGTGGGGGCCTATGTGCTGGACTGCCGGGTATCGAGGTCGGTGGTGGCGCCCTTCCTGCGTGGCATGGCGCGGTGAAGGGTGCGCAGCTGCGCACTCTGCTCCGGGTGGGCCGCGGGTTCCGCGGCGTCGGCATCGTCGAAGGAGTCCGGCCGGTGCCAGGTGCGGAGCAGGTGGTCGTCGCCGGTGGGGACGGGGCCCTCGGTGTAGGTGTCGGCCCACGGGCCCAGCTGTTCGTCGGCGACCGGTAGGCGTCGGGCGGTGGCGGTGTGGGAGTGCCCGCCGGGGAAGCGGAAACGGAGCAGCTCCGGGCTGACGCGATCGGCGTGGATGGTCAGGTGACCCGCGGTGACGAGGCTGTGGCAGCCGGAGCACAGGGGGATGAGGTTGTTCAGGTCGGTGGCGCCGCCCCGGGACCATTCGTGGATGTGGTGGAACTCCAGGAAGCGGCTGTGGTGGCATCCCGGCGCGGCGCAGCGGTGTCCCCACAGGGCCAGCAGGGCGGTCTCCTGTGCGTGGGAGACCAGGCGTGTGCTGCGGCTGAGTGTGATGCGCAGGCCCCGGCGGTCCAGCAGGTGGTAGCGGACCGTGCCGTTGATGAGCAGGCGCAGCAGGTCGGTGGTTTCTGCGCCGTGGCGTTCGGGGAGGACGGCGCGTCCGTCCTCGGTGAGCAGCACGTTGACCTGGGCTCCCGGGGCACGCCGGCTGTTGTGCGGGGTGGTGCGCACCATGTTGAGCACGCTGAGGAAGGCGGGCAGCACGGTGGCGCTCAGGGGGCTGCCGAAGCGGGTGCGGGATTTTTCCCGGGCGCGGGTCTGCTCCACTTCGGTGTCGACGGCCGCGGGGTCGGTGAGCGTGTCCGGTGGCAGGTCGCTGAGGTCGCGGAGGTTGGCCAGTTCCCCGATCTTCAGGGCCGCGAGGAACTCGGCCGCGCGTTCGGGGTCGAGGGTGCCCCAGAAGCGCAGCCCGCCGGTCTCCTCGTCGTTGATGATGCGCAGTGAGTTGGTGGGCGCGCTGCGGCCGCGGCTGCGGGCCCGGCCGGCCAGGGCCTGTTCCAGTTCGGCGAGGGTGTGGCGTAGTGCGAGGTTGAGTAGTTCGTCCTCGTTGGCCTCGGTGAGGTGGCGTAGTAGCAGCCTGACCTTGGAGTAGGACAGGTCGCCGGTCAGGAAGCTGTGGGCGACCAGCCGGAAGCGGCGGAGTTTCGTGCCCACCCCCAGGTACTCGAAGGCCGTCCGGCGGGCGAGATCGTGGTGGCGGGTGAGCCAGGCGACGGTGTTGGGTGAGCCGTGGTTGCCGGCCAGCTGGCGGGCGTGGAATTCCGCCAGGCCGAGGATGAACCGGGCCCTGTGTCTGCTCAGGCTGTGATGGGAGTCGTGGATGGTGGCGGTCAGGTCGGTGTCGTCCAGTTCGGTGATCGTCGCGAGCATCAGCCGCCCCCCTAGGCGTCGAAATAGCGTTCGATTGAGCTCAGGTTACCACCTCCGGGTCGCGGGCGAGAGCCCTCCGGTCGAATTGGTGTTCGATTCTCTGTGGCAGTGCGCGGCTGCGCATCGCTTCGGGGGTTCTTGACGTTCGCACGGAATGGGCCTAGCCTGATCCCCGTAGATACCCCCCGGGGTATGCGGAGCTACCGTGAAAGCAGGCATCAATGATTAAGAACCTCGGCGAGAAATACTCACCGCTCTACTTCCTGGCAGCGCTGGGCTTCGGTGGCCTGGCGGTCTTTTTCTTCATGGTCTTCATGCACATCACCCCTCACCCGGGCACCCCGATGCCCACCTTCGAGAGCATCCGGGCCGCCTATGCGGACGGCGGGACCTTCATGAAGTCGGCCATCGGTGTCGGTTATGTCGGCATGATCATCATGCTGATCATCCACTTCGGCCTGCTGGCCTGGAACTTCCGGGAGTTCTCCGCATTCCGGCGCACCGAGGCCTACCGGCAGCTGCGCACCAGCAACGCCGAGGTCACCCTCATGGCCATCCCCCTGACCCTGGGAATGACCGTCAACGGACTCTTCGTCGCAGCGATGGCACTGGTCCCGGGCCTGTGGGACATCATCCAGACGTTGATGCCCTTCGCCCTGAT
Organism: uncultured Corynebacterium sp.; assembly: GCA_964613845.1. GTDB lineage: Bacteria > Actinomycetota > Actinomycetes > Mycobacteriales > Mycobacteriaceae > Corynebacterium. The sequence goes on from CAZTIZ010000004.1 coordinate 5,572, forward strand.
CGCCTACGGTGCGGTTGGCGCCCTGGCCTTGGGCATCATGGTCGCCTACCTGCGCCGAATCATCGGCGGGGAATTCAGCTTCGAGGCCAACGGTGGTCTCAACCAGCTGCTGGCAGCCTTCGCCTTCTCCATGGTCGGTGTCGGTTTCGGCGCCCCGGCCGCGATGGGTACCGGGCAGTGGGTCGTCCTGATCGGGCTGGCGGGTTCCCTGTTCTTCGGACTGATCTCCGGGCTGATCTTCCTGGTCTTCCTGGTCATCGGCGCCATGAGTGTCCTGCGCCACGGCCTGTCCCTGCAGAACTCCGCCACCCTGTGGCTGCCGGTCCCGATGCTGACCCTGTGGGCCATCACCGTCCTGCGTGACCGCCACGGCCTGCAGACCCTGGCTGAGGTTGCCAGCCCGCAGGAACACGCTGGCACCTCGGTCCTGCTGATGGCCTTCCTGGGGGCGGTCATCGTCGCCCAGCTCGCGTTCCTGGGCATCGGCCACGCGGTCATGGTCGCCAACGGCTTCTACCGCAGGTTCGTCCTGGGCCGCGAGCTCACCTCCCCGGCCGCCTTCACCCTGGTCTGCCCCGGTGTCGGCCTGAGCGTCCTGTCGATGTTCTTCATCCACGTCGGCCTGGTCGACAACGGTCTGGTCGAGAAGTTCTCCACCGTCTACTACGTCCTCATCGGCCTGAACTCGGCGGTCGCCCTGCTGACCCTGTGGCTGGCAGTCACCCTGTTCCGCAACCAGCTCTCCCCCGCCAGCGCCTTCGCCCGCGCGCAGCGCGCCGATCTGGCGGCGACCCCGGAGAAGGTCCGGGTCTAGGATCGCACGTCCACGACGGTGCGCCCGTGACGACGTCCCCCCATCAGCCCTGCGCCGGTGGCGGCGACGTCGTCCAGCCGCACCGTCTCCGTCATCTCCTCCAGCACAGCGGCGTCGAGGTGCTCCGCCAGCAGCTCCCAGGCGCGCTCCCGCAGGGCTAGTGGGGCATCCACGGAGTTGATGCCGATCAGCTTCACCCCGCGCAGGATGAAGGGCAGGACGGTGGCCGGCAGGTCCGCACCCTGGGCCAGGCCGCAGGCGGCAACCGTGCCGCCCCACCGGGTCTGGGCGAGTGCGTTGACCAGCGTGTGGGAACCCACAGAATCGACCACGCCCGCCCAGCGGGTGGACTGCAGGGGCCGACCCTGCTCCGCGAGTGAGCCCCGGTCGACGAGTTCGGTGGCCCCGAGTCGACGCAGGTAGTCGCCGTACTCCGCGATCCGGCCGGTGGACACGACCACGGTGTAACCCAGCTGATGGAGCAGGTGCACGGACAGGGAACCGACCCCACCGGTCGAGCCGGTCACCAGGATCTCCCCGTCTTCCGGGCGCACCCCCTGCTCGCGCAGGGCGTCGACACTGAGCGCGGCGGTGAAACCGGCGGTGCCGATCGCTGCGGCCTGCCAGGCGTTGAAGGCGACGGGCAGGGCGACCGTCGATGCGGAGGGGACGCGCTGGCGGGTGGTGTATCCGCCGTGTCGGGACTCCCCCAACCCGGCGCCGTTGATCACCACCTCATCGCCGGGGTGGAAACGCCCGGACCCCGACTCCACGACGGTGCCCACCGCGTCGATACCCGGCACCAGCGGCAGGGTGCGAACCACACCCTTGTCGCCGCGCAGGGCCATGCCGTCCTTGTAGTTGAGGGAGGAGTAGGCGACGTCGATGAGCAGATCACCCTCGCCGAGATACAGCTCACCGCTGAGGGAGGTGGTCAGGGAATCGTCGGTCTTGTGGATCAGGAGGCTACGGTTCATGACCCCACGCTAGCGGCCGCAGGCGCACCCGGGGGCGGATTTTCCCGCCCGGACCCGGCTGCGCGCGGTAGGCTCGGGGAAACCGCACGTCAGTCCGCAATACCAGGGAGCTGAGAGATGTCCATCGTTGAAGACAAGGCCAGTAAACTGCTGGAGCAGGCCTGTTCGAATGAGAATGGCCGGATGGCCAAACTCATGGTCAACGACGGGCCACTGCGGCAGACGGTCATCGCGCTGCGGGAGGGCACCGAACTGGCCGAGCATAATTCCCCGCCCGCGGCGTCGATCTTCCTGCTCACCGGCCGGGTACGGATCACCGGCCAGGAGGAGACCGAGATCCAGGAGGGTGAGCTGGTCGCCCTGACCCACTACCGGCACGCGGTCATCGCGCTGGAGGATTCGGTCTTCCTGCTCACCACCGTCACCGGCATCCAGGGCACCGACAGCCACACCCGCCAGGCCGACTGACGTCCCCGGCCCACCGCCTCCACGAGGGTGCCTCCCCGTCAGGGTAGCCCGGAGCGATCATCCTGCTCCGACGTTAGGGTGGGGCCATGGCAGTTCCTCCGATGCATCTGGCCGCCGATGAGGACCTGGGGTCGATGCCGCTGTTCGGCCCAGCCCACCTGCTGGCGCTGCTCGTCACGGTGGTGGTCTCGGCGGCTGCCGTGGTGGTGGTCCGCCGTCACCGCGACCGCCCCGCCCCGGGCCGGTGGCTCACGGTGGTCGGCTGGATCATGCTGGCCGTCGGGGTGGGCTGGATCGTCTGGGACCTGCTGCCCGGCCGCTTCGACATCGAGCACGCCGTGCCCGTCAACCTCTCCGACTGGGCCCGGGTGATCATTCCGCTGGCCCTGATCACCCGGGCGTGGTGGGCGGTGGCGGTGGCCTACTACTGGGGTCTGTCCCTGAACGCGATGGCGCTGCTGACCCCGGACATCAACTACAGCTTCTCCCCGCCGGTGGAGTACGGGATGTACTGGTTCTCCCATATCGCCGCGTTGATCGCCCCGCTGGTGCTGGTGTGGGGGCTGGGGTTGCGGCCCACCTGGCGGGGCCTCGGGTTCACCTGGCTGTTCACGGTGGCCTGGGCCGCGGTCACCTTCGGCGTGAACCTGGTGACCGGGGCCAACTACGGCTATCTCCGTCACGGCCCGGAGGGAGCCTCACCCTTTGATCTGATGGGCCCCTGGCCGGTCTACATCTTCGTGGCCGCCGGGGTCCTGACCGTGGTGTGGGCGCTGATGACCTGGCCGTGGACCGCCCGGCGGAGGGGCTACTCGCCCCAGTTCGCGTAGGTGGTGTCCACCTTCTCCACGAGGGTGAGCACGTCGTAGGAGGCGACGAGCTCATCGTGCTGGTTGAACAGTGCGGCGTCCCAGCAAACCTCGCCGTAGTCGTCGGTGACGCGCGGGGTGATGCGCTTGGCGGTCAGCTCGATGCGCACGGAGTCGTCGTAGGTGACCGGGGTGAGGAAGCGCAGGTTCTCCAGACCGTAGTTGGCCAGCACCGGGCCCGGGGCGGGCTCGACGAACAGGCCCGCGGCCCAGGAGACCAGCAGGTAGCCGTGGGCGACCCGGCGGGGGAAGAACGGGTTGGCGGTGGCGGCCTCCTCGTCGACGTGGGCGTAGAAGGTGTCACCGGTCTCCTCCGCGAAGGCGAGGATCTCGTCGAGGGAGACGTGGCGCAGGTCGGAGGCGAACTGGTCACCGATGGACAGGGTGGCCAGGTCCTTGCGGAAGGGGTGGGTGGCGGTGCCGGCGTCGACGTCCGTGCGGGTCACGCGCTGGGTCTGCGCGCCACGGTGCCACTGCCCGGTGATGGCGGTCAGGTGGTCGGGGGAGCCCTGGATCGCGGTGCGCTGCATGTAGTGCTTGACGCCGCGGATGCCGCCGAGCTCCTCGCCGCCACCGGCGCGGCCCGGGCCGCCGTGGATGAGGTGGGGCAGCGGGGAGCCGTGGCCGGTGGAGGTCTTCGCGTCGTCGCGGTCGAGGAAGTGCAGGCGGCCGTGGTGGGCGCCGATGCCGGTGGCGAAGCGGGCGGCGGTGTCGGCGTCGTGGGTGATCACGGAGGCGACCAGGGAACCGCGGCCACGGGCGGCCAGGCGGATGGCGTCGTCGGTGTCGGTGTAGCCGATGATGGAGACGACCGGACCGAAGGCCTCGGTGTCGTGGACGGCGTCGGCGTCGGCGTCGTCGAAGGTGAGGATGGTGGGGGCGAAGAAAGCGCCCGTCAGCTCCTGGGGGCCACCGAGGATGACCCTGCCGCCGGCGGCGATGAGGTTGTCGACGGCCTCGGCGACGTCCTCACGCTGATCGCGGGAGACCAACGGGCCCATGGTGGCCTTCTCGTCGCGCGGGTCGCCGGGGATGATCTTGGCGGTGACGCGCTCGGCCAGTGCCTCGGCGACGGTGTCGACCAGCGCGGCGGGGACGATGGCGCGGCGCACGGCGGTGCACTTCTGACCGGCCTTGGAGGTCATCTCGTTGAACAGGGTCTTGATGTAGGCGTCGAACTCTGGGGTGTCCGGGGTGGCGTCCCCGGCGAGGATCGCGGCGTTGAGGGAGTCGGCCTCGGCGGTGAAGCGCAGGCCCTCAAGCTGGACGTTGTCGTGGGCGCGCAGCTTGGCGGCGGTGACCGCTGAGCCGGTGAAGGCGACGTGGTCGCGGTAGTCGAGGTGATCGAGCAGATCGCGGGCGGAGCCGGAGATCAGCTGGATGGAGCCCTCGGGCAGCACGCCGGAGTTGACCATCAGCTCGACGCAGGCGGCGGTGATGTAGCCCGTCGGGGTGGCGGGCTTGACGATGGTGGGCACGCCGGCGATGAAGGCGGGGGCGAACTTCTCGAGCATGCCCCAGACCGGGAAGTTGAACGCGTTGATCTGGGCGGCCACGCCCGGCAGGGAGGTGTAGATGTGTGTGCCCAGGAAGCTGTTGTCCCTGGACAGCACCTCGGTGGGACCGTCGACGAGGATCTTCGAGTTGGGCAGCTCGCGGCGGCCCTTGGAGGAGAAGACGAACAGGGTGGAGATGCCGCCGTCGATGTCGACGAGGTTGTCGCGCCTGGTGGCGCCCGCCTTCATGGCGAGCTCGTAGAGGACGGTCCTGTGCTCCTGGAGGTAGAGCGCCAGCTCCTTGAGCTTGAGGGAACGCTCATGGAAGCTCAGCTCCCGCAGGGCCGGCTGACCCACGTCGCGGGCGTACTGCACGGCGCCGGCGATGTCGAGGCCATCGGTGGAGACACGGGCGACAGGCTCGCCGGTGGAGGCGTCGTCGACCTGCACGACGCGGGTGGGGTTATCGGGGGTGACCCAGGCTCCGCTGAGGTAGCTGGGGACCAGGGCCACCTGGTTCTCGGTGGAGACCGTCGTGCCACCGGAAGACTCGGTGAGGAGGGACACCGGGGAGTTGTTCGTGGTGCTCATCGGGGGTTCCTTTCGTTGCTGGCGGTCATGCCCTGCAATTAACTACCGACCGGACGGTTGGTATTTCATGCCAGTATAATCACGATCACATTCCTTGCACAGAGCGGAAGGCGGAAAAGACTATGGAACCGTGGAAGATCGAGCTCGGGGAGCTCGACCGGAAGATGGGCGTGGAGATCATCGAGGAGTCGGCCGAGCGGGTCGTGGCCACCATGCCCGTGGACGGCAACCGCCAGTCCCTGGGCCTGCTCCACGGCGGGGCGATGGTCGCGGTCGCGGAGGCCGTGGGTAGCTGGGCGGCGGTCATCCACGCCTCCACGCTGGGCAGGGTCGCTGTGGGCGTGGACATCAACGCCACCCACCACGCCTCCGGGCACGGCGGCCTGGTCACCGCCACGGCCACGGCCATCCGGCTCGGCCGGACGTTGACCAGCCACGAGGTGATCATCACCGATGAGCAGGGACGTCGGCTGTGCACGGCGCGGATCACCAACGCGATCGTCGAGCGGCGGCGGTGAAATTTTCTTGTCTGACCTGTATTTCTGCGGTAGCATCACCGGCCGAACCGGCCCTTTGCTCAATTCCTGAGGAGCAGCCATGCTGCGCACCATGTTCCACGCCAAGATCCACCGGGCCACGGTGACCGAGGCGAACCTGCACTATGTGGGTTCGGTGACCGTGGACCAGAATCTCCTCGACGCCGCCGGGATCCTGCCCGGCGAGCTCGTCTCCATCGTCGACATCGACAACGGCGCGCGTCTGGAGACCTACACCATCGCCGGTGAGCGCGGCTCCGGTGTCGTCGGCATCAACGGTGCCGCCGCGCACCTCATCCACCCCGGTGACCTCGTCATCCTCATCGCCTACGCGCAGATGGACGACGCCGAGGCACGCACCCACGTGCCCTCGGTCGTGCATGTCGACGCCGATAACCGCATCGTGGAGCTCGGCTCCGACCCCGCCGAGGCTCTCGGCGCCGGCGTCACCCGCCCCCCGTTCGCCCGCGCGCTCGTTGACGCGCAGGCGGAGCTCTGAGCGCCTAGCTGTAGTCGTAGAAGCCCCTGCCGGACTTCCGGCCGAGCTCACCACGGGCGACCATGTCGCGCATCAGCTGCGGCGGCGTGAAGTTCGCCCCCAGGGTGGACTCCAGGTACTCCGCGATGCCCAGGCGCACGTCCAGGCCGACGATATCGGTCAGCGCCAGCGGCCCGACGGGGAACTTGTAGCCCAGCACCATCGCGTTGTCGATGTCCTCCGGGCTGGCCACGCCCTCCTCGACCATGCGGATGGCCTCCAGTGCGATGGCCACACCCAGCCGTGAGGAGGCGAAACCGGGGGCGTCCTTGACCACGATCGGGGTCTTACCCAGCGCACTCACCCAGCCGCGCGCCTGCTCGACCAGGGCTTCCGGGGTGGAGTCCGCCACGACGATCTCCACCAGCTTCGAGGCCGGCACCGGGTTGAAGAAGTGCAGGCCGATGACGTCGTTGCCCACGGTCAGCGCCAGATCGGACACCGACAGCGAGGAGGTGTTCGTCGCGATGACGGCCTCCGGGGCGACGGCGGCGATCGTGGCGAAGGAGTCGGCCTTGAGCTCCATCGACTCCGGTACGGCCTCCACCACCAGTGGCAGATCAGCGAAGGCGGCTGGGTCGGTGGACAGGCTCAACCGGTCGAGCCACTGCTCGACGGTGCCCTCGGCGCCACGGCGGATGGAACCGGCGACGTCGTTGGCGATGCGTTCGCGGGCGGCCGCCACGGCGGCGTCGTTGATGTCGACGACGGTGACGTGGGCACCGGCGGCCAGGAAGGAGTGGGCGATGCCCGCCCCCATGCGGCCGCCGCCGAGCACACCGACGGTGGTGGGCACGGACAGTCCGGAGGTGGTGTCGAGGACCTGGGTTGCTTGCTGGACGCTCATGTCGTGGGCTCCTTCTACTTCTTCTTGCGGTCGAGGAAAGCCTGCATGCGGTCGAACTTGGCGTCCGACTCGAACAGGATCGCCTGGGCGATGTTGTCGACGAGGGGGTGGGCGGATTCGGGCATGGCCATGACCTGCTTGCTCAGGCGCACCGCCAGCGGATCGAGGGCGGCGATGCGGTCGGCCAGGCCGTGGGCCGCATCGAGCAGCGCCTCAGGGGAGTGGAGCTCGGTGACCAGGTGGGCGGCGAGGGCCTCCTCACCGTTGAGGATGCGGCCGGCCAGGAGGATCTCCTTGGCGATGGCCTCACCCACGAGGTTCTTCAGTCGCCACAGGCCACCGGCCGCGGCGATGATCCCGAGGCTGGCCTCCGGCTGGCCGAACTTCGCCTGCGGGGTGGAGACCCGGAAATCAGCGGCCAGGGCCAGCTCCAGGCCACCGCCGAGCGCATAACCGTCGATGGCGGCGATGACCGGCGCGGGCAGCTGCGCGATGCGGTGGAAGATGGTGTTGTTGATGCCGCGCAGGGCGTCGTCACGCCGGCGCTGACGCAGCTGGCCGATGTCGGCACCGGAGGCGAAGATGCCCTTTCCGCCGGCCTCACAGCCGGTGATGATGAGGATCTTCGGGTTCTCCTCCAGGTACTCACACACCTCGTGGAGTTCGGCGACCATGGTCTCGTCGATGGCGTTGCGGACCTCGGGGCGGGTCAGCTCTACCAGCAGCCGGTCCTCGGACTCGGTGATGGTCAGGGCGGTCTTGAGTGCGGTGGTCATTGATCAGACCCTCTCGATGGCGATGGCTGAACCCTGGCCGACACCCACACACATCGTCGCGATGCCGCGGGTGCCGCCCTCCTGTTCCAGTCGGTTGAGCAGCGTGATGGCGAGTCGGGAACCCGAGGAACCCAGCGGATGCCCCAGGGCGATGGCCCCGCCCCAAGCGTTGACCTTCCCCTCGTCGAGCCCGAGCTCACGCATGCAGGCCAGGGACTGCGTGGCGAAGGCCTCGTTGAGCTCCACGGCATCGACGTCCGCCAGCTCCCAGCCGGCGCGTTCGAGCACCTTGCGGGTGGCGGGCACCGGGCCCATGCCCATGATCTCGGGCGCCAGGCCGGCGTTGGCCCCGGCGCGCATCCGGGCGCGGGCGGTCAGGCCGTACTTCTCGACGGCCGCCGCCGAGCAGACGAGGATGGCGGACGCGCCGTCGTTGAGCGAGGAGGAGTTACCGGCGGTGACGACCTCGCCGCCGCGGACCACGGGGCGCAGGCGGCCGAGGACCTCTTCGGTGGTGCCGGGGCGCGGCCCCTCGTCGGTGTCGACGACCGTGACGTTACCCTTCCGGTCGGTGACCTCGACCGGGACGATCTCGGACTCGAAGCGGCCGGCCTCGATGGCGGCCAGTGCCCGGGCCTGGGACTGCGCGGCGAAGGCGTCGGCGTCGGTGCGGCTGATGCCCTTGACGCGGGCGACTTCCTCGGCGGTCTCGGGCATGGAGAAGGTCGTCTTCTCCTGGGCGGCGAAGACCGGGTTGACGAAGCGCCAGCCGATGGAGGTGTCGAAGGTCGCGCCGGGTCGGGCGAAGGCCGTGGTGGGCTTCTCCTGCACCCAGGGGGCACGGGACATGGACTCGACGCCGCCGGCGACGACGATATCGGCCTGGCCGGACTCGACGAGTGCGGTGGCCAGGGAGATCGCCGACATGCCGGAGGCACACAGCCGGTTGACGGTGATGCCCGGCACGGTGTCGGGATAGCCGGCCAGCAGCCAGGACAGGCGGGCGACGTTGCGGTTCTCCTCGCCGGCTCCGTTGGCGTTGCCGAGGATGACCTCGTCCACGTCGGCCGGGTCGATGCCGGCTTCCTCGACGACAGCCTTGATCGTCAGGGCCGCGAGGTCATCGGGCCGGACGGAGGACAGGGCGCCGCCGTAGCGGCCGACCGGGGTGCGGCGACCGGAGACGAGGTATGCGCTCGGGGTGGTCATACAGTTTCCTTCCTTGCTGCTGGGGCGGGGCCGGGTCAGCGACCGGCGAAGACGGGGGTGCGCTTCTCGTTGAAGGCGGCGAAGCCCTCGGCGTAGTCCTGGGAGGAACACAGTCGACCCTGGGCGATGTTCTCCTCGGCCACGGAGTCCCACAGGCCGGTGCCGTTGTCGCGGATGTCCTGGACGAGCTCCCGGCTGGTGAGGAAGGCGCGGGTGGCACCACTGGCGGCACGGTGGGCACGCTCGCGGGTGAAGTCGAGCAGCTCCGCGGCGGGCACGGCGCGGGAGAACAGGCCCGCGGCGACGGCCTCGGCACCGGAGATGAGGTCGCCGGTGACGATGAGGTCCATGGCCCGGTGGGTGCCGAGCCGTTCGACGAACAGGGCGTGGCCGCCGGAGTCGAGGGTGGCACCGAGGTTGGCGAAGGGGGAGCCGAACTTGGCGTCCTCGGCCACGTAGGCGATGTCGGTGGCGATCGCCAGGCCCAGGCCCACGCCCAGGCAGGCGCCGTGGACGGCGGCGAAGGTGGGGGCGGGGAACTGGCTCATCTGGCGCAGCAGGGGGGTGACCTTGTTGGCCAGGTAGTCGGTGGCGTCGTCGTCGGCCGGGTCGAGTCCGCGGATGTTGCGGCCGGCGCAGAAGCCCCGGCCCTCACCGCGCAGGATCAGGGCGCGCACGCCGCGGGCCTCGGCCTCGGCGTAGGCGTCGGACAGCTCCAGCAGGTCCGGCTCGGCCAGTGAGTTCATGGCCTTCGGGTTGTTGAGTACCACCTCGGCGGTGGCGTCCTCGATGAGGAGATCGATCATGTCGTCACCTTCCTAGGCGTCGTAGTCGACGGTGATGGATTCGCCCGTGGCGCGGGTCTGGCAGGTCAGCACGTAACCGGCCTCGACCTCCTCGGGCTCCAGGGCGTAGTTCTCGTCCATCTCGTACTCACCCTCGATGACCTTGGCGCGGCAGGTGCCGCACACGCCGCCGGCGCAGGCGAAGGGGACGTCGGGACGGGCGCGCAGAGCCGCGTTGAGGATGGTCTCCTGGGCGCTGACCGGGGAGTCGACGGAGCCGGACAGCCCATCGAGCATGAAGGAGACGGCGATGGTGCGGCCGCCGTCATCGGTGATGACGGGACGGCCGGTGTTGCCCTGGCCCGGCCCGTCGGAGGGCTTGCCCGTGGAGAACAGCTCGAAGCGCACATCGGCGCTGTCGACGCCCTTGCCGTCGAGCTCGTCACGGCACAGCTGAACCAGCTCGAAGGGACCGCACAGGAACCACTCGCGCACCTGGTCGGTCTGGATGACCCGGTCGAGCAGGAGCGAGAGCTTCTCGTGATCGATGCGCCCGGAGAACAGCGGATTGACGCGCTGCTCACGGGACAGGACGTGGTGGACGGCGAAACGGGTGGGGTACTTGTCCTTCAGGTCGCCGATCTCCTCGGCGAACATGACCTCGCTGCCGCCCTTGTTGGCGTAGACCAGCTCGAAGGTCGCGCCGGGGTTCTCGGTGAGCACGGTCTGGGCGATCGACATGATCGGGGTGATCCCCGAACCGGCGGCGATGGCCACCAGGTGCGGGGAATCGACGCCGGCCAGGTCCTGCTCGACGATCTCGCTCGGGTTGTTCAGCGAGGTCATGTGGGTCTTCGAGGTGAAAGCACCCTGCGGGTTCATCACGTCGATGGTGGTGCCCACGCGCAGGCCCTCGTTGGCCCAGGTGGAGAAGACACCACCCAGGTTCTTCTTGATGGCCACCCGGATCACCCCGGGGCGCGGGATGTCACAGATGGAGTAGGAGCGGCGCACCTCCCGGCCGTCGATGTCGGCACGCAGGGCGACGTACTGGCCGGGGACGTAGTCGTAATCGGCGCGCAGCGCCTCCGGCACCTCGAAGCTGACCTCGACGGAATCACCTGTCAGGTGGCGGATCTCAGAGACCGTCAGCGGGTTGAACTTGGCCTTTTGCTTGGTGGGAGTGGTCATCAGTGCACCTTGAAGTAGTCGAAGGGTTCGAGGCAGTCCAGGCAGTCGTGCAGGGACTTGCAGGAGGTCGAGCCGAAGTGGCTGAGCTTGCGGGTGTTGGTGGAGGAACAGCGGGGGCAGGCGATGGTCTCCGGACGCAGCAGCGTCAGTCGGACCGGGCCCTGGCGGTTCTCGGCCACGGAGCGGTTCGGCGGGGCGATACCGTACTCACGCAGCTGATCCCGACCCAGTTCGGTCATCCAGTCGGTGCTCCAGGCGGGCTGGAGGACCAGCTCGACACGGGCCTCGGAGTACCCCTCCGCGGCCAGGGCCTCGGTGACGTCGCGGGTGATGTGGTCCATCGCCGGGCAACCGGAGTAGGTCGGGGTGATCGTGACGGTCACCCGGCCCTCCTCCAGTCGCACGGCCCGCAGGATGCCCAGGTCGGCGATGGAGATCACGGGGATCTCCGGGTCGGGCACGGTGGCCGCGATGTCCCAGATCTTCGCGGTCTCCGGGTCGGTGGGCCGCAGGGGGTGGACGGCGGGGGCGTCGGTGGCTGACACGGTGGATGCCTCCTTCACAACAGGGTCGGGGTGGATCGGTTTACCAGGTGGCGCCGGGGTGCCGGCGGGCCAGCGACTGCATCTCCGCGAGGAGGAAGCCGCGGTACTCGCTGTACTGGCCGGTGCGCTGGCCGCTACGGGCCGGCGGGGTCTGGGGAAGCTGCAGGCCGGACTCCTCCAGCACGTAGGTGACGCGCTCGTCGAAACCCGCGCGCAGCGTGGAGGGCAGCACGGCGGTGCCGTCGGTGACCAGGCGCTCGTGGACCGGCAGGTCCTCGAAGAGCTCCTCGACGTAGGGCCACATGTAGTCCAGGCCCTCCTGCATGCGGCGGTTGGACTCCTCGGTGCCCAGGCCCAGCCGCAGGGTCCACTGGTTGGCGTGGTCGACGTGGTACTCGACCTCCTTGACGGCCTTGGCGGCGATCGCGGACAGCGTCGGGTCCGTGGACTCGCACAGGGCGGTGTAGAGCTCCAGCTGGTAGTGGGCGAACAGCAGCTGGCGGGCGATGGTCTGCCCGAAGTCACCGTTCTCCTGCTCCACCAGACGCACGGAGCGGAACTCCTCCTCGTCACGGAAGTAGGCGAGCTCGTCCTCGGTCCTGCCCCAGGCGGTGCCGGCGTAGCTGTAGAGGAAGCGGGCGTGACCGACCAGGTCGAGGGCGATGTTGGACAGGGCGATGTCCTCCTCCATCTCCGGTGCGCGGGAGATCCACCAGCCCAGACGCTGGGCGAGGATCAGGGCGTCATCGGCGAGGGTGAGGGCGTACCCGGCCACCTCCGGGGAGGCGGTGGCGTCGGTGTTCTGAATGTCTTCTGCGGTGATGGCGTCACCCTGGGACTGACGGGTGGCGGAATCCGCGGTGGCGAAGCTGCTCACAGGTGAGGCACCCCTTCGGACTTGGCGTAGTAGGTGGCGTGGCGGTAGTTCTTGCCCTGGGCGGACTCGAAGAACCCACCCTTGGAATCCGGGTCGGAGGCGGTCATGGCCTCAGCGGGCACGACCCACACCGAGGAACCCTCGTTGCGGCGGGTGTAGAGGTCCCGGGCGTTGCGCAGCGCCATGGTGGCGTCGGTGGCGTGCAGGGAACCTGCGTGGACGTGGGAGAGGCCGCGGGAGGATCGGACGAAAACTTCCCAGAGGGGCCAGGACTTGTCGGACATGGTGGTCTCCTTGAGGATCAGGCGATGAGCTGGCTGTCGGCGGAATGGTGCTTCTCGGCGTAGGCGGCGGCGGCCTCACGGACCCAGGCGCCGTCGTCGAACGCCTGGCGACGACGCTGCATGCGCTGGACGCTGCAGGGGCCCTCGCCACGGATGACGGACTTGAATTCCTCCCAGTCGAGCTCGCCGTAGTCGTAGTGGCCGCGCTCCTCGTTCCACTTCAGGTCCGGGTCCTCGAAGTGGAGGCCGAGAGCCTCGGCCTGGGGCACGATCATGTCGACGAAACGCTGGCGCAGTTCATCGTTGGAGAAACGCTTGATGTTCCAGGCCATGGACTGCTGGGAGTTGGGGGAGTCCTCGTCCGGCGGGCCGAACATCTGCAGCGCCGGGCCGTAGAAGCGGTTGATGGCCTCCTGTGCCATCTGCTTCTGCTCCGGGGTGCCGTGGGAGAGCTCGTAGAGGATCTCCCAGCCCTGCCGCTGGTGGAAGGACTCCTCCTTGCAGATCCGGACCATGGCGCGGGCGTAGGGGCCGTAGGAGGCGCGGCACAGCGGCACCTGGTTGGCGATGGCGGCACCGTCGACGAGCCAGCCGATGGCGCCGATATCGGCCCAGGTGCGGGCCGGGTAATTGAAGATCGACGAGTACTTCGCCCGGCCGGACAGCAGCTGGTCGACCATCTCGTCCCGGCTGGTGCCGAGGGTCTCGGCGGCGGAGTAGAGGTAGAGGCCGTGGCCGGCCTCATCCTGGACCTTGGCCATGAGGATCGCCTTGCGCTTCAACGAGGGGGCGCGGGTGATCCAGTTGGCCTCGGGCTGCATGCCGATGATCTCGGAGTGAGCGTGCTGGGACACCTGGCGGGTCAGGGTCCGACGGTAACCCGCGGGCATCCAGTCGCTCGGCTCCACGCGGGAGTCGTCGGCGATCAGCTGGTCGAAGTGCTGCTGGCCGGCCGCGTCCTCGGCTGAAGGAACGGCCTGGTGGGCTGTTGCTGTGGTCATGGGGGTCCTCCTCGGTGGTCGCGGTTGCCCTGTCTTCTGATGGGCACCTTGCGAGGGAAGTTCATCAGCATCGGATTAAGTTACCGACTGTTCGGTCAGTATATGGAGGCGGTGTGATCCACGTCAACGGGGAGGATCACTTTCCTCGCGCCGGGGGGTTGTTGCGGGGGGAGCTAGGCGCTGCCGACGGTGCGGGAGGTGCCGCGGAACTCCGCGACGACCCGGCCGTCGACGCTCAGGGTGACGTCGGTGATGCCGTTGCGCCCCCAGCCCTGGCGGCTGACGGCCACGCCCTCGACGAGGTCGCCCTCCCGGGCGGGTGAGATGAAGTGGATACCCGCCTGGGCGGCGACGGCGATCTGGCCCGGCGCATTGCAGGCGCCGGCGAACAGGGAGTCGGCGAAGGTGAACAGGATGCCGCCCTGGGCGGTGCCGTGGCCGTTGCACATCTCCGGACGGACGGTGAAGTGGCCGCGAACCTCCTCCAGGTCAAGGTGGGTGACGGTCATGCCGAGCCCCTGGGAGGCGGCGTCGGCGGCGAACATGGCGCGCACGTGGCTGAATTCGGGGGCGGTGGCGACATTGGTGGCGAGGACCGGGTTGACGGTGCTGGTCATGGGTTCTCCTGGGTGGGGGGCTGGATACCGACCGTTCGGACGGTAATGTGTGGAAAGTGTACGTGGTGACCACGCTCACCGTGCGGGAAACTACGGTGGGGGGCACTTGAGCCCGGTCGACCGGAAACGGTGGACGGAAAGATGCTAGGAGACGAACATGACACAGGCGACACGAACCCAGGCCCCGGCTGCGGGGCGGGGACGCCCGGGGTACGCCCGGGAGGATGTCATCCGCATCGCCGTGGATGAGTTCAATACCCGCGGCTACGAGGCGACCTCCATGGGAGCGCTGGCGGAGAGGCTCGGCGTGAGCAAGTCCGCGATCTACCACCATGTCTCCTCCAAGGAGGAGATCCTCGTGGAGGCCACCAACCGCGCCCTGGAGGAGCTGACCGCAGTGGTGGATGAGTCGGAGGGGATGTCGGGTGGTGCCCGGGACCGGCTCGAACTCCTCATCGCCGGCTCCACCCGGGTGCTGTGTGAGTATCCCGAGTACGTCACCCTCCTGCTGCGGCTGCGCGGCAACACCGAGGTGGAGGTGGAGCTCATGCGCCGCCGCCGCGGAATCACCCGCCGCCTGATCGAGGTGGTGCGACAGGCCCAGGAGGAGGGGAGCCTGCGGGCGGATCTCGACGCCGGCCTGGTGGGCCGCCTGGTGTTCGGCCTGATCAACTCGATCGTCGAGTGGTACCGCCCCGACGGTGACCTCAGCCCGGAGGAGTTCAGCGCCCTGACACCGATGCTCATCTTTCGCGGGCTGGAGGTTTCCTGATTCAGTAACGGTGGTGTGAGCGGACCGGTGGTTGCCCGGGCTGACCTGCGCGGTCGGCCCGGGAATTTTTATGGGCGGGGGTACCGACCGGGTGGGAGAATCATCGGGTAATGAATTTTTCCTATGTGACACTGGCGATTTGCTTATCCGGTCTGTAATCTCTGCCACATGCCTACTGACCGACTGGTCGGTTGGTTTGGGAGAGAAAATAGTTCCACAGCGTCTTAACGGCACTTCCACGCGAGTGGGAGCCACAACCGGGTAGCTGGCGAGAACGGGACGATTCTGGACCGCAGCAGTTGTCAGTATTCCCCGCCCACAGAAAACGCCCCGGCACCGGATGCCACAACCAGTATGAACAGCCAGAAAGGAACGTCCGATGACTTCTGTTACGGAGATCCACTCCACCCACAACGGCCCGCAGACCGGCATCGAGTTCGCCTCCCGCGACGAGATCACCGCCCTGCAGACCGAGCGGGCCAAGAACACCCTGCGACACGCCTACTTCAACGTGCCGCACTACCGGAAGGCCTTCCACGACAAGGGCGTACACCCGGACGATTTCAAGGAACTGGCGGACCTCGCGAAATTCCCCTTCACCGATAAGGCGACCCTGCGCGGCGAGTACCCCTTCGGCATGTTCGCCGTCCCGAAGCAGCAGGTCGTGCGCATCCACGCCTCCTCCGGCACCACCGGCCGGCCCACCGTGGTCGGCTACACCCGCCGGGACATCGAGAACTGGTCCGATCTGGTGGCCCGCTCCCTGCGTGCCGGCGGTGTCCGGGCTGGCGACAAGGTGCAGGTGACCTTCGGTTACGGCCTGTTCACGGGCGGTCTCGGAGCCCACTACGGGGTGGAGAAGCTCGGGGCCACCGCGATCCCGACCTCCGGCGGCCAGACCGAGCGCCAGCTGCAGATCATGCGTGACTTCCAGCCTGATGCCATCATGGGCACCCCCTCCTACATGCTCACCGTCCTCGACCGCATGCGTGCCGAGGGCATGGAGCCGCGCGACACCTCCCTGCGCATCGGCGTCTTCGGCGCTGAGCCGTGGACCGAGGGCATGCGCAAGGACCTGGAGGCCGGTTTCGGTATCGACGCCACCGACATCTACGGCCTGTCCGAGCTGATGGGACCGGGCGTCGCCCAGGAATGCGTCGAGACCAAGGACGGCCTGACGTTCTGGGAGGACCACTTCTACCCGGAGATCATCAATCCGGAGACCGGCGAGCCGGTGCCGGACGGCGAGTACGGCGAGCTGGTCATCAGCTCCCTGACCAAGGAAGCGATGCCGATCATCCGGTACCGCACCCACGACCTGACCCGTCTGCTGCCCGGCACCGCCCGCTCCATGCGCCGCATCGAGAAGATCAGCGCCCGTAACGACGACATGATCATCCTCCGCGGCGTCAACTGCTTCCCCAGCCAGTTCGAGGAACTCATCGTCGAGGACAAGAACCTGCGCCCGCGCTACCAGTGCGTGATGAGCAAGAAGGGCCGCATGGACCACCTCACCCTCGTCGTCGAGCACGCCCCGGGCCGCACCCCCGAGGAGCTGGCGACCTCCGAGCTGCACCTGCGCAAGCTGATCAAGGACCGCATCGGTGTCTCCGTCGACATCGACATCCGCGATCACGTCGATTCCGGGGACGGTAAGGCCAAGCGCCTCATCGACAACCGGCCGAAGGCCTAGGAGAACCTCTCCGGCCCGCTCACGGGGCAGTAACCAGCAGGTGCCTGCCCCGGTCCTCCGTTTCCTGCCTGCCCGAACCCTTCCCGCGGGCCGCACAGAAAGTTCACGCCGATGACCAATGAGACCATCACCAGTGGCCACCGTGTAGCAGAGACCACCACCCCCCAGTCCCCGAAGATAACCAGGGAACACCGCAAGGTGCTCTCCGGCGCGATGGTCGGCACGACCATCGAATGGTTCGACTTCTTCATCTACGCCCAGGCCGCCGGCCTGATCTTCGCCGCCCAGTTCTTCAACCCGGCCAGCAACAACAGCCCCGGTCTCGCCCAGATCATCGCCTGGGCCTCGCTGGGCATCAGCTTCCTCTTCCGCCCGCTGGGTGCGGTCATCGCCGGTCACATCGGTGACCGGCTGGGACGCAAGCCCGTCCTGGTGATCACGCTGGTCGGCATGGGCGGTGCGACCGTGGCCATCGGCCTGCTGCCCACCTACGCGGCGATCGGTATCGCGGCCCCGCTGCTGCTGGTGTGCCTGCGCATCATCCAGGGCCTGTCCGCGGGTGGCGAATGGGGTGGCGCGGCACTGATCGCCGTGGAGCACGCGCCCACCGGCCGCCGTGGTTTCTTCGGTGCCTTCCCGCAGGTCGGCGTCCCCGCCGGCATGCTGCTGGCCACCGTGTTCATGTTGGTCGTCACCACCGTCCTCACCCCGGAGCAGTTCGAGGCCTGGGGTTGGCGCATCCCCTTCATCTCCAGCGTCGTGCTGATCTTCGTGGGCTTCTACATCCGCCGTCTCGTCGAGGAGTCCCCGGTCTTCTCCGAGATGCAGGAGATGAAGCAGAAGGCCTCCGCCCCGCTCTCCGAGCTCTTCCGTGACCACTCCCGCACCGTCGTCAAGACCGCCCTGATCTTCGCCGGTGTCAACGCCGCCGGTTACCTGGCCATCGCCTTCTTCGTCTCCTACGGCACCAACGAGCTCAACATGGGTCGGCCCGTGGTCCTGGCGCTGACCTCGGCCACCGCGATCGCCTGGATCATCGCCACCCTGTACTTCGGCAGCCTCTCCGACCGTCTGGGCCGCAAGCGCACCTTCGCCCTCGGCTATATCGCGATGATCATCTGGGCCATCCCGACCTGGCTGCTCATCGACACCGCCAACCCGCTGTTCTTCGGTATCGCCGTCGTCGTGCTCGGTGTGTTCCTCGGCATCACCTACGGCCCGCAGCCCGCGCTCTACGCGGAGATGTTCCCGGCGCACGTGCGACTGTCCGGCGTGTCCATCGGTTATGCCATGGGCTCGATCATCGGTGGCGCCTTCGCCCCGATGATCGCCGAGCTGATCCTCGACAGCACCGGCAACTCCCTCTACATCGGCGTCTATATCGCGATCATGGCCGCGATCTCCCTGGCCGCCGTCGCCACCATCCCGACGGGCATCCAGGACAAGAGCCTGCACTAGCCCCCGCTTCTCGACGCCAGGCCCCGCCCGCACCTTCCGTGCGGGCGGGGCCGGGTTCCTGTCTCAGCGGTGGTGGCTCATCCGGGCGGTGGCCCGCGGGACCGCCTCGGCGATGCGGGAGGCGGAGGTCGGTGCCGGTCCGTCCGGGGTCTGGGCCGACAGCCACGCGGCGGTGGCCTGGACCTGCACGGCCTCCCGCACGGCGTAGAGGGCCAGGTGGGGGTCGACCCGGTCGGCCAGGTTGGGGTGGGTGGCCAGGAAGGACCCGGTGCGCGCCACCGACCGGGCCATCCACGCCCCCGCGATGCCGGCCAGCACATCCCCGGAACCGGGGGTGGCGGCCCAGGAGGAACCTGCGTCGACCACGGAGATCTCCGTGCCGGAGCCGGGCGTGAAGATCACCGTGTGACGGCCCTTGAGCAGCACCCCGCACCCCAGCTCCTGGCCCAGGGCGCGCACCGCCGCCAGCCGGTCGACGTCCGGGTCCGGCAGCTCCACCGCCAGGGAGGCGGCCAACCGCCGGAACTCCCCGACGTGCGGGGTGAGCAGGGTGGCACCGGTGCGTTCACGCAGCTGAGTGCGCAGCTGCGCACTCCCCGCCAGCAGGGTGAGGCCGTCGGCGTCGATGAGCAGCGGTTCGGTCCTGGCCAGTAGCTCGGCCAGCTCCCCGGCGGCGGCGTCGTCGGTGCCCCGGCCCGGCCCCACGACCCAGGCCTGCACCCGACCGGTCCCGGCCACCGTGTCGGAGATAACGATCTCCGGTAGCGCACGGACCACCTCGTCGCCGAGCGGGCCCACGTAGCGGACCATCGAGCTGGTGGCGCGCACCGCACCGGTGGCGGTGAGCACACCCGCCCCCGGGTACCGGTGGGAGCCGGCACACAGCCCCACGACGCCGCCGGCGTACTTGTCCTGCTCCGCCCCCGGCTCCAGGGACTCGGTGTTGGTGACGGGGCGGACCGCCACCAGCGGATCGGGCCAGCCCACCCCCGAACCCACCGCGCGGGAGAGCAGCACCCCGGGCCCCTCGGGCAGCGAACCCTGCAACAGCCCGTCGGAGAGTCGACGGCCGGGCGGGCCGATATCGGCCAGCAGCACCTCCCCGCAGGCCGCGGTGACCGCGTGGGCGCGGCGCAACCCGCCGAAGGTCACGGTGACCTCCGCGTTGACGTGCTGGGGCAGGACCCGGAGCAGCTTCTCGTCGTGCTCGCCCGTCGGGGCCATGCCCACGGTCAGGTCCGGCAGGGTGGTCGTCACCGGCTCCGGCAGCGCGCCGGTGTCCGCGTCGACCCCGGAGGGGATGTCCACGGCCAGGAAGGGCAACCGGCAGGAGGCCGCCAGGTCCAGCCAACAGGCCAGCTCCTCGCCCAGCCCGCCACGGCCCCCGATACCGAGGATGCCGTCGATGACCAGCCGGTAGCCGTGCACCCCGGTGGGCAGGCCGGGCAACACCCGACCGCCCGCCTCCCGGAAGGCCCGGAGTGCGCGCCCGTGCACCCGGCCCTCCCGGCCGAGCGGCACGGCGTCGACCTTGCGTCCCCCCAGCAGCAGCTCCGCCCCGGCGTAGAGGGCGTCCCCGCCGTTGCCACCCGCGCCGACCAGCAGCAGGACGGCATCGTCGAGCGCGGTCATGGTCTCCGCTGCCACGGCGACGGCATGCGCCGCCTGGCGCATCAGCTCATCGGGCTCGGACTGAGCGTCGAGAAGCACCTGCTCAGCGGCACGGATCTGGGCGACGGAATAGGCATGACTCATGCCCCAAACCTACCGGCGGTACCGTATCCCCATGACCGAAACGCAAGCGCCGAACCGCCGACTGATCATGGGGGTGCTGGTGGCCTACGCCACCGTGGTGCTGGCGCTGACCACGCTGAAGTCCTTCTTCACCATCGGGCTGCTGTGGAAGCCGGAGAACCAACGGGTCCGCTCCCTGGAACTGGTGCCCTTCGACGCCTTCCTCGGGGGTGGGGGCTGGTTCGGTCCGGTGTTCAACACGCTCGGCAACATCGCGCTGTTCGTGCCCCTGGGGATGCTCGCGGTGATGCTGTGGCGCCACAGCACCCGCCCGGTGCTGCGCGCCACGCTGGCGGGCCTGCTGTTCAGCCTGGCCATCGAGACCACCCAGTTCCTCTTCGCCCTGGGGCGCAGCGATATCGACGACCTCCTCCTCAACACCCTCGGCGCGGCCGTGGGCGCGGGTCTCGGACTGCTCGGCGGACGGCACTGGCGGCTGTTCCTCGTGGGACTGACCCTGCTCGCCGTCGTGGCCTTCATCGTGCTGGTCGCCCTGGGCCCCTCCCTCGGCGACCCCGCGCAGGTGCGCCCGGTGGGCTAGGCCTCCTGGCAGCCCGGGCACCAGAACAGGTTGCGGCCCTCCATCGACTGCTCCGCGACCGGGGTGGCGCACAGGTAACAGGGCTGCCCGGCGCGCCGGTAGACATAGACCTCGCCGCCGTGGTCGTCGCGGCGCGGGGGCCGGCCCATCGCCTCGGGGGTGTGTTCCTCGCGCACGGTGTCGATGCG
Organism: uncultured Corynebacterium sp.; assembly: GCA_964613845.1. Lineage (GTDB taxonomy): Bacteria > Actinomycetota > Actinomycetes > Mycobacteriales > Mycobacteriaceae > Corynebacterium. The sequence goes on from CAZTIZ010000004.1 coordinate 26,439, forward strand.
CCCGCGCTCCACACCGATGGTCATGAGTCCGACCAGGTCCGCCCAGATGGAGTCGAACTCGTTGTCGCGGATCTGGTTGCCGGGCCGGAAGGGGGAGATACCGAGGCGGAAGAGGGTCTCGGCGCGGTAGATATTGCCCACCCCGGCGAAGAAGCCCTGGTCCATGAGCAGAGAACCGATGCTGCGCCGGCTGCGCTGCACGCGGGGGCGGAGCCGGTCGGGCTCGGCGTCGCCCCGCAGCGGGTCCTCCCCGATCCGGGCGAGCACGGTCGCCCGGTCGGCGTCCGTGAGCAGGCGGCACCACTGGGGTCCGCGCAGGTTGGCGGCGGTGTGCCCGTTATCGATGCGCAGCCGGATCTGCCCCCACACGTCCGCGGCGGGCTCGAAGCGCAGGGAGCCGATCAGACCCAGGTGGAGGTGGACGATGTGCTCGGGCTGCGGGGCGTCGAAGGTGATGAACAGGTGCTTGCCGACGGCCTCGGCGAGCACGATGCGGCATCCGTCGAGGGTGGCGGCCTCCGCGGCGAACCGGCCCTGCGGGGAGCTCACCGTGAGTTCCCGGCCGCGGAAGTCGCGGTTGAGTTCGGCGGCGAGACGGTGGAGGACATGACCTTCAGGCATGGCTCCGGAGTCTAGCCGGGACATCCCACCTGCCCGGTCGGTGCTCCACCACCCGCAGGGTAAGGTCGGATCAGTCAACGACCGGGACTCGTCGGAAGGCGCCAGAGGATGCCGCACGCAATTGGATTCGACCGTGACCGCTACATCGAGCTGCAGGCGGAGCACATCAACGCCCGCCGCCGCGAGATCGGCGGCAAACTCTATCTGGAAATGGGCGGCAAGCTCTTCGACGACATGCACGCCTCCCGCGTCCTGCCCGGCTTCACCCCGGACAACAAGATCGCCATGCTGGAGCGGCTGCGCGAGGACCTCGAAATCGTCGTCTGCCTCAACGCCAAGGACCTGGAACGCCAGAAGGTCCGCGCCGACCTGGGCATCCCCTACGAGGAGGACGCCCTACGGCTGATCGACATCTTCCGCGAACGCGGCTTCCTCGTCGAGCACGTCGTCATGACCCAGCTGACCGACGACAACCACATGGCGCACGTCTTCCTGGAGCGTCTGGGGCGCCTGGGCCTGAAGGTCTCCCGCCACCGCGTCATCCCCGGCTACCCCACCGATATCCGCCGCATCGTCTCCGACCGGGGTTTCGGCCGCAACGACTACGTGGAGACCACCCGCGACGTCGTCGTGGTCACCGCGCCGGGTCCGGGTTCGGGCAAGCTGTCGACCTGCCTGTCGCAGGTCTACCACGAGTACCGGCAGGGCCGGGCCGCCGGTTATGCGAAGTTCGAGACCTTCCCGATCTGGAACCTGCCGCTGGAGCATCCCGTCAACCTGGCCTACGAGGCGGCGACGGCCGATCTCGACGACATCAACGTCATCGACCCCTTCCACCTGTCGGCCTATGGCACGCAGGCCATCAGCTACAACCGCGACGTCGAGGTGTTCCCGCTGCTCAAGTCGATGCTGGAGCAGCTGGCCGGGGCCTCGCCCTATGAGTCGCCCACGGACATGGGGGTGAACATGGTCGGCCACTGCATCTCCGATGATGCGGTGTGCCGGGAGGCCGCCCGCCAGGAGATCGTGCGCCGTTACTACAAGGCGCTGGTGGAGGAGCGGCGTGAGGAACTCGACGATGACGTCTCCTCCCGTATCGCCATGATCATGAGCAAGGCGCGCACCACCCCGCAGGACCGTGCGGCCGTCGCCCCGGCCCTCGACATCGCAGGGGTCACGGGCCTGCCGGCCTCCGCCATCGAGCTGGCCGACGGCACGATCATCACGGGCAAGACCTCGGAGCTGCTGGGCTGTTCCGCGGCGATGCTGCTCAACGCGCTCAAGCATCTGGCGGGCATCGACGACGCCCGCCACCTGCTCTCCCCCGAGTCGATCGAACCGATCCAGACGCTCAAGACCGAGCACCTCGGTTCCCGGAACCCGCGGCTGCACACCGACGAGGTGCTCATCGCCCTGTCGGTGTCGGCGGCGCGTTCCGACGACGCGCGGCAGGCGCTGGCCGAACTGCAGAACCTGCGCGGCTGTGATGTCCACACCACCACGATCCTGGGTTCGGTGGACGAGGACATCTTCCGCAACCTGGGCGTGCTGGTCACCTCGGAGCCGGAGTACTGGCGCAAGTCGCTGTACCGTAAGCGCTAGACATCCCTTCCGCCCCAGGAGTGTGCCGGTGCCGGACGACCGTACCGATGTGGTGATCGCCCACCACGGTGACTTCGACTCCCTGTTCTTCAGCGCCCATGACACGGGCGTGGAGGAGGCGGTGCTGGCCACCGGCCACGAGCCCGACGGCCACTTCTGGGAGGCCGTGGCCCACCACCTCATCCGGGCCCGCAGACTGCGTCTCGACGTCGACCTCCACTGCGAGGAGGACATGTTCTCCGCCCACGGCGAACCCGGGCACCTGGCGATCCTGCGCGATCAGCTGCTGCCCTATCTCGATGACCCGGTGGCCGTGACCACGTTGATCGCCCAGGCGGAGCGGGTAGGTGCGTTTCGGCGTCTGCGCGGCCGGGACTAGACTTCCCCTCGTGTCGATCAGCAAAATCCTCCTGTACTACAAGTTCACCCCCATCGCGGACCCGACGGCCGTCATGCTGTGGCAGCGTGACCTGTGCGCCTCCCTGGGCCTCAAGGGCCGCATCATCGTCTCCGAACACGGCATCAACGGCACCGTCGGCGGGGACATCGACGACTGCAAGCGCTATATCCGCCGCACCCGTGACTACCCGGGCTTCCGCGACATGGAGTTCAAGTGGTCCGAGGGTGGGGCCGAGGACTTTCCGCGCCTGTCGGTCAAGGCCCGGGAGGAGATCGTCTCCTTCGGCGCCCCCGGCGAACTCACCGTCGACGAGGGCGGTGTCGTCGGCGGGGGCACGCACCTCCAGCCCGAGGAGGTCAACCAGCTGGTCGAGGAACGCGGCGAGGAGGTCGTCTTCTTCGACGGCCGCAACGCCATGGAGGCCCGGATCGGGCGTTTCCGGGGTGCCGTGGTGCCCGATGTGGAGACCACCCGGGACTTCATCGACGAACTCGATTCCGGCAGGTACGACCACCTCAAGGACCGGCCGGTGGTCACCTACTGCACCGGTGGCATCCGCTGCGAGGTGCTCAGCGCCCTGATGAGGAACCGGGGCTTCGGGGAGGTCTACCAGCTCGACGGCGGCATCGTCCGCTACGGCGAGAAATACGGCAACAACGGGCTGTGGGAGGGCTCCCTCTACGTCTTCGACCGGCGCATGCACCTGGAGTTCGGGGAGGACCACCGCCGACTCGGCCGGTGCGTGCACTGTGACGGGGCCACCGAGGACTTCCACAACTGCCTCAACGAGGACACCTGCCGCAGGCAGGTGCTCATCTGCCCGGACTGCGCCGCAGACACCACCACCAGCCACTGCGGCCGGGCGGAGTGTGCCGAGGTGGCGGCGGGCCGCTAGAAGAAGGGGTTACCGCCCAGGATGGCCATGGGCAGCACCGTGGTCATCCAGATCATGGCGAAGGGCACCATGATCCAGAAGACCCCCATCCAGGGCCGCCAGCGGGTGTAGCCGCGGATCTTGCGCACCATGATCATCGCGCAGCCGAGCACCCCGATCACGGGGATGATGCTGGTGACGATCGGCCACCAGATCTGGGAGGCCTGGGTGCACAGCCACGCCGCCTCACCGGCATCACAGCGTTCGCCGCCCATGCTCCGGGTGACCACCAGCAGCAGCCCGGCCACCAGGAAGGTGGCCAGCGGGATGGCGAAGAGCCAGGTGAAGGCCTGGCGGGTGGACTGTCGGTTCATCTCCGCCTGGACCACCGGATCGATGGAATCGGCCAGGTCATCGAAGTTCCTCGGCTGCGGGGGGCGGAGGTTGGCGTAGTCCGCGTCCGCGGAGAGATCGTTCTCTGGGTGGTCAAAATCGCGCTCCCCGGCGGGACTGTCATCGCGGGGGAACCTGTCCTCACTCATGGCTCCACCCTAGCGTTGCCCCGGATTCGCTGGGCCGGTTGGACCACCACCGGGACCCGGACGTGCCGCAGGAACTCCGTGGCGGTGGACCCGAGGAAGACCCGTTCGAGTGCCCCCAGCGGGGTGGAACCCATGCACAACAGATCCCCCTTCCGCCACTTCAGGGCGTCGACCGCCCCGGCCCAGCCCGCCCCGGAACCGATCTCGGTCTCAATACCCAGCTCCGGCAGCGCCGCGTGGATGGTCTCGTTGGCCCGGTCGAGCATCGCCAGGGAATACTCCCGCCACTCCTCACTGAACTCGTTGTTGAGGTCGAGCTTGTCGTGCAGGGGGGAGTCCGCGAGCCCTGACGGTGAGAAGGCCAGGATGCGCAGCGGCACCTCCCACCGGTCGGCCAGCTCCGCCGCGAAACGCAGGCTGGGGTCGTCCTCCGACCCCTCGCTGTTGATGAACGCGAAGTTGACGCGGGTGACACCGCGCTTGGACAGTTTCACCGCCCGGGGCGCCAGGCCCAGCGGGGTGGGGGAGGAGTGGAGGAGGGCGTCGGCGGTGGAACCCGCCCGGAACCTTCCCTTCGGGGCGGTGGCCCCGGAGCCCAGGATCAGCAGATCGGCGTCAAAGTCCCCGGCGGCCTCGGTGAGCAGCTGTGACTCGGAGGGCCCGTCGGCGAAGATGGAGATCCGCTCATCCCGGCAGGAGCTGTCGACGCCGGCCTCGTCGAGGGCCTGGCGCACCTTCGTCTCGCAGGCGGCCGCCTCCTGCTGCGACCACTTGCGGTACCGGCCGCCCCGTTTGTTCCGCGGAGAGGCGGGCCAGGGGCGCAGGAAGGTGGTGACCACGCGCACGCGCACGTCGGTGGTGCGGCTGAGCCAGGCCGCGAATTCGAGGGCTTCGGTACCGGACGACTCCGGCCGCCAGGCGACGAGCACCCGGATCGGCGAGGCCCCGGGGTCAGAGGAGAAGGAGACGTCGTTCATGGCCATTCAGGTAACGGAGGTTGACGGAAAGGGGGAGGAACGGTGACCCTGCCCATTATCCCCCCTGGCGGTGCTCGCCCGAAATCAGGTCGGACCCGTAGACATCGGCCAGCGCGTTGATGACCTCGACGAGGTCATCGGCGTGTTCGAGATACTTCTCGTCGAGGGTGGCGAGCATCTGGGCCAGGTACCGGTTGCGTTCCTCCCCGACCCGCTCCAGCTCGCTCTCCCCCAGCGGGGTGAGGGTGACCCGCACGCCCCGACGGTCGGTCTCGTCACGGACCCGCTCGACGAGCTGACGCTGCTCGAGCTGGTGCAGGGCATTGGAGGCCGTGGGCATGCGGATTCCCTCCTCCCGGGCGATCTGGCTGATGCGGGAGTCGCCGTTGTCCTTCAGACGGGTGAGGATCGACAGCTGGGGTCCGGTGAGGTCCGACTGCTCCGAGATCCGGAAGTACATCACGTAGAGCTTGGTGAGTGCCGGTCGGATGCGGGCGGCAATGTCCTCAGGGGTCGGAGTCGTCATGGCCCTGATGCTAGTCATGTTTGGGGGAGAAACGGCCATGAGGAAGCTGTGAAGGCCCTGGCTGTATCCGGGCGGATACTGCTCAGGGCCTGTTCAGCGGCGGAAATTAGTCCTCGGCGCCGATGATGAACGCCTCCAGCTGGGCGCGGGCATCGTCGTCGCCCATCTGCACCGGGGGGGACTTCATCAGGTAGGCCGACGCCGGCAGGACCGGGCCCGCGACGCCGCGGTCGAGGGCGATCTTGGCGGCACGCACGGCGTCGATGATGATGCCGGCGGAGTTCGGGGAATCCCAGACCTCCAGCTTGTACTCCAGGTTCAGCGGCACCTCGCCGAAGGCGGTGCCCTCCAGACGGACGTAGGCCCACTTGCGGTCATCGAGCCACTCGACGTAGTCGGAGGGGCCGATGTGGACGTTGCGGTCCTCGACCTTGCCGGCCAGCGGGCCGTCGTGCAGGTTCGAGGTCACGGCCTGGGTCTTGGAGATCTTCTTGGACTCCAGCCGGTCACGGTCGAGCATGTTCTTGAAGTCCATGTTGCCGCCGACGTTGAGCTGCATGGTGCGCTCCAGGCGCACGCCGCGGTCCTCGAAGAGCTTGGCCATCACGCGGTGGGTGATGGTGGCGCCGACCTGGGACTTGATGTCATCGCCGACGATGGGCAGGCCCGCGTCGATGAACTTCTGTGCCCACTCCGGGTCAGAGGCGATGAACACCGGCAGGGCGTTGACGAAGGCACAGCCCGCATCGATGGCGGCCTGGGCGTAGAACTTATCGGCCTGCTCCGAACCCACCGGCAGGTAGGAGACGAGGACGTCGACCTCGGCGTCGCGCAGTGCCTGCGCCACATCGACCGGCTCCGCCCCGGACTCCTCGACGGTGGCCTGGTAGTGGATACCCAGCCCGTCGAGGGTCGGGCCACGCTGGACGGTCACGCCGGTGGTGGGGACGTCGGCGATCTTGATGGTGCAGTTCTCGGAGGCGTCGAGGGCCTCGGAGAGATCCTTGCCGACCTTGGCGGCGTCGACGTCGAAGGCGGCGACGAATTCGACGTCGTTGACGTGGTACTCACCGAAGGCCACGTGCATCAGGCCCGGAACCTTCTCGTCCACGGGGGTATCCCGGTAGAATTCGACACCCTGAACCAGGGAGACTGCGCAGTTGCCCACGCCGGCGATGGCTACTCTGACCTTGCCCATTATTTCCATTCACTCCTCGGAGTCGTGTCCTGCTGAACGCCACCTCAAGCCTGTGGCGGTGGTGGCTGCGGTGAGGCGCACAGAAAGTGGCTCCCACCGTCCCAACCGTTCAGCGTAAGCCTCCCGCGTCCGGAAAGAAATGTACGGGGCAGCGGGATCGATCAAGAAGCGGGGGAAGGGGGAGTGGTGCCGACCACGATAGACTGGGCCCGTGGTCGTCTATCGCAATGAGGTTTCCCACCGGTGGGAACGTCGCATGCTGCTCAACCGCTGGCACAGCGGCGCAGCCACCCGCGACGAGATCTGCGATGCGGATTTCCTGCTCGTGACCGCCGCGAAGTACCACGGCCTGCCCGCCGCCATCCCCTGCCCCGTCTGCGAGTCTGAGGAGCTGCGGATCGTCCAGTGGATCCACGGTGACCAACTCGGCAGGATGTCGGGCACCGCCCGCAGCACCGAGGAAATCGAACGGATCGCGGAGACCGGCCGGGAGATGACCGTCCACACGGTGGAGGTCTGCCCACGGTGCCGGTGGAACCACCTGTTACAGGCCGTGACAGCCGCCGCCGCGTGAACTGCGTCAACATCAGTTCCCCCGGAGCCGGACAGGAAGTAGTGTGCACAGTGAAATACTGTGTCTTAGCAACTAGGGACTAGAGGGTGTCTGAGAAGAAAAACACCAGTGGCGGCAACCGCCCGAAGGACGGAAAGTCCACCGGCAAGGTTGCCGGCAACAATAAACGCAGGACGCTCCGGCGCTCCATCATCGGTGCCGTGGCGTTGGCGATCCTCATTCCGCTGGGCGCGTTCCTGGCGGCCTATATCGCCGTCGACGTGCCCGAACCGGAGGAACTGACCTCCGCCCAGGTCTCGTCGATCTACGCCTCCGACTCCACGACAGAACTCGCCCGCGTCGTCCCGCCCGAGGGCAACCGCCGACAGGTACCCATCGACGAGGTCCCGGTCCACGTGCAGGACGCCGTGCTCGCCGCCGAGGACCGGGAGTTCTGGACCAACCAGGGCTTCTCCATCACCGGCTTCGGTCGCGCGGTCATCGGCCAGGTCACCGGCAACGAGTCCGCCGGCGGTGGCTCCACGATCACCCAGCAGTACGTCAAGAACGCGCTGGTGGGCAACGAGCACTCCTATATCCGCAAGGCCCGTGAGCTGGTCTACTCCGTGAAGATGGCCAACGAATGGTCCAAGGAGGAGGTGCTCGCCGCCTACCTCAACACCGTGTACTTCGGCCGCAACGCCTACGGCATCGAGGCCGCCGCCCACGCCTACTTCGATAAACCGGCCAGCGAGCTGACCGTCGAGGAGGGCGCGGTGCTCGCCGCCACCATCCAGCTGCCGAGCCAGCTCGACCCCTGGCAGAACCCCGAGGGCGCCGAGGGCCGCTGGAACTACGTGCTCGACGGCATGGTCGACACCGGTGCCCTCGCCGCCACGGAGCGCTCCGGGATGGTTCCGCCCGCCACCCGCAACCCCGCCGAGTACAGCGCCTACACCGAGGCCACCGGCACCAACGGGCTGATCAAGAACCACGTCATCAAGGAACTGCAGAGGATCGGCCTCAGCGAGGACGACGTGACCACCCGGGGCCTGCGCATCACCACCACCATCGACATGCAGGCCCAGGAGGCCACCCTGGCGGCGGTCGAGAACAACATGGCCAGCATGAACCCGAACTACCGGGCCGCCGCGGTCTCCGTGGAGCCGGGTACCGGTGCTGTACGCGCCTACTACGGTGGCGAGGACGCCACCGGCTGGGACTACGGCGACGCTGGCCTCCAGACCGGTTCGACCTTCAAGATCTTCGGCCTGGCCGCCGCCCTCCAGCAGGGCATCCCGCTATCCACGCTCTATGACTCCGGCCCGGTGACCCTGCCGGGCGGCATCACCGTCTCCAACGTCGGCGGTGCCTCCTGCGGCTACTGCTCTATCTCCGAGGCCCTGGTGCAGTCACACAACACCAGCTTCATCCGTCTGCAGAACGACCTGAAGAACACCACCCAGGACACCGCCGACATGGCGCACGCACTGGGCATGGCGCGTTCCCTGCCGGGTGTGCCCGCGACCCTGACCGAGAACGGTGAACAGCCCTACGAGGGCATCATCCTCGGCCAGTACCAGTCCCGGCCGATCGACATGGCCGTGGCCCTGGCCACCCTGGCCAACCGCGGTGTCTACCACGAGACCCACTTCGTCGAGCGGGTCGAGACCGGCACCGGCGAGGTGCTCTACGAGCGCGAGCAGGGACCGGGCGAGCGCCGGGTCTCCGCCGTCGTCGCCGACAACGTGCTCTACGCCATGCAGCCGATCGCGGGTTATTCCAATGGAAACTCGCTGGCCGGCGGTCGCCCCTCGGCCGCCAAGACCGGCACCACCCAGCTCGGCGACACCGGCAACAACCGCGATGCCTGGATGATCGGCACCACCCCGGAGCTGTCCACCGCCGTGTGGGTCGGCGACGCCGACAACGGCCCCATCTTCAACCAGTGGGGCGGCAACCTCTACGGCGCCAACACCCCCACCAGCATCTGGAAGGACACTCTCGACGGCGCGCTGGCAGGCCGCGAGATCCAGCAGTTCACCAGCCCGGGACCGATCAACTTCGGTAACCGTTCCCTGAGCAATGCCTACGTCCCGCCGCCGGTGACGGCCACCCCGACGACCACGTCCGCCCCGGATGAGGACGATGAGGACGATGAGGACGGGACCACCTCCACCGAGGGGAGCCCGACCGACGACGCCGAGCCGCAGCCGGCGGACACCGACACGCCGGACGCCCCCGGTGGCCCGGCCCGGCCCTCGCCGGCCGAACCTGAGCAGGAGGATCTCGAACTGGCCCCCGGCCTCACGATCCCCGGCGAACTTCTTCCCTGACCGACCCCCCACGGGCCTCACCGGTCGAGAGGACAGCGCGGTCACCTGCCACAGGTGATCGCGCTGTCGTGTGAGAGGACCACCCCATGAACCCTGATCCCCACGGCCACCCCGCCACGCGTGTCTCCCCTGCGGAGACGGAGCCCGCCGCCGCGGGTCTCACCGGTTTCCTCGGCGGGCCGGTGGGACGATTCGCGCTCATCGGCCGACAACGGTGGTGGACCCCGCTGCGGGTGCTGATCCTCACCACGCTGGTGTTCCTGTCCTTCGGTTTCCTGTCCAAGGCCAACTGCCTGTGGGGCAGCCGTGATGCGGAGGGGAACGTGTCGATCAACTGGTCCGGCGACCGCCAGTATCTCTCCGCCTGCTATAACGACATCATCCCGCTCTTCTCCGGCCGGGGGCTGGACCGGGACGGGTTCCCCTACGCCTGGTCCTGGCAGGAGGGCGAGCTCACCCGGTACCTGGAGTACCCGGTGCTCACCGGCCTGTTCCAGGGGCTGATGGGCTGGCTGTCCCGGCTGACCCGGCCGCTGGTCGAGGCCGTACCGGGTCTGGAGCTGCCGCAGGCCAGCTGGTACTTCGCCCTCACCGCCCTGGCCATGTCGGCGATGTGGGTGGCCACGATCCGACTGGTCGTGGAGTTGACCGGTAACCGGGTCTGGGACACGGTGCTGGTCGCCGCCTCCCCACTGGTGATCGTCCATGCCTTCACCAACTGGGACATCCCCTCGATCCTGGCGGTGGCCGCCGCGCTGGTGGCCGTCCGTCGCGGGCATCCGGTGTGGGCGGGTGTGTTCATCGGGCTGGGTGCAGCCCTCAAGTTGTGGCCGCTCTACATCCTCGGTGCCTACCTGGTGCTGGCGGTGCGCGGCGGGCGCTGGCGGCCCTTCCTGGGCATGACGGTGGCGGCAGCGGTGAGCTGGCTGATGGTGAACGTCCCCGTCATGCTCTCCCACCCGGACGCGTGGCGGGAGTTCCTGCGACTCAACAGCGAGCGGGGCTGGGAGTGGAGCACCGTGTGGGCGGTGCTCTCCCGCCAGACCGGCTGGACCGGTTTCGATTCCGGTGGCGGTACCCCCGTGATCCTCAACGCCGTGACCTTCGCGCTGTTCGGCCTGGGCTGCCTGGCCATCGCGGTGTTCGGCCTGTCGGTGCGGCGTCGCCCCCGCGTGGCCGAGCTGATCTTCCTGATCGTGGCCTGTTTCCTGCTGGTCAACAAGGTGTGGTCCCCCCAGTACTCACTGTGGCTGGTCATCCCCGCGGTCCTGGCGCTGCCCCGCTGGCGGCTGCTGCTGAGCTGGATGGCCGTCGACATGATGGTCTGGCCCATGCTCATGTGGCACATGCTCGGACCCGGGGGCAACGGGGTGCCCTCGCAGCTTCTCGACGTCGTGATCCTCACCCGTGACGGGCTCATCATCGCCCTGGTCGTCCTCGTCGTGCGGCAGATGCTGGGACGCTCACCCGATGCCGTCCGCCGGGCCCACGCCGGCAGTGACCCGCTGGCGGGTCCCTTCGGTGAGGAGGACGCCTTCCTGCTGCGGGCCGGCAGGCCCGGGCGCGGGGGTGCCGGCCCGCAGCATTCGGGGACCGGGGCCTGCGTGGGGGAGGATGGGTGACATGAGTGCCACCCTCATCGCCATCATCTCCGTCGCCATCGGCTTTGTCTGCATCGGTGCGGCGTTCGTCTCGTTCATGTACCGGAAATCACCGGTCCTGATCGGAGTGCTGCTGGTCGCGGCGCTGATCCTCGTGACCGTCATCCCGGTCTTCCTGGCGGTGGCCTTCGGGACAACCGCAGGTTAGGGGCGGCGGGTGCGCAGCCGCGCCAGCATCTGCGGCGAAACCGCGGCACGGGCGGGCAAGAGCGCCTAGCCTCGGGGAGGTCCCGATTTTTCGTAGACGGAAGGAACCGATCATGAATCGTGCACGATTCCGCCGCGCCGGCGTGGCCCTGTTGGGCGTGGCGGCGCTGGGCCTGTCGGCCTGTAACGGCACCGATGACACCACCGACACCACACCGGAGGACCCGGTGACCATCTCCCCGTCGGATCCCGTGGTCCCGGGCGCTGACACTCCCCCGGCCGCGGCCCCCGAGCCCGGCCCGCGCCCCGCTGACGGCCCGCCGTGTGAGGTCAGCGGCTACACCGCCTACGCGGAACAGGAGCTGATCGAGGAGAACGTCAGCCGCGAGCAGGTCTCCGAGGCCATCGCCGCGGGTTGTGCCGGTGGCGCCCAGGTCGACTGGGAGGACGATGGCTACTGGGAGATCGAGTTCCGTGACCTCGACGTCGACATCTACCCCAACGGTGTGGTCTCCGAGGTTGATCGCTGATCATCTGAAGTCCTCCCCGGGGGCAGATTTCCGGGACCTGATCACCGGGCGCCTGTTGCGCCCGGTGATTTCTTTTTTCCCCGGGAATGGGGTAGTTTTGAGAGGTTGCTTGACGCAACGACCCTCCTGCTGCGCCCAAAATGGGTGCGGCCGAACCAATTACTAGACCACAGGAGGTGATGAGGTCCGTGCGTCACTACGAAATCATGATCATTCTGGATCCTAGCCAGGATGAGCGCACCGCAGCCCCGTCCCTGGACAAGTACCTCGAGATTGTTCGCAAGGACAACGGCAAGGTTGTGAAGGTTGACGTGTGGGGCAAGCGTCGTCTTGCTTACCCGATCAACAAGAAGGAAGAGGGCGTCTACGCCGTCATCGACCTTGAGTGCGAGTCCCAGACCGTGCTCGAGCTCGACCGCGTCCTGAACCTGAACGACAGCGTCATGCGCACCAAGGTGCTGCGCACCGACGCCTAAGAGCGGATACTGGAGGGCGAGCGCGAGCCCGCCTCTTCGGGTGCAGGCCCGCCAGTTCAGGCGCTTTAAGTCAGATACGGCACGCAATACCGCAGATCAGGAAGGCTGGACACGCACATGGCAATCGGAGATACCCCTATCACCGTCGTCGGTAACGTCGTCAACGACCCCGAGCTCCGTTTCACCCCCTCGGGTGCCGCGGTGGCTAATTTCCGGGTCGCCTCCACACCTCGTCGCTTCAACAAGCAGACGAATCAGTACGAGGACGGCGAAGCCCTGTTCCTGACCTGCAACGTGTGGCGCCAGGCCGCGGAGAACGTCGCTGAGACGCTCTCCAAGGGCATGCGCATCATCGTCACCGGTAATCTCCGTCAACGTTCCTACCAGAACAAGGACGGCGAGAACCGCACCGTGTACGAGATCGAGGTCGACGAAGTCGGCCCGTCTCTGCGTTTCGCCAGCGCCCAGGTCAACCGCAACCCCCGTGAGGGTGGTTCCGGTGGTGGCTTCGGCGGCGGACAGCAGCAGGGTGGCTTCGGTGGAAACCAGGGCAACCAGGGTGGCTTCGGCGGCGGACAGCCGCAGCAGGGCAACCAGGGTGGTTTCGGTGGTCAGCAGGGTGGCTTCGGCGGTGGCAACACCGGCCAGCAGCCCTCCCAGGCCCCGGACAATGACCCGTGGGGTTCCGCCCCCGCCGCCGGAGGTTTCGGCGGCGGGGCTGACGGTGAGCCCCCGTTCTGACCGGTAGACACATCAACAACTTCATTCCACACTTTCCCGCCGGCCCCGACGTCCGGCAACGACGCGGCGTCACCGGCGGGACACACAACGAAAGGCAGGGATCATGAAGCTGATCCTCACCGCTGCCGTTGACAAGCTCGGTGTCCCCGGCGACATCGTCGAGGTCAAAAACGGCTACGGACGTAACTACCTGCTTCCCCGCGGCCTGGCCATCGTGGCCACCCGCGGTGCCGAGAAGCAGATCGAGGGCATCCAGCGTGCCCAGGAGGCTCGCGCCATCCGCGACCTCGATCACGCCCGTGAGGTTCGCGAGCAGCTGGAGGCCCTCACCGGCGTCTCCGTCGCGGTTCGCACCTCCGCCCAGGGCAAGCTCTTCGGCTCCGTGAAGACAGACGATATCGCCGCTGCTGTGAAGCAGGCCGGCGGTCCGAACCTGGACAAGCGCAACATCGAGCTTCCCAAGGGACTCGTGAAGAAGACCGGTAACTACCAGGTCAAGATCCAGCTGCACTCTGACGTCGCAGCGAAGATCAACTTCGAGGTCGTCGCCGCGTAATTTACGCGTCAGACGGCGGCTAGTTTTCTAGCCCAACGACAACAGCAGGCCGGCGGCCCCGCCGGGAATCCCGGTTCCGAGAGGAACCCCGGGTGTTCCCGCCGGGGCCGTCAGTCTTTTCTCCGTACCTGCTTTTCCGCTGTGGATAACTGTGGACAACGGGGGGTGATTCACCGGAAAGTCACCCCCGATCCGTTCGGGATTCACCGGGGGAGAGTGTTCTCCGGTACAGAAGTCAGGCGGCGAACAGTGGGGGTGGCTCAGGTTATGCTGCTTTCCCGGGCTCGGGGAAGATTCTGAAAAGAGCAGTTGAGCTGCGGAAACGCCAGGTGCTCAGCGGGGGGTGCGGGCTCGGCCCCGTGCTCTTCCGGGGCGCGGGAGAGGCGGAAGGTGCTGTTCAGCTCCGGTTCAACTGAGTTATCCACAGGGCCTGTGGATAACTTCGGGGCGGTGGGCCGCTCGGATGTGGCCGGCGGACGTGTGTGGAGGGAAGCAGGTACAAACGAGGGTATGACTGATCCCACACCTCCGACCACGCCCTCCCGCCGGTCCACCCCCCTGGAGGAGTATGCGCTGCTGTCCGATATGCGCACCGGCCCCCTGGTGTCCCGGACGGGGTCGATCGACTGGCTGTGCCTGCCCCGGTACGATTCGCCGGCCGCCTTCGCCGCCATCCTGGGCGGAGCCGAAAACGGTCGGTGGCGGCTGTCGGTCGTCGGGGGCGCGGTCGTCGACAGGCGTTACCGGGGTGACACCTTCATCGTCGAGACGGTCTGGCGGTGCCCCCACGGCACCGCGCAGGTCACGGACTTCCTGCCCACCTCCAACAACCGGGCCGACATCATCCGCCGGGTGGAGTGCCTGGAGGGCTACGTGGAGGTCGAGCACGACCTACGGGTGCGTTTCTCCTACTCGCGTGTCCTGCCCTGGTTCCGGCCCGTCACGATGCCCGGTTCGGACGAGACGGGTCTGATCTGCACGGCCGGCCCGGAGGGGCTGCTGATCGCTGGGCCGCTGCTGCAGGCCACAACCTCGCCGACCATCGACGACGACGACCTGCCCGGCGCGGATCTACCCGACGCCTCCGGTGGTATCGCCCCGCGCCTGACCGGGACCTTCCGGATCGAGGAGGGTGAGCACCGGGACTGGGAGATGATCTGGTTCCGGCCGTGGCGTACGTGGCCGAAGCCCAATGACGTGGACCAGGTCATGGCGGAGACGGAGGAGCACTGGATCAACTGGCTGGCCCAGCTGGATCTGCAGCATGACCCGGTCTACCGGGGTTATGTGGCCCGGTCGCTGCTGGTGCTGCGTGGGCTCACCCACATCGAGACCGGCGGTATCGTCGCGGCGCCGACGACGTCCCTACCGGAGGATTTCGGGGGTGTGCGCAACTGGGACTACCGCTACACGTGGTTGCGTGATGCGGCGATGACGGTGGAGGTGCTGGTCGCCCACGGTCTGCTCAAGGGTGCGAACGCCTGGCGGGACTGGTTGATTCGCGCGGTGGCGGGTGATCCGATGAACCTGCAGATCATGTACGGCATCGGTGGTGAGCGTGAGTTGCCGGAGCAGGAGTTGGATCACCTGCGCGGCTACGAGAATTCCCGGCCGGTGCGCATCGGCAACGGTGCCGCGGCGCAGTACCAGGCGGATGTGGTGGGGGAGGTGATGCTGGCCCTGGCGGCGATGCGTGACGCCGGTTATCCGGACACACCCTATTCCTGGGGTCTGCAGACCGCCCTGCTGGAGTACACGGTCGAGAACTATGACCGGAAGGACCACGGGATCTGGGAGATGCGTGGTGATCTGCACTATTTCACTCACGGGCGGGTGATGATGTGGGCGGCGTTCAACGAGGGGATCCGGGCGATCGAGGAGCACGGTTATGAGGGGGACGTGACCCTCTGGCGGGAATACCGGGAGCGTCTCCACGAGGAGATCCATGAGCGCGGCTGGAATGAGGAGCTGCAGACCTTCACCCAGACCTACGAGGGTTATGAGGTGGACGCCTCGTTGCTGGCCCTGCCGCACACGAAGTTCCTCTCGCCGGAGGATCCGCGGATGCTGGCGACGGTGGCGCGCATCGAGAAGGATCTGTTGACCGACGGCGCGCTGGTCTACCGCTACCGCACGGAGCGGGGCATCGACGGGCTGGAGGGCGATGAGTACCCCTTCCTGATCTGTGCGTTCTGGCTGGTCGAGCAGTATGCGGCCTCCGGTCGGTTGGACGACGCCCGGGAGCACATGGATCAGCTGCTCGGCTACACCACCGACCTGGGGCTGATGGCGGAGGAGTACGATCCGGCTCTGGGGCGTCTGGCGGGGAACTTCCCGCAGGCCTTCAGTCACCTGGCGCTCATCCGGGCGGCGGACGCCATCGACCGGGCGGCGAAGACGGAGAACGCGGGGAAGCGCTGATTCCGGTGCTCTCCCCGGGGTGTGCCCGGCAGTGACCCGCCTACCAGCGTGGCTACGCAATCCGAGTCTCAACAGCTAGGGTTTTTAGTTTGGCATCAGCGTGTGACACGGAGGAAGGTGGGGGCCATGAGCTCGGGGCTGGATGACGCGAGCTTTGATGACGATTATGTTCCGCCGTCCCATCCTTCCTCCCCTGACCTGCCGGAACCCCCTTCGGTGCCGGTGAGACAGGAGGCGGGGCAGCATGCCCCGCGGCGGTTCCGGGACCGGGACTTCTCCTCGGACCGGGCCAACTACGGGGAGTTCCGTCGGCCCCCGCATGACCGGGAGGCCGAGCAGGGTGTGCTGGGTGCGATGCTGCTCAGTCCGAACACCGTCTCGGAGATCATCGGTGAGCTGAGCCCGGAGGACTTCTATCACCCGGGTCACCAGCTGATCTATCAGGCGATGATCGACCTGTGGTCGAACAACAAGGACATCGACCCGGTGATCGTCGCCGCCCGCCTGGACCGGGACAATGACCTGGAGCGGGTGGGCGGTGCCCCGTACCTGCACACGCTGATCTCCTCGGTGCCGACGGCGGCGAACGCACGCTACTATGCGGAGATTGTCGCGGAGAAGGCGGTGCTGCGTCGGCTCGTGGAGGCGGGCACGCGCGTCGTGCAGCTCGGTTACGAGGGCACGGAGGGCGCGGAGGTCGACGCCGTGGTGGATCTCGCCCAGCAGGCGGTGTTCTCCGTCGCGCAGGAGAAGGAGACCGAGGACTACGCCGTGCTGGCGGATATCATCCAGCCGACGATGGATGAGCTCGACCAGATCGCCACCACGGGTGGCCTGGCGCAGGGTGTGCCCACCGGATTCGTTGACCTCGACAACCTGACCAACGGCCTGCACGGCGGGCAGATGATCATCGTGGCGGCCCGGCCGGGTGTGGGTAAGTCGACCATCGCCCTGGACTTCATGCGTTCGGCCTCGATCCGGAACAACAAGGCCTCGGCGATCTTCTCCCTGGAGATGAGTAAGTCCGAGATCGTGATGCGGTTGATGTCGGCGGAGACGGAGATCCGTCTGTCGGACATGCGGGCCGGCCGGATGACCGATGAACAGTGGGCGAAGCTGGCCACCCGCGTGGGGCAGATCTCCGAGGCCCCGTTGTTCATCGACGACTCCCCGAACCTGACGATGATGGAGATCCGTTCCAAGGCGCGGCGTCTGAAGCAGAAGCACGACCTGCAGCTGATCGTGCTGGACTATCTGCAGCTGATGTCCTCGGGCAAGCAGGTGGAGTCGCGGCAGCAGGAGGTCTCTGAGTTCTCCCGTCAGCTCAAGTTGCTGGCCAAGGAGCTCGATGTGCCGTTGATCGCGATCTCCCAGCTCAACCGTGGCCCGGAGGCACGCACCGACAAGCGTCCCCAGCTGTCGGATCTGCGTGAGTCGGGTTCACTGGAGCAGGACGCCGACATGGTCATGCTGCTCTACCGCCCGGACTCGCAGGACAAGGACAATGAGCGTGCCGGTGAGGCCGACATCATCCTGGCCAAGCACCGTGGTGGGCCCATCGACACGGTCACCGTCGCCCACCAGCTGCACTACTCCCGCTTCGTGGACATGGCCCGGGGTTAGGGCGGAGAGTGCGGGCCGGGGAGTGCGCGGCCGCGCACTCCGGCGGCGGGTTCTACACGCGGTTGACCTCGCGGTACCGCCAGCCGATCATCCCCAGCGCCAGCCCGGCCAGCCCGATCGCGGACAGCACCAGCACCGGGCCCCAGGCCACGTCGTCGACGGGGTAGGCGGACAGGTGGTGGAACAGGCTCAGGTCGAGCAGCAGGTCGGGGAAGTCGAGCATGCCACCGAAGTTCTCCATGACCAGCGCGAAGACGACCAGCAGCCAGCCGACCGGCCCGGCGGCCCGGGGCAGCCAGCCGAACAGGGCCACGACGAGGCCGACGAGCGCGAGCACCGCCGGGGCCTGGTGGACGCTGGCCAGCAGGATGTCCGCGAAGTGCTCGCCGTGGCCCAGCACCACCGTGGCCCCGAGCGCGGTGCCCAGCCCGGTGAGCACCAGGATCAGGGCGAGCCCCAGGAACAGGACCAGCAGGTGTGCGCCCAGGCAGGTGGCCCGGCCGAGCGGGGCGGAGAGCAGCAGCCCCACCCGACCGCGGTTCTCCTCGGTGCGCAGCTGCTGGATGGCCGTCACGCCGGTGGCCGCGACGAACAGGGCCGTGAACAGTGCCATGTAGGCCAGGTAGCCGAGCATGAGGTCCTCGCCGGGCATGATCATCCTGATCTCCGGGGGCAGGGAGTCCGCGGCGTCGATGAGCGCGTCGGCGTAGGCGCCGAACATCAGCCCGGCCAGGAACAGGCCGATCGCCCAGGCGCGCAGGGTACCGCGCAGGGTGCGGTGGGCCACGCCCACCGGGGTGCCCAGCCGTGGTGGGGCCTCGGGGCGGCCGGGACGGACCGGGAGCAGCCCGGCGCCGATGTCGCGGCGCAGGCTCAGCCGGTAGGCCAGGGCGGCCAGCAGCACCGTCCCCAGCAGGAGCGGCAGCAGCGGCCACCAGCGGTCGAGGACATAGGGCGCGGTCTGCTGGGGCCAGGCCAGGGGGGAGAACCAGGACAGGCCGGACCCGCCGGGTTCGGGCATGTCACCGCCCATGCGGATGACGTACGCCAGGGCGAGGACCGCGCCGGCCAGGGCATTGGCGCCGCGGGAGTGCTCGGTCAGCTGGGCGGTGACCGCGGCCACGGTGGCGAAGAGGCAGCCGGTGAGCACCCCGCCCAGGGCGACCAGCACGGAGCCGGTCAGGGCGAAGCCGGCGCTGATGGCGGCCACGGCCACCAGCACGCCGAGGAGCAGGTTGGCGGCCAGGGCGAGTAGCAGGGCGGCGCTGAGGGGGGCGTGGTGGCCGGTGACGTTGCTGCGGATCAGTTCCGCCCGGCCGGCCTGCTCCTCGGCGCGGGTGTGGCGCACCACGAGGAACTGGCTCATCAGGGCGATGAGGAGGTAGATGAACAGCACGTAGCCCGCGGAGAAGAAGCGTTCGAAGGTGGGCTCGTCGAGCCCGAAGCCGGGGCCGGTCATCATGCGGCCGACCGGGTCGTCGATGAGGGCGCCCAGTTCCGCCAGTTCCGTGGTGTCGGAGGCCACGGTCTGCACGGCGTGGGCGACGTAGAAGGCCATCGCGGTGATGCCGGCCAGCCACAGGCTCAGCCAGACGCGGTCGCGGCGCAGCAGGAAGCGCAGGAGGGTGGCGGTGCCGGTCATGGCCGCTCACCGTCCTGCCGGGTGTCGTAGTAGCGCATGAGCAGCTGCGCCAGCGTCGGCGGGTGGGCCACCAGCGAGCGCACCCCCAGCGGGCTGATCTCGCTGACCATCTGCTCGACCTGCTCGCCGTCGACCTCGAAGACGGTGCGTTCGCCCTCCGTGCGGAAGTCGTGCACGCCGGGCAGCTCCGCCAGGTGACCGGCTGGTCGGGCGGTCTGGATCTCCATGGTGGTGCGCGTCATGTGGCGCAGCTCCGAGAGGGTGCCGGTCTCGACGATGCGCCCGTCCCGGATGATGGACAACCGGTCGGAGAGCACCTCCACCTGGGCGAGGATGTGGCTCGACAGCAGGACGGAGCGGCCCTGCTCACGTGCCTCGTTGACGACGTCCTGGAACACCGCCTCCATGAGCGGGTCCAGCCCGGCGGTCGGTTCATCCAGCAGCAGCAGCTCGACGTCGGCGGCCAGGGCGGAGATCAGCGCCACCTTCTGCCGGTTGCCCTTGGAGTAGGTGCGCGCCTTCTTGCGGGGGTCGAGGTCGAAACGCTCGATCAGCTCGTCCCGGCGTCGTCGGTCGTGGTCACCGCGCAGCCGCAGGAACATGTCGATGATCTCCCCGCCGGTGAGGTTGGGCCACAGCTCGACGTCCCCGGGCACGTGGGCCAGCCGCCGGTGCAGCTCCACGGCGTCCTTCCACGGGTCTGCGCCGAACAGCCGGACGGTGCCGGAGTCGGCGCGCAGCAGCCCCAGCAGCACCCGGATCATGGTGGATTTCCCCGCCCCGTTGGGACCGAGGAAGCCGTGCACCTCCCCGGGTGCGATGTCGAGGGTGACGCGGTCGAGGGCGCGCACGTCGCCGAAGGTCTTGACCAGGTCGCGGGCGTGGATGACAGAGTCGTTCATCCGCCTGTTCCTTTCGCGTGGATGTCTTCTCTGCCTGTACCGTATCCCGCCCAGACGCGCGGTATCCGCTGGTTGGAGGATTTCTTATCGACGCCGCGCCCGACCGGCGGCCCACACCACCGGCGGGATCGACCCGGCGGCGACACCCGCACCGATGAGGAAGCAGATGGTGTAGCCGATCAACGGGCCGAGGAAGGACAACAGGAAAGGCGCGAAGAACCCCACGTAGGTCAGGGAGTAGAACACCGCCGTCGCCGCGCCCAGCTCCGCAGGTGGGGCGAGGAGCTGGACCTCCCGCAGACCCGAGACCATCATCACCCCGTATGCCCCGCCGAGCAGCACCGCGGCGGGCGGCACCAGCCAGGGTGAACCGGTCTCCACCACCGCCACCGAGACGAACATGCCCGCCACCGTCAATCCCAGGCCCAGCACCGCGGGCGGGACCACACCTTCGCCTAACCGGGTCACCACCGGCTGGATGAGCGTGCCGGTACCCATCGCCACCGCGGCGATGAGCCCGGTGAAGGCCACCGGGTACTCAACCTGCTCCATGACGATCGAGGTCAGCGTGGCGAAGGCCGTGGTCGCCGTACCGAACACCCACGGCGCCCAGGCGGCCACCGCCCACAGGAAACGCGCCGACAGCACACTGCGGGAGAACCAGGCCCGTCGTGATGCGCCGGGCATCGGGGAGCGGGTCGTCCACACCAGGGGGGCGATGAGGGCGAGTAGCAGCAGGTGCACCAGGTAGGGCAGGAGGTCGGGGCGGGGCAGGAATTCGGCGATCAACCCGCTGATCAGGGGGCCAAGGCCGAAGCCGGCGGACAGGGCGACCGTGGCCCGGCGTGCCCCGGCCCCGCCCGCGGACAGCTCCTTGAGCCAGGCTGCGCCTGCGGCCATGACCAGGCCGGTGGCGGCGCCCACGATGAAGCGGCCGAGGGAGAGCACGGCCACGGAGCCCGCGCTGAGGGTGAGCACCACCGAGCCGAGGCCGGTGAGCAGGAGGGCGGGGCGGATCAGGGCGCGTCGGCCGTGGATATCGGACAGCGGCCCGCCGGTGAGTAGGGCGGGCACCAGGCCGGCGACGTAGATGGCCAGTAGGAAGGTCACCTGTGGGTCGCTGAGACCGGTGGTGAGTCGGTAGGCGGGCAGTAGCGGGGCGAAGAGGTTGGCGCCGAAGGCGATGACGAACATGCCCAGGCCGACGCGCAGCCAGTCGGATCTCAGCACGGGCACTCCTCGGGCAGGGGTGTGGGCGGGGCCCCACAAGTCTAGGGGGCCGGGGCCCGGGAA
Source organism: uncultured Corynebacterium sp. (assembly GCA_964613845.1). Taxonomy (GTDB): domain Bacteria; phylum Actinomycetota; class Actinomycetes; order Mycobacteriales; family Mycobacteriaceae; genus Corynebacterium. The sequence goes on from CAZTIZ010000004.1 coordinate 48,060, forward strand.
ATTGCGGGGAGGCACCCTGGGTCAAGACCAGGGTTTACCCTCGCACCATTCACCCCCGAAATGGGGTGGGGAAAGGGGTGACGCACACGGCACCCTCTCCCCGGTGGGTGATGGGCGTCACGGGAAAGGGGTCCAAAAGGCGAGGAGGATCGGGCTTTTAGGGGAGCCTATTTAAGGCGCGCATTACTAAGGATTGGCTTGCCAACCGTCTCTGAGCAGGGAAAATGCCGGTATGGTCGGGCTCATTGAAAAGCTGCGCTCCACCCGAGGGCGCGGCACACCCGGATCGGCCCCGATACCCCTGAGGAGCTCGCCATGACCTGTCTCACCTTTGACCCCTCCACTGCAACCCTGAACGATGAGATCACCGTCCGTCGCACCGAGGGTGCCACCATCCTGGCCAACCTCCCGCGCAATATCGATGACTTCGCCACCCCGGCCCGCCCCTCTCTGCGCGAGCGTCTGGCGAGCATCTTCTCCTTCTCCGCCCAGACCCCGCTCCGCTAGTCGTCGAGGATCTTCCCGCGCTGCTCGGGAAGGGTGAAGGCCGCGACCGCCGCGATGGCGAAGGCCGCCGCGAAGATCCCGAAGAGTACTTGCGGGCCACCCAGCGCCAGCACGGGTGGCACGATCAGGGGAGCCATGATCGAGGCCAGCCGCCCGAAACCGGCTGCCGCACCGGTGCCGGTGCCACGGATCGAGGTGGGGTACAGCTCCGGTCCGATGGCATAGAGCGCGCCCCAGGCCCCCAGATTGAAGAAGGACAGCAGGCAGCCAGCCACGATGATCAGCGTCTCCGTGTCCGCCGTGCCGTAGAAGGCCGCGGAGAAGGCGGAGCCGATCAGGAACAGTGCCAGTGTCTTCCGTCGGCCCCAGCTTTCGATGAGCCAGGCGGCCGTGGCATAGCCGGGCAGCTGCGCCAACGTGATGATCAGCGTGAACGTGAAGGACTGCACCAGGGTGAAGCCCTGCCCCACCAGCAGGGACGGGATCCAGATGAAGGCCCCGTAGTAGGCCAGGTTCACGCAGAACCAGATGATCCACAGCGCCGCGGTTCGGGTCCGTAGCGCCCGGGACCAGATGGAGGTCTCGCCGCTGAGCTGATCCCGGACGGTGGTGGTCTCGGCTGCGGCTGCGGCGTCGATACGCGCCAGCTCGGCCGCCGGGACGTCTGATTCAAAGTCGGTCACGACCCGCTCGGCTTCTGCGTGACGCCCCTTCCTCTCCAGGAAACGAACCGACTCCGGCAGGCCTTTTCGCACGTAGAGGGCATAGAGGGTGGGCACCATGCCGATGGCCAGCGCCCACCGCCACCCGTTCTCGTCGGCGGTGACGACGAAGGCCCCGATCGTGGCCGCCGCGATCCAGCCCACGGCCCAGAAGGCCTCCAGGATGACTACCATCCGGCCGCGGATACGCCGGGGGGCGAACTCCGAGACCAGGGTGGAGGCCACCGGTAGTTCCGCGCCCAGGCCCAGACCGATGATGAAGCGCAGCACGATGAGCATCGCCAGGCTCGTGGCCAGGGCGGATGCGCCCGTGGCCAGGCCGTAGACCAGCAGTGTCAGGGCAAAGACCTGGCGGCGTCCGAGGCGGTCCGCCAGCAGCCCGCCGAAGGTCGCGCCCAGGGCCATGCCGAAGAAACCGACGGCGGCCAACCAGGAGGTCTCCGTCGAACTCAGTCCCCAGTGGACGGTCAGCGCCGCCATGATGAAGGAGATGAGGCCGACATCCATGGCGTCCAGCGCCCAGCCGATGCCGGAGCCGACCAGCAGCCGCCGGTGTCGGCCGGTGACCGGCAGCCGGTCGAGACGTTCATTCCTGCTCAACTGATCACTCATGCGTGGTGATCCTTTCCCTGGACGGGCGACGCCCCCGTGGCACACCACGCGGGGTGGCGGACTCGGGGGCGGAATGGACGGCTCAACTGTATCGCCGTCCCGGCCGTGTCGGCTAGCTGTGCAGGGAACGGAAGGAACGCAGCCGCAGCGAGTTCGTCACGACGAAGACCGAGGAGAAGGCCATGGCCACACCGGCGAGCATCGGGTTGAGTAGTGCTACCGCCGCGACCGGGATGAGCACCACGTTGTAGGCGAAGGCCCAGAACAGGTTGCCCTTGATCGTGGCCAGTGTGCGGCGCGAGAGTCGGATGGCGTCGACGGCCGAGCGTAGATCATTGTTCATCAGGGTGATGTCGGAGGCCTCGATGGCCACGTCCGTGCCCGCCCCCATCGCCAGGCCCAGGTCCGCCCGGGCGAGCGCGGCGGCGTCGTTGACCCCGTCACCGACCATGGCGACCCGACGTCCCTGCTGCTGCAGGCGTTCGATTTCGGCGACCTTGCCGTCGGGCATGACCCCGGCGATGACGTGCTCCGGGTCAATGCCGACCTCGGCGGCCACGGCCTTCGCGGCCCCCTCGTTGTCACCGGTGAGCAGCATCGGGGTCAGACCCAGTTCACGCATGCCGCGCACGGCTTCCGCGGAGGTGGCCTTGATGGTGTCGCGGACGTCGATCACGCCGGCCGGCTGCCCGTCGATCTGGACGATCACCGGGGTTCCGCCCTGTTCCTGCGCGGTGTGGAAGGCATCGGCCAGGGCCCCTGGCAGGTCTCCGGAGGGTCTGCCGACGGTGACGGTGCGGCCCTCCACGGTCCCGCTCACGCCCCGTCCGGCGGTGTTGCTGAAGTCGCTGACCTCGGGGATCGGCACGGCACTCTCGGCCTCCCGGACGACCGCCTGTGCGATCGGGTGCTCGGAGGCGGCCTCCACGGCCGCGGCCAGGGCCAGGACCTCATCGGCCTCGTATCCCCCGGCGGGGGTGATCGCGGCCACCGACATGACGCCCTCGGTGACGGTACCGGTCTTGTCCATGACGATGGTGTCGACCTGGCGGGTCGACTCCAGGATCTCCGGACCCTTGATCAGCAGGCCCAGCTGCGCGCCCCGGCCGGTGCCCACGAGGATCGCCGTCGGGGTGGCCAGCCCCAGGGCACAGGGGCAGGCGATGATCAGCACGGCGACGGCTGCAGTGAATGCGGTGGCCACGCCGTTACCCAGCAGCAGGTGTGCGACCAGGGAGATCAGGGCGATGATGATGACGGTGGGCACGAACACCTGGGAGATGCGGTCCACCAACCGCTCGACGGGGGCCTTGCGTGACTGTGCGTCGGTGACCAGGCGGGCCATCTGTGACAGGGTGGTCTCGGCGCCGGTGCGGGTGACCTCCACCAGCAGTCGGCCGGAGGTGTTGAGGGTCGCGCCGGTGACGGTGGCACCCTTCGCCACCTCGACGGGCACGGACTCGCCGGTGAGCATCGACTCGTCCACGGCCGAGGAACCATCGACGACCCGGCCGTCGATGGCGATCTTCTCGCCTGGACGGACCACGAAGACGTCGCCGACCTGCAGTCGGTTGACGGGCACGCGGACCTCGGCGCCGTCGCGCAGCACCACCGCGTCCTTCGCGCCCAGGTCAAGCAGCGTGCGCAGCGCCTCTGAGGACCGGCCCTTGGCCTTCGTCTCGAACCAGCGCCCCAGCAGCAGGAAGGTGATGACCACCGCGGCCGTCTCCAGGTAGATGTCATCCATCGTGGAGTCGGTGGGCAGCAGGTGCATCTGCATCGTCATGCCGGGCACCCCGGCATCGCCGAGGAACAACGCCCACAGTGACCACACGTAGGCGGCGGTGGTACCGAGCGTGATCAGCGTGTCCATGGTCACCCCGCCATGCCGCAGGTTCGTCAGCGTCGCCCGGTGGAAGGGGGCACCACCCCAGAAATACACCAGGGTGGTCATGGTGAGCACTGCCCACTGCCAGTTGGTGAACTGCAGCGCCGGGATCATGCTCAGCAGGGTGATCGGCACGGTCAGGATCGCCGAACCGATCAGTCGCTGCCGCAGGTCGGCGACCTCCCGCTCACGGGCCTCCTCGATCTGGTCCCGGGGTGGGCCGGCTCCCCGGTCGGGGGCGCCTGCCCCCTCTCCGTCGGCCTCCTCCGGGCCCACCATGGTGAAGGCCTCGTAGCCTGCGTTGCGGACGATGTCGAGAATCCCGGTCTCGTCGACTCTGCTGGGGTCGTAGGTCACCGAGGCGGTTTCGGTGGAGAAGTTGACGGTGGCGTCGACACCTTCAACCTTGTTGAGTTTGCGCTGCACCCGGGAGGAGCACGAGGTGCACGTCATTCCGGTCACGCCGAGATCGACCGAGATCAGGTCGACCGGGGGGCTGGTCTGGGTCATGGTTGATCAATCCTTCGGTGTGGGGCCACGAGGGCCCCTGCTCTGCCTACGGGACCGGCGATGGTCGTGCACCCCTTCACCCTCGATGGTATACCCCATGGGGGTATCAGGCAAGGGTGGTCGGAGTGGAAAAGGTCCGGCCACCACCCCGCGTGGGGGACGGTGGCCGGACCGGGTCGTGACAGGGCGGTCACTCCTCGACGGTGTATCCGGCCTCCTCGACGGCCGCGGTCACGTCGGTATCGGTGAAGCCGACGCCACTGACGGTCACGCGGCCGGAAGTGAAGTCCGCCTCGACGGTGTGGACACCGGGGACGTCTCCGATCTCCTCCCGGACGGAGGTCTCACAGTGGCTGCAGGTCATACCGGCGACGGAATAGGTCTTGGTGACGGATGCCATGAGGGGAGTGTCCTTTCGTGGGGGCTGCTCTCCCTATCCGACCCTATGCCCCCGGGGGGCATGAGGGGATCCCCCTGTCCGGGGTGGGGGTGGGGGAGGCGCTACTTCACCGTGTAGCCGGCCTCCAGGACGGCACCGATGATGTCCTCGTCGGTGAACCCTTCGCCGGTGACCGACACCCGGCCGGTCTCCAGATCGACGTTGACGCCCTGGGTTCCGGCGACTTCGCTGATCTCCTCCTCGACCGAGGCGGTGCAGTGTTCGCACGTCATGCCCTCGACGATGTAGTTCTTGGTCATTCTTGCTCTTCCTTTCGTCCGGTCCCTTCTTCCTGGCCGGATTCTCTCGGGACAGGAATAAGGGACCGCCGGGTAGGGTTGTGCGGAACGGGACCTCACACGCGGGTCCTCTGGATGACCATACAAATCATTAGTCAGGAGCAATACCTTGGCCACCATCGATGTAACTGAAGACACGTTCGAGCAGACCGTCACCGGTGAGGGAATCGTCTTCGTTGATGCCTGGGCTTCCTGGTGCGGTCCCTGCCGCCAGTTCGCCCCCACCTACGAGCAGGCCGCCGAGAATCACCCGGACGCCACCTTCGCCAAGCTCGACACCGAGGCCAACCAGAACCTCTCCGCGGCCCTGGAGATCCAGTCCATCCCGACCCTGATGGCCTTCCGCGACGGCATCCTGGTCTACCGTGACGCCGGCGCCCTGCCGCCCGCCGCGCTGGAGGACCTGATCGGCCAGGTCAAGGCCCTGGACATGGAGGACGTCCGCCGCCAGGTCGCCGAGGCGAACGCCGCCCGCGAGGCAGGCCAGGAGTAGGAACCCTCCACCCGCCACGCCACGGAAGGCCCGGCCCCCGCATGAGGGGGCCGGGCCTCGTCGTGTCTGGAGAAGTTCCGGGGGAGAGCCGAGGGGAGCGCCGAGCGGGAGGGACGGATCTCCGGCGGATCAGACGCCCGATCCGTAGAATGTGGGGAAGATGTCCGGACTGTTCAGCGTCATCCGTGATTCTTCAGAAAGCGAGCGCAACAACATGGCTAACCCGTTCAGCAAGGGCTGGAAGTACCTGATGGCCTCCCTCGACCACAAGATCGACGAGAACGCTGATCCCAAGGTGCAGATCCAGCAGGCGGCGGAGGCCGCGAGGAGGCAGCACCAGCAGGTCACTGACCAGGCCGCCGCCATCCTCGGCGACCAGCGGCAGCTGGAGATGAAGCTGGATCGTCTGCGCAGGTCCGCTGAGGAACACAGCGAGAAGGCGCGTACCGCCATCCAGGCCGCTGACCAGGCTGAAGCCGAGGGTGACAGCGACAGGGCCCGGGAGCTCAACAACACCGCCGAGGTCTTCGCCTCCCAGCTCGTGGCCATCGAGCAGCAGGTGGAGGAGACCGTCCAGCTCCATGAGCAGGCCAGTCGCGCCGCCGAGCAGGCACAGCAGCAGCAGAAGGAATCCGAGGCGCGCCTGCAGGAGCAGCTCTCCCAGATCAACCAGCTGCGCTCCCAGGCCGACCAGGCGGCCATGCAGGAGGCCAGCACCCAGGCCATGGACACCCTCAACATCACCGGCAGCGATAACAGCATCCCCACCATGGACTCGGTGCGCGAGAAGATCGAGCGCCGCTACTCAGAGGCCCTCGGGGCGCAGGAGCTGACCCAGAGCTCCATCAGTGGCCGGATCAGCGAGATCGCCCAGTCGGGCACCGACATGAAGGCCTCCGCTCGCCTCGCCGAGATCCGTGCCGAACTCGGCGGCGGCAGGGACACCGAAGACAGTGCCCCCGCGGAACTGACCGCCGGTGAAGAGGGGCCCGTCGAGAAGCCCGCCGAGATCGAACAGGCCGACGGCGACAAGCCGGACGCCGAGAAGCCGGACGCCGAGAAGAAATAGCCCGAGCGGAGACACA
>CAZTIZ010000004.1:54714-59862 GCA_964613845.1 uncultured Corynebacterium sp.
AAGCCGGACGCCGAGAAGAAATAGCCCGAGCGGAGACACACCACCGCCCCCGGGCCTACCCAGGGCCCGGGGGCGGTGCGTCAGGAAACCACCGTGGACTATTGGCCGCGGTTGATGTCCAGCAGGACCCCACGGATGCCGGAGTGAAAACCGTCCCGCAGATTCACCCGCTGATGCTCACTGAGGGTGTACTCGTGCAGCGTCTCGCAGGCGAACTGCAACAGGGGACGGTCGATCTCCGCAGGGAGACCCCCGCCTGAGAGCAGGTGCGCCTGATCCCGCTGCTCAGTGGTCGCGGCATTCTCATACCACCAGGCCGCGTACTGCTGACCCACGTCGAAAGGCGTCTGGGACCCGCCGGAGGACCACACCTCCTCGGGGAGGGGCACATAGCGGGACCGTAGTTTTCGACGCGGAGCCATCATCGACGGCTTCGGTATCGACGGCTTCGGCACTGCCTGCTCCGCCGAACCCTCCGCCTCCTTCGCCAGCTCCTCCTCGACCGGGGACCCTGCGTTCTCCCCCGGGGTACCCACCGACCCCGTCGCACACTCCGCCGCAGCGGTGGGTGTCACCGGCTGCTGTGACTCCGGCTGCTCCTCCTGCGGGGAGGGCTCGGGTTGCTGGACCACCGGCTTCGGCTTTGGCATCGCCGGCGCTGACGTCTGGGTCTCCGGCGCCGCTGTCTCCTCAGTCACCGCCTCTTCAGGGGCTTGCTCCGTGGAGGCATCCGGTTGCGGGGCAGGGGGGCTGGCCGCGCCGGGCCGGAGGTCGCGCACCGCGCTCTCCGGGACGAGGGTCGGGCCCGGTTCCTCGATGGGCTCGGCGTCGCCCAGCGGTCGGGGGCGGATCATCGGGGGCAGTGGCCCCTCCAGGACCTGCAGCTGCATGGCCTCCGCGAAGTCCTCCCGGGGATCCAGGATGGTGGTGGAGTCACAGGCGTGGCGGAGGGCGGAGGACATGGAGTCCCAGCCGAATCCGTAGAGGTGGACGCGCGCGCCTGAGTTCGTGGACTCCTGGACGCCGGGGATCATGTCGGCGTCGCCGGAGACCAGCACGAAGTCGGAGAACCGGTGACGCACGGAGTTGACCACCATGTCGGCGACCAGGCGGGTGTCCACGGCCTTCTGGGTGCGGCGGTCGCCCCATTCGATGAGCTGGCCGGCGCGCAACTGAACCCCGTCGCAGGTGCGCAGTGCGCGTTGATAGCGGTGGGGTCCGGAGTCGGGGATGCCGTCGTACCAGTACTGGCGGTGGACGGGCTGGTGTAGCTGGTCCTGGATCATCCGGTCCAGTACTGCCACGACTTCCGGTAGATCAATCTCTAATTGGGAACGCGCTCCCGTCTCCCATGAGTTGTAGAAACTCGCGAGGAGATAAGAGGTGTCGACGAAGACGAGTGTGCGCTCAAGCATGGCTCCTAATTTCTGTGTCTGTGTGGTGTTCTCACCGTGTTTTTCTTTCCTCAAGCATGCCTTATGTGGACGGTATCCGTCGATGCAGGGGCAGGTTTGTGCAGGACAGTCTGCCAATCGTCCCGATAGGGGATTGTGGCTGCTGTTGCCTGCGGTCCGCCCGGCCCCTAAGGTTAGTTATGTAACTAACTAACCGGTCGGGCCAAGGGAGTGCTCATGGACGGTGTGACAGCACCACTGTTCCGTCAGATCGCTGTTCTCATCGAGGACTCGATCGTCGACGGCACCTTGGCGGCCGGCCAGCGTGCCCCCTCGACCAACGAGCTCGCCGACTTTCACGACATCAACCCGGCCACCGCGCGCAAGGGGCTGACCCTGCTCGTTGAGGCCGGTGTGCTGGAGAAACGGCGGGGCATCGGGATGTTCGTTACAGCCGGGGCGCGGGCACGGATCCTGTCCCGTCGTCGCGAGGAGTTCGCTGCCGTCTATCTCGCCCCGCTCATCGACGAGGCCGTCAAGCTCGACCTCACCCGTACCGATATCCATGATCTGATCGACGCCGTCGCAGAAAGCAGGGGACTCTACAGATGACCTCACCCGCACCACCGCCCGTCACCGCCCGGGGGCTGGTCAAGAGCTACCGGGAGAAGCAGGTGCTCACCGGCCTGGATCTTGAGGTGGCCGAACACGGAATCCACGGCCTGCTGGGCCGCAACGGCACCGGTAAGTCCACGCTGCTGGGTATCCTGGCCGGGCAGGTGCCCCATACCACCGGTGAGCTGGAGGTCTTCGGCCGAACCCCCTTCGATAACGCGACGGTGATGAATCAGGTCGTGTACGCGGGCATCGATGTCCCCTTCCCCGCCGGCTGGCGTCCCGACACCATCTTCGAGACCGCCGCCCGGCGTTATCCGGGCTGGCACCAGCCCACGGCGGAGCACCTCGTCGCCGAGCTCGGTCTGGACCTGCGGACGAAGTACTCCCGGCTCTCCCGCGGTCAACGCAGCATGGTCGGCATCATCGTCGGGCTGGCCGCCAGGTCCCCGCTCACCCTGCTCGACGAACCCTACCTGGGGCTCGACACCCACAACCGCGGTGTCTTCTACACCACCCTGCTCCAGGAGATGGAGGCCCATCCACGCACCACCGTGCTGGCCACCCACGACATCACCGATTCCGTGAAGCTGCTCGACACCTTCCTCATCCTCGGCCGTGACGGAAGGCTCCGGCACCATCTCGACGCCGCTGACCTCGACGACGCCTACGTGGTCGTCTCCGGGCCGCGGCTGCCGGCACTCGACGCCGCGCTCAGCCGCACCGTGATCGCGGGCTCGGCGCGGGCGCTCGTGCCGCGATCAGCGCTCGCGGGCGTCGATACGCGTGGGTTAAGGGTGGAACCGGCCGACCTCGACGAGGTCGTCACCGCTTTGTTGGAGGGGGCCTGAGCAATGACCGTGACCACCGTGGAGTCACCCCTGTACGTCGCCTGGGCGCAGGTGCGCAGCGTCGAGCATCCCTGGGCCGTCGGACTGGCACTGTTGGGGATCTTGCCCACCATCCTGCTCCTCGCAGGCACCTCCGGTGCCCTCAACAAGCTCGGCCTGTTCTTCCTGCTCCACCTTCTACTCACGGCGCTGCTCGCCGGCGACCGGCGCATCTACCGCAGCCTGGGGCTGAACCGGTGGGGAGCCCTGCGGCAGCACCTGGTGCTCTCCCTGCCGCTACTCGTGGCGGCCGGTGTGCTCACCCTGCCGGGGCTGAGGGACACCAGCTGGCTCTGGGTAGCGCTGATCGCGCTGGTGGCGCTGGCCGTGGACGCCGCCATCACACTGCACGCGCTAGGCGGTGAACGCCATGGGAGGAGATTCACCCCTACCTTCACCTGGTTGGGGCAGGCCAAAGGGGGAGGTATGAGCCGGCACCTGCTCGGGGCACCCATGCTGCGCTGGACTGTTCCCGCCGGCCTCGCCCTGGGATGCGTCCTGGCGGTGGTGGGGGATCCGCAGGGCTCCTTCCTATGGTCCGTGGTGGTGGGGCTCTGTCTCCTGGGGGCGGTGCTCGGACCCTCCATCGAGGTGATCAACGGCACGGCCTCCCTTGCCACCTGGCAGGCCCTGGGACTGCCGCGCCGACAGTGGTCACTGACCGTGATCCCGATCGCCGTGCTCGCCCCGCTGTTCGCGCTGCTGATCGCACTGGCGGTGCTCGGGGTCTTCGCCCTGTGGGGGACTGCCGGGTGGGATCAGCTCCGGCAGCTGCTCCCGGCCGTCCCCGGCCTGGGCCTGCTGTGGGCGAGAGCGGGCCTGGCTGTGGTCTCCCTCGCCGGTGGCAACGGCGTCTACGGAGGCTCTGCGCTGGGTGGCGCCACCCCCATGCTGGTCATTTCCAGTCTCAACATCATCCGCGATCCTTCCTCGGGTGCCGTCGTCGGGGCGGTGATCGGGGTGGCGCTACTGGCCCTCGGTTTCTACCTCCAGCACCGGTTGATCCACGCACGCAACGGCGCACGCGCCACCTTCGACACCCGTCGGTACGCACGATGACAGGAGCTTTTTCCGTGCCCTCTCCCCCTGAACCGCTCATCGACGCCCGTGGAATGACCGCCGGGTATCAGAAGGGCAGGGATGTCCTGAAGGAGCTTTCCTTCACCCTGGCCCCCGGTCTCGTCCACGGACTCATCGGCCCCAACGGTGCCGGCAAGACCACACTGCTGCGCGTGCTCGCCGGTCAACTGCGGCACCACGGTGGGGTCCAGGTATTCGGTACCGACCCCTTCGATAACCCGGCGGTCATGGACCGCACCGTATTAGCAGGGATTGACGCCCCGTTGCCCGGCGATTGGACGGTGAGGAAGCTGTTGGCGGTGGGGAAAGCCCGTTATTCCGGCTGGGACCGGGAACGTGCCGCTCAGCTCGTGGAACTCTTCGGCCTACCCGAGACCAGGCGCTACTCGGCCCTGTCCCGCGGGCAGAAGTCCGCTACCTCCCTAGTGCTGGCGTGCGCCTCCGGCTGCGAACTGCTGCTGCTCGACGAGCCGTACCTGGGACTCGACGTCGAGCGGCGCCGGGAGTTCTACCTCCTCCTTCGCGAGGAGCGGGAACGGGTGCCCCGCACCATCATCCTGTCCACCCACCACCTCCACGAAGCTGAGAAGCTGCTGGACACCGTCCTGTTCATCAGGGACGGCAGCGTGCACGTCAACGGCCCGGCGCAGGACATCGCGGAACGGATCCTGGCGATCGTGGGCCCCGCCGATGATGTCGACCGGGTGCTGGGCAGTCTCGGCCCCGTGTCCGAACTGCGGCGTGAGGAGATGCCGACCGGGTGCCGCAGCATCATCGACCTGCGGGGACAGCCGGCGCTGGCGGAGATCGCCTACGACACCGCCCGGCAGGTCAGTGGTCGGGTACGGGTCTCCGAGGTCACGCTTGAGCAGGCCGTACTGGCGATGAGTGGGGCGATCCGGTGAACGTCGTCGCCGCCCGGGTGCGCCTGTTCCGCCATCTCGCCCTGACCCCCTATGTCTGGCTCCAGGTGGGTACCTGTCTGCTGGCCACCTACTTCTCCCTGGCCGGGGAGGGATGGACACGGTGGGGCTTCCCCTCTTCCTGGCCATCATCCTGCTGAGCACCGCGGTGGAGTGGGAGAACTACCTGGTGATCGGGATGACCCGGAGCCACTGGCGTCGCCACCGTCGCATTCTCACTTCCGCCATCGCTGTGCTCATCCTCCT
>CAZTIZ010000005.1:0-1675 GCA_964613845.1 uncultured Corynebacterium sp.
TCGACGGCATCTACGCCATCGGCGACGTCACCGCCAAGCTGCAGCTGGCCCACGTGGCCGAGGCCCAGGGCGTCGTCGCCGCCGAGACCCTGGCCGGCGCCGAGACCCAGACGCTGGGCGACTACATGATGATGCCGCGCGCCACCTTCTGCAACCCGCAGGTCGCCTCCTTCGGCTACACCGAGGAGCAGGCCAAGGAGAAGTGGCCGGACCGCGAGATCAAGGTCTCCTCCTTCCCGTTCTCAGCCAACGGCAAGGCCGTCGGCCTGGCCGAGACCGACGGCTTCGCCAAGATCGTCGCCGACGCCGAGTTCGGCGAGCTGCTGGGTGGCCACCTGGTCGGCGCCAACGCCTCCGAGCTCCTCAACGAGCTGGTGCTGGCCCAGAACTGGGACCTCACCACCGAGGAGATCAGCCGCAGCGTCCACATCCACCCGACCCTGTCCGAGGCCGTCAAGGAAGCCGCCCACGGCATCAACGGCCACATGATCAACCTCTAGGGACAGATTCCACCTTCCCCAACGAGGGGCCTCCCGCCCAGGGCAGGCCCCTCGTGTCTTCCCCGGGAGGAGAACACAGGAGGAGGGACAGATGGGCATGATCGGAGTCATCGCCGATGAGGGAAAACCGGAACGCGATGTACGCCGCATCCTGGCGGACCTGCTCGACGACCTCCACAGTGGGGAGGACGCAGACGGGACCCGCACGCTCACCGGCACCTACCCGGGCGTGGGCACCCTGAAGTTCCGGGTCGAGACCGTACCCCTGTCTCCCGATGGCAGCGTGATGCTGGCCACCTACGCCGAACGCATCCTGCACACCCACGGCTGGGACCGGCTGATCTACGTCACCGACCTGCCGCTGACCGCCTGGAACCGGCCGGTGGTCAGCCAACGCGCCACCCGGCACGACGCCACCCTCATCAGCCTGCCCGCCCTCGGGATGCTCGGTGTACGCGGCCGCCTCCGCGACGAACTGGTCGCCCTGATCGAGGATGGGCAGGCCCACCAGGGTGTTCCCGGCAGGCCGGCCAGCGACCCCGAGGGCGACGACGCCGCCGAACTCGACAGTCGCATCCTCGACCACCGGGGCAGGAACCGGCGGCTGCTCTCCGGCATGATCCGCTGTAACGAACCGGGCCAGCTGCTGCGCGTCCTGTCCAGCTCCCTGGCCGCCATCGCCGCCACCGGCGGATTCGGTATCTTCTACGGGTCGATCTGGAACCTGGCCGAGGTGCTCTCCATTCCCCGGCTACTCATGATCAGCCTGGTCGCGGTGCTCGGCTTCGCCAGCTGGCTGATCGTCCACAACCGCCTGTGGCACCGCAGCGGCACCCAGGAGACCCGGTGGCGTGAACGCATCGACAACCTGGCCACCATCGGAACCATCGGCCTGACCACCCTCATCATCTACGGCCTGGCGCTGATGGTCATGCTCGTCTCCGCGATCACGGTCATTCCCCCGGACTACCTGGAGTCCGAACTGGGTCGCACGGTCGACCCCTTCACCTACATCTCGATCGCCTGGCTGAGCGCCTCCCTGGGCACGATGGCCGGTGCGCTCGGCTCCAACTTCGACCGCGACGTCGAGATCCGCAGCGCCACCTACAACCTGCGCGAATACCAACGCCGGATGCAGGCCGGACACTACCTCGACGACTGAGCCCGCCCGCTCA
>CAZTIZ010000005.1:1775-16443 GCA_964613845.1 uncultured Corynebacterium sp.
CCCGCTCAGTACGGCGCGATGGTGGAGCGGTGCGCGTCGATCGTGATCTCCTCGTGGATCGGCGGGAACGCCCGCTGCGCGCAGTTCTCCCGCGGGCACACCCGGCACCCCGCCCCGATCGGCGTGGCCCCCGACAGATCGGCCAGGTTCAACCCCTCGGCGTAGACCGTCCGGTCCGCATGCCGGGCCTCACAACCCAGACCGATGGTGAAGAGCTTGCCGGTGTCCCCGAACCTCCCCTGGTGGTGGCGCACGGTGCGGGCCACCCACAGGTAGTTGCGGCCGTCGGGCATCTGCGCCAACTGCCGGAAGATCTTGCCCGGGTTGGTGAACGTCTCGTAGATATTCCACAACGGACACGTGCCGCCGGAATGCGCCAGATGGAAGCCCGTCGCCGACTGCCGCTTGGACATGTTCCCGGCCCGGTCCACCCGCACGAAGGTGAAGGGGATCCCCCGCAGGTTGGGGCGCTGCAACGTCGACAGCCGGCTGGCCACGGTCTCATACCCCACGCCGAAGACCTGCCGCAGATACTCCACGTCATAACCGGAGCGCTCCGCCTCGGAGTGGATCATCCGGTACGGCAGGATGACCGCCGCCGAGAAATAACTGGCGACGCCGCGTCGGGCCAGGTTCACGGACGCCTCCGAGGTGAAGTTCTCCTCTGCGACCAGGGCGTCGATGGCATCCCCGGCCTCCAGGTAGGACAGCTCGGCGGCCATGCGGAACGCCCGCTGCCCGGTGGCCAGCCGGCTGGCCAGCGAGAGCTGCCCGGTGTCCGCATCGAATTTATGCAGCGTGCCGTCGAGCTCGGAGGAGGTGACGATCTCCACGCCGTGCCTGTCCTTCAGCCGCTGGGCGAGTGCATCCTCCGTGTCACGGATATTGAACCGCTCCACGCTGAGCTCCGAGGCGATCCCCTCCGCCGTGGTGTCCAGGGCGTCGAGGTAGTTCTGCCGGGCGTAGAAGAAGTCCCGGACCTCGTCGTGGGGCATCGACAGGGCCTGGGCGCTGGCGGTGGGTTCGTCCGGGTCGGAACGGCGCCGGGTGTCCGTCGCGAGCGAGAGTTTGTCGCGCACGTTGCGGTAGCGGCGGTGCATGTCCACCATGGTCCGGGCCACGGAGGGGTGGTTGTAGACGAGCTCGGACAGCTCCTGCAGCTCCACGGGGGAGGGGCACAGCTCCTTGTCCAGCACCACGTCCTGGATCTCGGCGAGGAGACGGGAATCGTCGTCCCGGGAGAAGAAGGTCGCGTCCACGCCGAAGGCCTCGGTGATCCGCAGCAGCACCGGGACGGTCAGGGGGCGGACATCATGTTCGATCTGGTTCACATAGCTGGCGGAGAGTCCGAGGGTGGCAGCCAGGGACGCCTGGCTGAGGTCACGCTCACGGCGCAGCTGACGCAGCCGTGAACCCACATAGGTTTTTCCCATGGCGCACATCGTAGCGTGAGCACCGTCACCGCGAAGTGAATATGCAAAGAATGTGTAGGCCATCTTAGATCGCCGGTGAATACGGTACGAAAGCCGGTCCGGGGTGGAATACCATCCGAAAGTTTGACGCCTATCGGGGTGAGCGGATCGGGCCCGGTCGGACCCGGTGACCAAGTTCACACTATCGCGGCGGCGGGGTGCGGGAATCCGTGTCCGACGATAAGCGTCGTGGCAGGGGCCTTATTCCCTCCCGGATTCCCCCGAACCGGTGCCCGTAGCCCACACGCTGCGGGAAGGGTGGATGAGGGCAGGTGGCCGCCCCCGACCCCCGAAAGTGGTCCGCGCCGGGGGTCCCGCCGTAAAGTATGAGCGACACTGGAGGTGCCATGACTGTTAAAAACGCAGACCGTGACGCAATCGTTCACGGAAAGATCACTGAGAAGCCGCTGCGCGAGCGGCCGTCCTACCCGACCTGGGCCATCAAGCTGACCATGGCGGTCACCGGCCTGATCTTCGGACTTTATGTCCTCGTCCACATGGTCGGTAACCTGAAGCTCTACATGCCGGCAGAGAACGGCGTCGCCGCCCTAGATGAGTACGGTGTGTTCCTGCGCACGCTGGGCTCGGAGATTCTCCCCGCCGAGACCATCCTCTGGACCTTCCGCATCGTGCTCCTGGTCTCCCTGGTGCTGCACGTGTGGGGTGCCTTCGCCCTTACCGCCCGCGGTAACCAGTCTCGCGGCAAGTTCAAGCGCACCAACCTGGTCGGGGGTCTGAACTCCTTCAGCACCCGCAGCATGCTGATCACCGGTCTGATCCTCCTGCTCTTCGTCATCTTCCACGTGCTGGACCTGACGATGGGCGTCGCCCCGGCCGCGCCGGAGGCATTCGAGCAGGGTGCGATCCACGCCAATGTGGTCGCCACCTTCAGCCGCTGGCCGGTCGCGATCTTCTACATCCTTGCCAACCTCGTGCTGTTCCTGCACCTGTCGCACGGCATCTGGCTGGCAGTCTCCGACCTCGGTATCACCGGTCGTCGTTGGCGCCAGATCCTGCTCGTCGTCGCCTACCTGGTGCCGGCGATCGTCGTGATCGGCAACATCATCATGCCGCTGTCTGTTGCAGCCGGCTGGGTCAGCTAGACCAGGGAGAGAAAGAAAAACATGAGCAACACTGAAACCGTGACTCAGCCCGAGTTCACTCAGCCGGCCTCCGCCGTCCCGGGTGTCGCCCCGGGCACCGTCCTAGACGCCAACGAGCCCAGGGGCGTCCCGACCAAGGACATGTGGGGGTACCAGAAGGACCACATGGAGCTGGTCTCCCCGCTGAACCGTCGTAAGTTCACCGTCCTGGTCGTCGGCACCGGTCTGTCCGGTGGCGCCGCAGCTGCCGCACTCGGCGAGCTGGGCTACGACGTGAAGGTCTTCACCTACCACGACGCCCCGCGCCGTGCGCACTCCATCGCCGCCCAGGGTGGCGTGAACTCCGCCCGTGGCAAGAAGGTGGACAACGACTCCGCCTACCGCCACGTCAAGGACACCGTCAAGGGCGGCGACTACCGCTGCCGCGAGTCCGACTGCTGGCGTCTGGCCATCGAGTCCGCCCGCGTCATCGACCACATGAACGCCATCGGCGCCCCCTTCGCCCGCGAGTACGGCGGCACCCTGGCCACCCGTTCCTTCGGTGGCGTGCAGGTCTCCCGCACCTACTACACCCGTGGCCAGACGGGCCAGCAGCTGCAGCTGTCCACCGCCTCGGCGCTGACCCGTCAGATCGGTCTCGGTAACGTGGAGATCTTCACCCACGCCGACCTGGTCGACCTCATCGTCACCAACAAGGGCGGAGAGAAGCGCTGCGAGGGCATCGTCACCCGCAACCTGATCAACGGTGAGCTGCAGGCTCACACCGGCCACGCTGTCCTGCTGGCCACCGGCGGTTACGGCAACGTGTACCACATGTCCACGCTGGCCAAGAACTCCAACGCCGGCGCCCTCATGCGCGCCTACGAGCAGGGTGCCTACTTCGCCTCCCCGTCCTTCATCCAGTTCCACCCGACCGGCCTGCCGGTCAACGCGACCTGGCAGTCGAAGACCATCCTGATGTCCGAGTCGCTGCGTAACGACGGCCGCATCTGGTCGCCGAAGAACCCCAAGGACGACCGCGACCCGAACACCATCCCGGAGGAGGAGCGCGACTACTTCCTGGAGCGCCGCTACCCGGCCTTCGGTAACCTGGTCCCGCGCGACGTCGCCTCCCGCGCGATCTCCCAGCAGATCAACGCCGGTCTCGGCGTCGGTCCGATGCACAACTCCGCGTACCTGGACTTCCGTGACGCCATGGAGCGGCTCGGTAAGGACACCGTGCAGGAGCGTTACTCGAACCTGTTCGAGATGTACCGTGACGCCATCGGCGAGGACCCCTACGCCAGCCCGATGCGTATCGCCCCGACCTGCCACTTCACCATGGGCGGCCTGTGGACCGACTTCAATGAGATGACCTCCATCCAGGGGCTGTTCGCCGCCGGTGAGGCCTCCTGGACCTACCACGGTGCGAACCGACTGGGTGCCAACTCGCTGCTGTCCGCTTCCGTCGACGGCTGGTTCACCCTGCCGTTCACCATCCCGCACTACCTGGCCCCCCTGCTCGGCACCGAGAAGCTGCCCGAGGATTCCCCGGAGGCCGCCGAGGCCGTCGAGCGCGCCCAGAACCGCATCGACCGTCTGCTCAACATCACGGGCCCCAACCCCCACGGCGCTGAGTACTACCACCGCCAGCTGGGTGAGATCCTCTACTGGGGCTGTGGTGTCTCCCGTAACATCGAGGACCTCAAGACCTCCATCGAGCGGATCCGTGAGGTGCGCCGGGACTTCTGGGAGAACGTCCAGGTGCCGGGCGAGCAGAACTACATGAACCAGGAGCTCGAGTACGCGGCGCGTGTCGCCGACTACCTCGACCTGGGTGAGCTCATGTGCGTCGACGCACTCGACCGCGATGAGTCCTGTGGTGCCCACTTCCGCGATGACCACCTCTCCGAGGACGGCGAGGCAGAGCGTGACGATGAGAACTGGTGCTTCGTCTCCGCGTGGGAGCCGACCGGTGACGGCGAGTTCATCCGGCACGCAGAGCCCCTGACCTTCGAATCGATCCCGCTGCAGACAAGGAACTACAAGTAATGAAGCTGACACTTGAGATCTGGCGTCAGGCCGGACCGACCCATGAGGGAGTCTTCGAGACCGTCGACGTCCCGGATGCTGTCCCGCAGATGTCCATCCTGGAACTGCTGGACCACGTCAACGCCCGGCTGGTCGAGGAGAACAAGGAACCCTTCGCCTTCGCCTCCGACTGCCGCGAGGGTATCTGCGGTACCTGTGGCCTGGTCGTCAACGGCCGCCCGCACGGCGCCGGCCAGCAGACCCCGGCCTGCCAGCAGCGCCTGGTCAACTACAACGACGGCGATGTCCTCAAGCTGGAGCCGTTCCGCTCCGCTGCCTTCCCGGTGATCCGTGACATGGTCGTCGACCGCTCCGCCCTGGAGCGCGTCATGCAGAAGGGCGGTTATATCTCCCTCAACGCAGGCACCGCCCCGGACGCCGACACCCTGCACATGAACCACGAGGCCGCCGAGCTGGCCCTCGACCACGCCGCCTGCATCGGTTGTGGTGCCTGCGTGGCCGCCTGCCCGAACGGCGCCGCCCACCTGTTCACCGGTGCGAAGCTGGTCCACCTCTCCCTCATGCCGCTGGGCAAGGAGGAGCGTGGCCGTCGCGCCCGCAACATGGTCGACGAGCTGGAGACCAACTTCGGTCACTGCTCGCTCTACGGTGAGTGCGCTGACGTCTGCCCGGCCGGTATCCCCCTGACGGCCGTCGCGGCCGTCACCAAGGAGCGCGCGCGTGCCGCGTTCCGGGGCAAGGACGACTAGACTCAGTGAGAGCCTGAGTATCTTCAGACGAAAGCGAGCAAGGCTATGAGCGCGAATAATTTCGCTGTGGCTGACCGGGATTCGGAGAGCTTCCCGGATTACGGCGCGAAGATCCACGACCACTACATCGAGGGCTACGAGCCGGTGAGCCTGGGTGCCCCGCACTCCTCCCTGGAGCGCACCTCCACCTGGGTGGGCATGGGCCTGGTCCTGGTCGGCCTGGCTGGCGTGGGACTGCTGATCTTCGGTTTCGCCACCAGCATCTATGGCACCGGTTCAGCCACTGAGCAGGACCCGGTCATGTACATGATCATCGGCACCATCGCCGCCGTGGTGATCGAGGTGATCGGCTTCGCCCTGATCTACCGCGGCCGCCGTTACTATCGTGAATACGTCAAGGAGACCGGCCGCAAGAACTGAGTGATCCACTCTTCCGGCACCTCCTGACAAGGACTCCGCAGCCCCGCATGGGGCGGCGGGGTCCTCGTCTTTTCTCCCTTTCGTCGCCCCATCCCATGTCCCGGCACGGCGAAGACCGGTTTAGGGTGGGGCGGTGCGCAGAAACATCATGATCACCCTGATCACCCTGATCACTCTTCTCACCAGCTGGAACCTCCTGCAGTATGGGCTGACGCTGTGGTGAACCCCTGCGCCACGCGGCTGGTGACCGGCACCGGCCATAATGGTTCCCATGGGTAGACACAGTCTCGTTACCGAGGACCACCAGGACGGCCCCGACGGGGTGGGCGGCCGTGCCGGTCAGCAGGCGGAGGTGGCGCCGGTGAGCGGTCGCCCCGTGCACGGCCCCTCCGCGGAGGTGGAAGCGGAGCGTCGTCGGGCGCTGCGCCGCCACAAGGCCTTCGTCACCGGCCTGCTGGTGGTGGCCGCGATCATTTTTCTGACCTGCAGCTGGTGGCAGGCGCAGCCAGGGGATACTCCCGCCTGGGTCGGGTACGTCCGGGCCGGGGCCGAGGCCGGCATGATCGGAGGTCTGGCCGACTGGTTCGCCGTCACCGCCCTGTTCCGCCACCCCTTGCGCCTCCCCATTCCGCACACCGCCCTGATCCCGAAGAAGAAGGACCAGTTGGGGCAGGCGCTGTCGGGCTTCGTGGGGGAGAATTTCCTCAATGCCGAACTGATCACGGAGAAGGTCCGGTCCGCGAACATCCCCGAGAAGGCCGGCGCCTGGCTCGCCCGGCCGGACAACGCCCGCAAGGTCTCCCGGGAGGCCGGGCGCCTGACCGCCAACGCGGTCCGCGGGCTGGATCCGGCGGAGGCGGAGGCGCTGATCCGCTCCCAGTTCATCGACCGACTCACGGAACCCGAGTGGGGACCGCCCGCCGGCCGGCTGTTGGCCCAGCTCATCGACGACGGCAGGACCGAGCCCGTCATCGAGGAGCTCATCGGCTGGGGCCGCAGAAAGATCCTGGGTGCGGAGGACGCCGTGGTGCAGTTCATCGATGAGCGGATGCCGGGCTGGGCTCCCCGTTTCGCCAAGAATCTCGTGGGGGACAAGGTCTACCGTGAACTCGTCCTCTGGATCGAGGCCGTGGACGGGGACCCCGACCACGAGGCGCGCCGGGCCCTGCGCCGTCATCTCCGGCAGCTGGCGGAGGACCTGCAGCACGATCCGCAGGTGATTGCGCGGGTGGAGGGCATCAAGGCCGACTTCATGGGCTCCACCCCGGTGCAGGGGGCGGCGGCGGCGATCTGGGCCTCCGCCTCCGAATCACTGATCGAGGCCGCGGAGGACGAGAACTCCCTGCTGCGCACCAGGATCACGGAACTGTGCGTGACCTGGGGGCGTAACCTCCAGGAGGATCCTGAGCTGCGCGCCAGCCTGGACCGGCGGATCACCGGCGCGGCGGCATTCCTCGCCGACAACTACGCCGGGGAGGTCACCGCGATCATCTCGGAGACCGTCGAACGGTGGGATGCCGAGGAGGCCAGCGAGAAGATCGAGCTCATGGTCGGCAAGGACCTGCAGTTCATCCGGCTCAACGGCACCATTGTCGGTGCACTCGCGGGTCTGGCGATTTACACTGTGAACCAACTGTTGTTCGGCGCCTGATGCCCTCAATCACAGGAGTGATGCACGATGACCACCGATGACACCGACACCGGCTCCACCGACCAGCCCGCAGGCCAGAGGGACTCCGTCTTCGATAACCTGCGGGAACCGTTCCAGGCCTGGCTCAACGCGGGCTCCCGCCTCGGCGATGTGGTCTCTGACTTCGCCGACCGCTTCCGCGACGACCGGGACAACGGCGACCGTGAGTCCGGGGCCCACGCCCGCCGCAGCGCCGTCAACGAGGAGGACTCCACCCTGGGTCGCTTCCGTGCCGCCACCAAGGAGGCAAGGGACAAACTCACCGACGCGAAGGGCGCGGAGGGCCTCAAGGATGCGACCTCCGATTTCGCGGGTCACGCCGAGGACATCATCCGTGACGTGGCGGGCAGCGTGCGCCGGGCGGCGAGCGGCACGAAGGACTCCGATTCGGTGGAGGAGGCCAGGGCCGCGTTCTCCGCTGCGGTGACGTCCGTGCGCTCCTCCTTCGACGAGACCGTCGAGACGCTGCGACAGCGGCGGGGCGACCGGGACGAGGACGCCGACAGCATGATCGCGGACCTGCGCCGGAGCCTCGACGACCTCATCGCCCGCGCCGGAACCATCGGTGCCGGGGATGAGAAGGACACCTCTGCCACGCTGGCTACGGATCCCGACGTCGATCCCGATATCATCGACGGAGAGGTCCTCTCCGAGGACAGCCCCCGCCCCGACCCCGATAAGGACAACTGACACCTGACATGTTAGGCGACACCCTTTTTCTTTCGCTGTTCTGGATCGAGTACATCCTCTATGCCGCCATCGCGATCGCCGGCATAGTCGGAGGAGTCACCGCGCTGACGACCCGCGATGACGCCTTTCCCGCGGCTGACCGCCAGACGAAGTGGATCTGGGTGGGTATCCTCATGGCCTCCGCTCTGGTGGTCTTCACCCGCGTGCCCTTCCTGTCGTGGGCGGGCATGGTCGCGATCGGCGTTTACTGGTTCGATGTCCGCCCGCACCTGAAGTCCCTGCTCAGCGGCAACTACGGTTGGTAGATGGCCGCCACCGATGATCTGACCTGGTTGGCGGGCCGGGTCGACCTGACCCTCCTCGCCCCCGGGGTGCGTGCCGAGGACGTCCGACGCGGCGTCGACACGGTCCGGGAGCTGGGGCTGCGCGGTCTCGTCCTCGCCCCCTCCCATCTGGGGTTGATCGGGGAGGGGGTGCATGCGGCGGTCGTCGTTGGGTTCCCCACCGGCCGTCACCACACCCTGATCAAGGCCGCCGAGGCTCGACTGGCGGTGGCGTGCGGGGCCGAGGAGGTGTGGCTGGTGCCTGACCCGGTGGAGGAGGACGGCAACGTCCTGCTCGCCGAGATCGTCGCCGTGCGGGAGGCCGTGCCCTCCCCGGTCGTCCTGGGGGTGGTGGTGGAGGCGGCGGCCCGCCGCGATATCGGCACCGTGCGCCGGATGGCCCGGGTGGCGGGGGCGGACCGACTGATCACCGCCACCGGCTGGCACCCCGAGGGCGTCACCGACACCGCTGTGGTGGGTGAGTGTGCCGGTGACCTGCCGGTGACCGCGCTGGGCACCGGGCTCGCACTCGACGATGCCGTGTCCTGGTTGGGGGCGGGTGCGGACCGCCTGGCCGTTGATCACCCCGGCTGGCTCCGGGCGCCTGGTTAGGCGCGGAAGGCCGGTCAGCCCAGCTGCAGCTGTCCGGTCTCGGAGAGTTCACCCAGGGGAACGTTCTCGCCGGTGATGCGCACGCGCACACCCTGCTCGATGACGGTGAACTCCTCGACCCGCATGTTCCCGACCTGTTCGTCGACGCCGCTGCGCAGGGCCGCGCTGATCGCGTCGGCGACCTCCGCGGGCAGGCCGAAACCGAACAGTGCCGCGCTGGTGGCCTCGAAGGAGAGCTGCCCTCCCTCGGTCACCGGCCGCAGGGTGAGGGAAGCCAGGCCGCGGCTGAACTCCACATCGAGGACTGATTCCGCCGGGTTGGCGGTGAGAGCGGTGATGGCCAGCAGGTCCTGCAGGAAGCCATCGTTGCCGCCCTGCGCGGCGGCCGCCTCCTCCTGGATGACGGCCAGCAGGAAGTCCTCGGGCAGTTCGGTGGTGGTGGTCAGCTGCCCCGCGACCGGGTTGTTCAGGTCGGAGATCGCCAGGTCACGCATGTCGATCACGGCAGCGGGCTGGCCGCTGACCTCGGGGCGGGTGGCGTCACCGGTGGGGTAGGAGATCTGGAGGGTCGACGGCGTGGTGACGGTGACCTCGTTGACGGTGCCGGTGACGGCACTGAGGATCAGCGGGGTCGCGCCGAAGGAGATGGTGGGGTCCTCCTCGACCACCACGCCGGCTTCGGCGGCCTGGGCGTTGAACTCCTCGCGCAGCTGATTGCCGATGAACCAGCGCAGGCCGAATTCCACGACGAGCACGAGGATGAGCACGGCCACGAGTACGCCGACGAGGATCTTCCACAGGACGGAAGCAGTTGATTTTGCCACGCTCCCAGCTTTCCTCATCGACGCCGCCAGCGCCACCGACCGCGCCGACCCGGCATTGTTCTCACAGGCCGGGGTCAACCTCCGACCATGGGACGGTGAGCAGATTATCGCGCACCCGGCGGCGGATCGGGCTCAGCGGCACCCCCTGGGCCCGCAGCATCATCCTGGCCTCCCGCCACCGGACCCGGGGCCCGTAGGCCGCCCACGCGGAGGCCCGGTCCCAGGCCTCGTCGGCGCGGCTGAGCAGGGTGTGGATGCGTTCGCCCGGCACGTTGCGGTGGATGAGGATCTTGGGCAGCCGCTCCGCCAGATCGGAGGGGCGCAGCACGTCGAAGGGATCCCAGGCCAGGGTCAGGGAGACGGGGCCGTCGGCGTCGAGCAGAATCCACGTCGCACGGCGCCCGAGTTCATCGCAGGTGCCCTCGATGAAGAGACCGCCGGGGGCCAGCCGCTGCTGCACCGTCGCCCACGCCTGCCCGACCTGCCCGACGTCGTACTGACGCAGAACGTTGAAGGCACGCACCAGGTGGGGGCGGTGTCCGGCGAGCTCGAATCCACCGAGCTCGAAGCGCACCCCACCCTGCGGTGGGAGGACCCGCTCAGGGTCGATCTCCAGGCCGACGACCGCCAGGTCGGGGCGCACCGTACGCAGGCGCTGCGCCCATTCGACGGTGGTGGTGTGGGAGGCACCGTAGCCGACGTCGACGGCCAGGGGGGAGGCGGCGTCGAGAAGCAGGTCGCGCACCCGGGGCTGGTGGATGGTCCAGCGGTCGGAACGGCGCAGTCGGTTGTAGCCGGTGGTGCCCCGGGTGACGATGCCGAAAGGCCGGCCACGCCCGAATTCCGCGCGGAGATTATGGGCGTGATCGGCCATGGTCGTGTGGCTGAGGCAGTGCGGGTCAGAGGTTCTCGGAGATCCAGGTCTCGGTGAGCCTGCCCTCGTTGGTGAAGAGCTCCCCGAGAGCATCGGCGACCTTGGGCTCGATGGCCGGGCCCATGAACGGGATGTTGACGCTGACCTCGTTGTTGTAGGTCAGGGTGGTGGTCGTGTCGTCGCCGGCCAGTGCGATCTCGCCGGAGAAGTCCACCGGGGTGCCCTTGACGTCGGCGGCGTAGGTGATGTGGGCGTTGCCCTCGGCCAGCGGTCCGACGGTGACCACGCGCTTGACCTTGAGGGACTGGGAGATCATCGCGCGGACGGCCTCGGGGAGGATGTCCAGCGGCAGGACCTCGAAGAGGGTGACCGCGGCGCCCCCCTCGGTGGTCTCGAACTCTGCGACCTCGCCCGCCTCGGGGGAGAGGCGGGCCACGTTGTGGGCCCAGTAGTCGGCGTTGGTCAGGGCAGCATGGACCTTCTCGGCCGGCTGGTTGATCGTTACGGTGTTCTCACTGCGGGATGCCATGGCTAACAGACTACCGTTAAGGGAGTGATCGACTCATCTCTGACCCCGCACGTTCGCGAGCGCCTCTCCGGGATCCCCGGAGTCACCCTTGACGAGGCGCTCACCTTCGCCGACCTGACCACCCTCCACCTGGGTGGACGCCCGCGCCTGACCGTGCGCTGCGGTTCCACGGCCGCGGTCATCGACGTCGTGAGGCTGCTCGATTCCGCCGCAGTCCCCCTCCTCGTCGTTGGTGGCGGCTCCAACCTCGTCGTCGCCGACGGGGAGCACGACCTGGTGGTCGTGCTCCTGGACAACGGTGACCTGGACCTCGACCCGGACAGTGGCCTGGTCCGGGTGGGTGCCGGCGCGGTGTGGGACGATGTCGTCGCCGCCACCGTGACGGCGGGCCTGGGCGGCATCGAGTGCCTGTCCGGCATCCCCGGTTCGGCCGGGGCCACCCCGGTGCAGAACGTCGGCGCCTACGGGGCCGAGATCTCCGAGGTACTCACCCGCGTGCGTCTGCTCGAACGCGGCACCGGGATCGACGGGTGGGTGGGGGCGGACAGCCTGGACCTGGCCTACCGCTACTCCAACCTCAAGTTCACCTCCCGGGCCGTGGTCCTGGAGATCGAGCTGCAGCTCCACCCCGACGGCCTGTCAACCCCCCTGCGCTTCGGCGAACTGGCCCGTCGCCTCGGCGCAACCGGCCCCGGCGAGAGGCACCCCGTCCACCCGGTCCGCGCGGCCGTCCTGGAACTGCGCCGCGGCAAGGGCATGGTGCTCGTCGACGGCGACCACGACACCTGGTCCGCCGGTTCCTTCTTCACCAACCCGGTCGTCGACGTGGCGGCCGCCGACGCCGTGCAGGAACAGGTCCGCGCCGACCGCGGCGACGCGGATGCCGAGCGGATGCCCCGCTTCCCGGCGGGGGAGGGGAGGGTCAAGCTCTCCGCCGCCTGGCTGATCGACCGTGCCGGTTTCGAGCGCGGCTACCCGGGGGAGACAGCGCCCGTCCGACTGTCGACCCGGCACACCTTGGCCCTGACCAACCGCGGTTCCGCGAGCACACAGGACCTGGTCGACCTGGCCCGTGAAGTCCGCGCGGGGGTGTACTCCCGCTTCGGCGTGACCCTGGTGCCGGAGCCGGTGTGGGTGGGGGTCGCCATCTAGTGGCTTCAGGTCAGGTGTCACTGCTGCGCTCCCGGACACCGAACCGGGGGTGGGGTTCCACCGCCATACGCTGGGAATACCCTGAGAGCGTGCGGCATCAATATGATACCGCTCATGCATATCCGTGATCTGGAGCACCGCGATCAACTGGCCCGCCAGGCCTACCTCGCCAACGAGATCACCTGCGCCGATTACGTCGCCCGGGTGGACGGGATCATCGAGGTGCTGCAGGGGTTGCCATCCTCGGCCCGGACCGAGGAGCTGGGCTACCGCCTCCGGCTCTCCACCCTCCCCGCCCTCGCCGCCACGGACGTGGACCGGTTCGGCGAGGAGATCGTCCGACTGTGGCACCTCCACCTCAGCGCCCCCACGCGGTTCCCCACCAACCCCGAGGCCGTGCAGGTGACCGACGGCCACCCACGCGACGGGGACGGGCGCGCCCTGGTGGATATCTTCCGGTCCACCATGCCACTGCTGGCCTTCACCGTCGCCTTCTCCCCGAACACCAGCCTGGAACGGCTGGAGGAGCTACGGGAGATCTCGGAGGACTACCAGCGCAGCACCGGCCAACCCGGGCACGTGATCTTGGAGACCCGCCTGGCCTACTACCAGTGCATGGGCTGGTTCGGGGAGATGGACCGGCTCGCCGCCCAGCTGCCCCACCCGGACCCCTCCGCGGTGTCCACCTACCGGGAGGCCGTCGAGTGGTTCCACCGGATGGACGTCCGGGCGATGGGCGCCCTGGGACGCGGTGACCTGAGTACCGCCGCCAGCCTGGTCGACGCGATGGACCGGGCCCCTTTCCGCATCAAGGGCCAGCCGATCCTCGTCCTGGCGCAGTCCCTGAGCCTCCTGGCGGGCCACGTGCCGGTCTCAACCTCGATGCGTCGCGCGCGCCGGGTGCTCGGTGAATCCATCGGACTCCCGGACGAGACCGACTGCGTGTTGTTGGTCGCGGAGTTCCTCGCCCTGGGCGGGCTGGTGGAGGAGGCGCTGCAACTGGTAGACACCTGTGCCCTGTTCCTCGACACCGCCGTCTCCCGCACCGAGCTCGGCACCCTCATCGCCTCCCTGAACACCGTGTTCCGGGCGGCTGTCGAGATCGGTTACGCGAGCCTGCGCCTACCGCGCTTCGCCACCGGGGAATGGACCGCCCTGCTGGGGGGAACGGACGGGACCGTCGCCGACCTGGCCGCACAGACCAGGACCTGGATGGAGGACAACGCCCGACGCTTCGATGAACGTAACCGCAGCACCCTGCGGTGGGATTATCTGCACGCGCCGCGCCCGGTGCCACGGCTGGAGGCGGCCGAACTCATCGACAGCATCGTCCTGGAACTGCCACCGCTCGATCATCACCCACTGGCCCCGGCCCGTCCCCTCGACCCGGTGGACCCTCACCTTGGTGCCAGTTTCTTCCGGTCGGTGGGGGACCAGCACCGGGTGGATCTGATCCTGGCGGACATCCCACCGCTGCCCCAGGGCCCCCTGTTCAGGCGTTATTTCTCCCTGCGGGAGGTTCTGCTGCTCGGTGACCCCGCCGAGGCCGCCGGTGCGGCCAAGGGCCTGGCGGCCCTGTGGCGGGAAGCGGACCCCCGCCTGGCCGGACTCATCGAGCTGGACCTGCTGCTGCACCCGGCCAGCCTGGACACCCCGGAGGAACTGCGGATGGCCTCGCGGGCCCTGCCGGTGGCCGGGCACCTGGGCCCCGCCCACGCGCTGCTCCTCGCCGAGAAACTGGCCACCCGGATCCTCGCGATCGATGAACAGGGGCCGCTGTGGTGGTCCGTGGTGCGTTTCGGCACCGACCTGGCGCTGCGGATCCCACCTCAGGCGATGGGAAATGGCCCGGTGGAGCCGCTGAAGCTGGCCCACCTGACGTTCCTGACCGGGGACCACTTCCACTCCCTGGCACTCAATGGTCGGGTCCTACGGCACCACGCGGGCGAAGAAGGGAATGGGGATGAGGTGCAGTGGCGGATCCCGGCGCTATTGGGTCGGGGACGAACCTACTGCGCCATCGGTAACTACCGGGCCAGCCTGACGGACCTGCGGGCGGCGGAGGAGCTCGCCGGGCAGGCCGGGATGGACGATCATCGGATCCGTGCCCTGGCCCTGCAGCTCGACACCCTCTTCGAGGCTCGGGACCTGCGGGCGGCGGAGGTCCTGTCGCAACGCTGCCTGGACATCGACGTCACC
>CAZTIZ010000005.1:16543-27539 GCA_964613845.1 uncultured Corynebacterium sp.
GGACCTGCGGGCGGCGGAGGTCCTGTCGCAACGCTGCCTGGACATCGACGTCACCGACCACCCGGCCGCAGGTTTCCATCTCCGTTTCTCCCAGACGATGACCGTCGCCCTGCTGTCCGAACCGCACTTCTCCCGCCAGTGGTCCGCCCAGGCCAGGGCCCTCAAGGAGATCGGGGCACTGCACGCCTCCCAGGGTGGGGAGGCCACAGAGGATCTGTTCATGCGGATCTGCCGCCTGGTCACCCTGCTCAACTCCCTCGGACGGCTCGATCAGGTGGAGAACCTGACCTCCTGGGCGGTAGGGGTGCTCAGCGCGGCAGGCGACGGTGAGACTCACCGGGAGGCACTGATCCAGCAGGCTGCCATGTTCTTCAGCCACGGCAAACACCGCAACGCGGTGCTCATCATGGAATCGCTCGTGCAACGTGCCCGGCGCGCCGCCGACCACGCCCGCCTGGAGCTGCTGCTGGAGTTGCTGGAGGACTGGGCGGATCGTGCCGCTGACCCCCGGGACCGGCAGGCTTACCGGACGGCGTCCTCGGCCCCGGCCTGAGCCTGGGGCGGATGGCCATGGCCCCGCGGTTAGGCCAGGGAGAGGAACATCTTCTCCAGCTTCTTCTCGTCGTAGGCGTCGGCGCCCTCCTCGGTGAAGCATTTCTTCATGCCGGTGGAGATCAGTAGATAACCTGCCCGGTCGATGGCCTTGGCCACCGCCGAGAGCTGCATGACGGCGTCCTCACATTCCTCGCCCTCCTCCAGCATGCGGATGACCGCAGACAGCTGTCCCTGAGCGCGCTTGAGGCGGGTGACGGCAGGTTTCGCTTCTTCCGGACTGAGCTTCATCGCGCTCCTTTCACAGGGTGGGATACGGTGCTCATCCTATCCCTCCGCCAGTTGACCGTGCCGCCAGGTCACATAGCCGCCGTCGAGGTTGGCGACCTCGTGGCCGAGGTTGCGCAGCAGACTCGTGGCGATGTGCCCGCGCACGCCCACCTGGCAGTGCACGAGGGTCTTCCCTCCCGCGAATTCGCCGATGCGCCCCCGCAGCTCATCAACCGGCACGTTGATCGCCCCGGGGATCGCGCCGGCGGCGAATTCCTCGGCGGAACGCACGTCCACCAGCCGCCAGCCGGAGGCCAGTGCCTCATCGAGCTCGTGCCACTGGACGGTCTGCTCGCCACCGACCATGTTGTCGTTGATGAACCCGGCCATGTTGATCGGATCCTTCGCCGACCCGAACTGCGGCGCGTACGCCAGTTCCAGATCCGCCAGGTCCGTGGCGCTCAGCCCCGCCCGCATGGCGGTCGCGATGACGTCGATGCGCTTATCGACGCCCGCCCCACCCACCGCCTGCGCGCCGAGGATGGCGTCGGTGTCTGCATCCACCACCAGCTTCAGGTGTAGCGTCGTCGCGCCGGGGTAGTAGCCGGCGTGGTCGGCCGGGTGCAGGTGGATGACCCGCAGGTTCCTCCCCGCCGCCCGGGCACGCTTCTCGTTCCAGCCGACGGAACCCGCCGACATGTCGAACAGGCCCACGATCGCGGTCCCCAGCGTCGCGGTGCGGCGCACCTCGCGGCCGGTGAGGATATCGGCCACCAGTCGGCCGTGGCGGTTGGCGGTCTGCGCCAACGGCACCAGCGTGCCCTCCCCGGAGACGGCGTCGGTCTTCTCCGCCGCATCCCCGAGCGCGAAGATCGCCGGATCAGAGGTGCGCAGCTGCTCATCCACCCGGATGCCGCCGCGCTCACCCACAGCCAGTCCCGCCTCCCGCGCCAGGCTCGACGCCGGCTGCACGCCGATAGCGGCCACCACCCGGTCTGCGGGCACGACCCGGCCGTCAGCCAGCGTCAGCTCGGATTCGCCCACCACCGTGGTGTCGGCATCGGTCAGCACCGTCACGCCCCGCTCCCGCAGATGCTCCGTGAGGATCGCCGCCATCTCCGGGTCCAGGGGGCCCAGGATCTGCCCGGAACGCTCCACCACGGTGACGCTCAGACCCCGGTGGACGAGGTTCTCCGCCAACTCGAGACCGATGAAACCGCCGCCGATCAGGGCCACCGAACGCACCTCATCATCGAGGGAGGCGATGACCCCGTCGAGGTCCTCGATGGTGCGCAGGGTCAGCGCCCGCTCCAGGCCCGGGATGGGCGGGAGGATCGGCGTCGCGCCGGGGGAGAGCACCAGGTGGTCGTAGCCCTGGTGGAACTGCTCACCGGTGGCGATGTTGAGGACGGTGACCTGCCGGGCATCGCGGTCGATGGCGGTGACGCGGTGGCCGACGCGGACGTCGAGGTTGAAGCGCTCCTTCAGTGCCTGCGGGGTCTGCAGCAGCAGGCTGGAGCGCTCCGGGATGATGCCGCCCACGTGGTAGGGCAGACCGCAGTTGGCGAAGGAGACGTGGCCGGAGGCCTCGAAGACGACGATCTCCATGTCTTCGCTGCGACGACGCAGTCTGGCTGCGGTGGACATGCCGCCGGCGACGCCGCCGACGATGACGGTGGTGCTCATGTGTGCTGTTCCTCTGGGGTGTTCGGTGGGGAGAAGTGGTGGGCGGCCTCAGCGGCCGAAGAGGGAAGCGAACCGGCCCGGCTTCCTGGCCTTCTCACTGTCGCAGGTGCACCACCGGTCGGCGGGAACGGTGGCCTTGACCTGATCGATGTGCTGGCCGCAGCCTGCCCAGGTGGTCTTGCCGCAGTTCCGGCACTTAACGGGACGGCACATGGTGGACACTCCTTCAGGGTTTCCGTCCCCGCCCGGCCGCTCCGGGAGGGGAAGCTCCTGAGGGCATTATACCCCTAGGGGTATATATCTTGGCAAGGGGTGACCGGAACCCACCCTGGTCAGGGAAGGATCAGTGGTCGTGACGCTCCAACAGTCGGAGCAGGTCCGCCTGAACCTCGCGGCGACGGACCTTGCCCATCTGGTCCCGGGCCAACTCCTCAAAGTGGTAGAACACGCGCGGCACCTTATAGGCGGTCAGGCGCTCGCGGGCGAAGTCCTTGAGCCCCTGGGGGTCGAGGGCCGCGCCCTCGTGCAGGGTGATGCAGGCCACCACGTTCTCGGAACCGTCCTCCCGCTGCACACCCACCACGGCGGCGTCGGCGATATCGGGGTGCTGGCGCAGCACATCCTCCACCTCCGGCGGGTAGACGTTGAAACCGCCGGTGATGATGACCTCCTTGATGCGGGCCACCAGACGGATGAATCCGTCCTCCTCCATGACCCCGATGTCACCGGTGCGGTACCAGCCGTCGTGGAAGCTGGCCTCCGTGGCCTCCGGCTGGTTGAGGTAGCCGGAGAAGACCTGCGGGCCGCGCACCAGAATCTCACCCTCCTCGCCGTCGGGGAGGGCGAGGTCGGGGTTCCCGGGATCCACCACGCGGATCTCGGTATCGGGAAAGGGGATGCCCACGTAGCCGGGGCGACGGTCCGTACTCATGGGGTTGCCCACGATGATCGGCGAGCATTCCGTCAGGCCGTACCCCTCCACCAGCAGGCCATCGGTGTACTTCTCCCACCGTTCGACGGTGGACACCGGGAGGGTGGAGGCGCCGGAGAAGGAGTTGCGGACGCCGGAGATGTCGATGCCGTCCTTCTCGGCGGCCTCGACGATCTTCTCGTAGAGGGTGGGCACGCCCGGCAGCCAGGTCGGGGTGTGCTTCTTCATCACGTCCATGATCAGCGGGATCCGCGGGGCGGGCAGCAGCACCATCTCACCGCCGATATACACCGACAGCGTGGCCACCATCGTCAGCCCGTAGGCATGGAAGATCGGCAGTGCCCCGAGCATCCGCTCATCCTGGTCACCCAGGCCCGGGACCCAGGCCTTGCCCTGCAGCAGGTTCGCGAACAGGTTGCCGTGCGAGAGCTGTGCGCCCTTCGGCGCCCCGGTGGTGCCGGAGGTGTACAGGATCAGGGCGATGGATTCCTTGGTCACGGAGGGCTCAGAGACGACATCCTCGCCCTGGCCACCGATCGCGGAGCCGATCAGGGCCTCCCAGGGCACGGTGTTGGGTGCCGGGGCGGAGAGCGCCTCCCGGGACTCGCGGGCCTTCCTGAGCGGCAGACGCAGGGCCAGCTGTTGCAGCTTCGGCATCGCCTCGATCATGTTGACCGCGATGATCGTCTCCAGGGAGGTGGTGTCGCGCAGCTTCTCCAGGGTGGGGGCGGCCTTATCCCACGCGATCACCACGCGCGCGCCGTGATCGGCGAAGGGGCCCTCCAGCTCGTGGGCGGTGTAGAGGGGGTTGTGCTCGACGACGGTCGCGCCCAGCTTGAGCACCGCGTAGAAGGCGGCGATGTGCTGGGGGCAGTTCGGCAGCATGATCGCGACCCGGTCACCCGGGCGCACACCGAAGGCGCGCAGTCCGGCGGCCGCCCGACGCACCTGCCGGTCCAGTTCCGCGTAGGTCTGCGTCCTCCCGAAGAACCAGGTGGCGGACTTCTCTGCGTTGATGGCCAGGTTGTTGTCGTAGATGTCGAGGAGGGTGGTGTCCTCGTAGTCCAGGGAATGGGGCGTCCACTCCGGGTAGTGCCGCAGCCAGGACTTTTTCTCGAATGCCGACATGGGAGGTCCTTCCGTACGCCATCTGTTACACGATCGCAGGTCTCGGGTCTCACCGAGTATAACGACGTCGCCCCGGCGGGGAGGGCGACATCGGCAAGGCGACCGCGCGCCTACGATGGTGACATGCGCATCGCGATGATCTCCATGCATACCTCCCCGCTGGAGCAACCCGGGTCCGGGGACGCCGGAGGAATGAACGTCTATGTCCTCAACACCGCCCGTCACCTGGCCCGACAGGGAGTGGAGGTCGACATCTACACGCGTGCGACCCGCCCCAGTCAGGGAGAGGTCGTGGAGGTCGAGGACCGGTTACGGGTCATCAACATCGTCGCCGGCCCCTACGAGGGCCTGGACAAAGATGCCCTGCCCACCCAGCTGGCGGCCTTCGCCGGCGGCATCATGCTCTACGTCAAGTGCCAGGGGCTGGCCTACGACCTCATCCACTCCCACTACTGGCTGTCCGGTCAGGTCGGCTGGCTCCTGCGTGACCTGTGGGAGGTTCCCCTGGTCCACACCGCGCACACCCTGGCGGCGGTGAAGAACGCCTACCGCAGCGCCGATGTCAGCCCCGAGTCGGAGGCGCGGCGCATCTGTGAGCAGCAGCTGGTGGATAACGCCGACCTGCTGGTCGTCAACACGCGCCAGGAGACCGACGACCTCGTCGAGCACTACGACGCGGACGCTGAACGCGTCGTCGTGGTCTCCCCGGGCGCGGACACCGAACTGTTCACCCCCGGTACCGACCGCAACACCGAACGGGCCCGGCGCCAGCTGGGCATCCCCCTCCACGCCCGGGTGGTCGCCTTCGTCGGTCGACTGCAGCAGTTCAAGGGACCCCAGGTGCTCATCCGGGCGGTGGCGGAGCTGGTCCGCCGCGACCCGGGCCGCAACCTGCGCGTGCTCATCTGCGGGGGCCCCTCCGGTGCGCAGGCCACCCCCGAATACTACGTGGACCTGGCGCGTGAACTGGGCGTCGAGCGTCGCATCCGATTCCTCGATCCCCGCCCGCCGGAGGAGCTGGTGACCATCTACCAGGCCGCCGACATCGTCGCGGTGCCCAGCTACAACGAGTCCTTCGGGCTGGTGGCGATCGAGGCGCAGGCCACCGGCACCCCCGTCGTCGCCGCCCGGGCGGGCGGGCTCTCCCTCGCAGTCGCTGAGGGCGAGACCGGACTGCTCGTCGACGGCCACGAGGCCCCCGACTGGGCGGACGCGCTCGCGCAGCTGCTCGATGACGACGACACCCGGGTCCGGATGGCCGAGGACGCGGTGGGGCACGCGGCGAACTTCTCCTGGTCGTCCTCCGCCTCCCAGCTGGCCTCGGTCTACTCCGAGGCGCTGTCAATCGAGATCCCGGACTGCCACGGTCGCCGCGCCACCGGACGGTGAGGGGGGTTGAAACAGGGGTTACCGAAGGCAGCGGAACGGTCGACGAAGTGGCATATTGGAGTCATGAGTAACGGAAAACTGATTCTCCTGCGCCACGGTCAGAGCAAGTGGAACAAGTCCAACCAGTTCACCGGCTGGTTCGACGTCGACCTCACCGAGAAGGGTGAAGCCGAGGCCGCCCGCGCCGGCGAGCTGCTGAAGGAAGCCGACATCCTCCCCGACGTCGTCTACACCTCCCTGCTTCGCCGTGCGATCCGCACCGCCAACATCACCCTCAACCACGCCGACCGCCACTGGATCCCGGTCGTGCGTCACTGGCGTCTCAACGAGCGTCACTACGGTGCGCTGCAGGGCCTGGACAAGGCCGCGATCCGGGATGAGTACGGCGAGGAGCAGTTCATGAGCTGGCGCCGTTCCTATGACACCCCGCCGCCGGAGCTGGCCGATGATTCCGAGTACTCCCAGGCCGGTGACCCGCGTTACGCGGATCTGCCGGTCGTCCCGAAGACGGAGTGTCTCAAGGACGTTGTCCTGCGCTTCATCCCGTACTACGAGGACATCATCTACCCGCGCCTCAAGCGGGGCGAGACCGTCGTCGTGGCTGCCCACGGCAACTCCCTGCGCGCCCTGGTCAAGCACCTGGACAACATCTCCGACGAGGACATCGCCGGGCTGAATATCCCGACCGGTATCCCGCTGGTCTACGAGATCGACCCCACCGGCGGTGTGGTCAACCCGGGTGGTACCTACCTGGATCCGGCCGCCGCCGAGGCCGGTGCCGCCGCCGTCGCCGCCCAGGGTGGTAAGTAACCCCCCACCGTGTCAACAGTCCTCGCGTTCCTACTGGGCGTCGCCGCCACCGGCGTCGCCCTCTGGGCATTTGACTGGCTGCGCAAACGGATCAACCGCTACCGGGCCTCCGCGACCCTGGAGGGCAACCAGGTCACCACGGTCAGCCAGGTGCTGCACCTGGCGATCCAGGGCTCCCCGACGGGCGTGACCGTGCTCGACCGGGGTGGGGAGATCATCCTCTCCAACGCCCGGGCCCACGCCATGTCGATCGTCCACGACCGCACCGTCAACCCGGAGGTCTGGCGTACCGCCCTGGAGGTCTACGGGGACCAGGAACCCCGCGCCCTCGACCTGACCATGCCCAAACGCCGCACCGGCAGCCGGGTGACTTCCGTGCGCGCGCTGATCAAGCCGCTCACCCTCGTCGACGACCGATTCGTCATCGTCTACGGCAGTGACGAGAGCGAGAGCGTGCGGATGGAGTCCGCCCGCCGTGACTTCGTGGCCAACGTCTCCCATGAGCTCAAGACCCCGGTGGGGGGCATGGCCCTGCTGGCCGAGGCACTCATGGAGGCCGTGGATGACCCGGAGCAGGTCGAGTACTTCGGCAACCGCCTCCAGCGGGAGGCCCACCGGATGGCGGACATGATCAACGAGCTGATCTCCCTGTCCAAGCTGCAGGGCGCCGAGGCGCTGCCGGAGATGGAACCGGTCAGTGTGGATGAGGTCATCGAGGAGTCCTTCACCCGGAACCAGCTCGCCGCCGACAACGCCGACATCACCCTGACCACGGGCGAACAGTCGGGGGTGATGGTGCTCGGCGACACATCCCTGCTGATCACGGCGGTATCCAACCTGATCTCCAACGCGATCAACTACTCCCAGCATTCCGCACCGGTGTCGGTCTCGCAGAAGGTGGTCAGCGATGATGTCGTGCTCATCCGGGTCACCGACCGGGGCATCGGCATCGCGCCCGAGGACCAGAAACGGGTCTTCGAGCGTTTCTTCCGGGTGGACCAGGCGCGTTCCCGCTCCACCGGAGGCACCGGCCTGGGGTTGGCCATAGTGAAACACGTGGTCGCCAACCACGGGGGTAACATCAAGGTGTGGTCCCGGCCAGGTACCGGATCCACCTTCACCATTGAACTTCCGGTTCATCATCCTGAACCGGTGGCGGATCCCGCCCTCCAGGTTTCGGAGGAGGAGACGCCCCCGACCCGTCCATTGCGTGACGCCGTCACCCGGGTGGCCACACGTCGAAAGGATAAAGCATCATGACGACCATTCTTATCGTCGAGGACGAGGAGTCTCTCGCTGATCCGCTGGCCTTCCTGTTGCGCAAGGAGGGATTCGACGTCATCATCGCGGGAGACGGGCCGACGGCTCTCGTGGAGTTCGAGAAGAACGACATCGACATCGTGCTGCTTGACCTCATGCTCCCGGGCATGTCCGGCACCGATGTGTGCAGGCAGCTGCGGTTGACCTCGTCGGTGCCGGTCATCATGGTCACCGCCCGTGACTCCGAGATCGACAAGGTCGTCGGCCTTGAGCTCGGCGCTGACGATTACGTGACCAAGCCCTATTCCTCCCGTGAGCTCATCGCGCGGATCCGGGCCGTGCTGCGTCGGGGCGCCGAGCAGGACACGGGCCTGGACGACATTGAGGAGCAGGTGCTCGAAGGCGGCCGGGTCCGGATGGACGTGGAGCGTCACACGGTGACCGTGGCGGGCGAGCAGATATCCATGCCACTCAAGGAGTTCGACCTGCTTGAGTACCTGCTGCGCAACTCGGGCAGGGTCCTCACCCGGGGCCAGCTCATCGACCGGATCTGGGGGTCCGACTACGTCGGCGACACCAAGACCCTCGATGTGCACGTCAAGCGTCTGCGCTCCAAGATCGAGGAGGAGCCCTCCCGGCCGAAGCAGCTGGTCACCGTGCGTGGCCTGGGCTACAAGTTCGAGGGCTGACACCGGCGTCGTGCCCGGTGCCCCGCTCCGTCTCAGTGGCCTTCCGAGGCCTCCACCGTGGCGGGGTGGGGCGCGCCGTGTAACCCGGCCCCGGCACGTCGACGGCAGTGGCTGGCGAGCACCTCGTAGGAGGTCTCGCCCATGAGGGCGATGAGTTCGGTGCGCTGGGCCTGCCAGACCGGCCGGGCACTGGTGTGGCAGCCGGCATCGCCGGTGCAGTACCAGTCGAAATCCTCGCCACCGTTGCCCCATGTCCGCCGGTCATACTCGCCGATGGTGGTGCGCAGGATCTCGATACCGTCGGTGCGTTCCTCGTAGGCTTCGTTGCGGTGGAAGGGCACCTGCCAGCACACCTCCGGCTTGGCCACGGTCAGTTCACGGTCCTCGGCGACCGCCCACTGGTGGAGGGAGCAGCCGGCCCCGGTCCCCCAGCCACGGCGGTTGGCGAAGATGCAGGCCCCGCCGGTGGTGATGGTCTTCAGGGCGGGTTCGGGTTCGCCGTTCTCATCGTCGAGCTCGTCCCATTCCAGCCAGGGCTCCAGGATGGCGGGGTCCCCCGCCGACAGGTAGGCGTCGGTGTCTGCGGGACGGTTCTGCCAGTACTTGGCGGGCATCTCGGCGACGGCGTCGTAGAGTTGGTCGCGGTCTTGCTCATCAGTGAGGTAGGCGCCGTGGACACAGCAGCCGACGTCGGTCTGGGTGGAGTCGATGCCGTGGCAGGCGTCGGTGCCGAACGTGCAGTTCCAGTGCGATTCGACCCAGGTCAGATCGATGGAGAAGGTGTGCAGGGGATCGTCGGGGTTGATGAACTCGAACCATTCCCGGGGGAAGTCCGGGGGTACCTCACGCCCCGCGGCAATCGACCTGCCTGCGGGGGAGGATGCGGGGAAACCGAGGAAAACCGTGGGCGAGGGCGGGCGATT
Source organism: uncultured Corynebacterium sp. (assembly GCA_964613845.1). Lineage (GTDB taxonomy): Bacteria > Actinomycetota > Actinomycetes > Mycobacteriales > Mycobacteriaceae > Corynebacterium. Next base: position 26,182 of record CAZTIZ010000005.1, read on the forward strand.
CACACTTTCCCACGGTATACCGTCTACCCTTGAGCATGTGCGATTAGGTGTATTGGACGTGGGCAGTAACACTGTCCACCTCGTGGCCGTCGATGCCCGGACCGGTGGGCATCCCACTCCGATGAGCGACTGGAAGACCAGTCTTCGGCTCGTGGAGCTGCTTGACGATGACGGGGCGATCGATGACCGGGGCATCAGGAAGCTGACGAAGTCGGTGGGTGAGGCCGCGGATCTGGCCAAGACCCTCGGCTGTTCCGAGATCATGTCGTTCGCCACGTCAGCGGTCAGGTCCGCCACGAACTCCCAGCAGGTGCTCGATCACGTCGAGCAGGAGACGGGCGTACGCCTGGAGGTGCTGTCCGGGGAGGACGAGGCACGTCTGACCTTCCTGGCCGCGCGCCGCTGGTACGGCTGGTCCGCTGGCCGGATCACCAACCTCGATATCGGCGGTGGCTCCCTGGAGTTGTCCACCGGTTCCGATGAGGAGCCCGACTCCGCGATCTCCCTGGACCTGGGCGCGGGTCGTCTGACCCACACCTGGTTCAACACCGACCCGCCGGAGCACAAGAAGGTCAACCTGCTGCGCGACTACATCGACGCGGAGCTCGCCGACGCTTCTCGACGCTTCCGTGCCTTCGGCCCCGCAGGGCTGGCGGTGGGAACCTCCAAGACCTTCCGGACGCTGGCCCGGCTCACCGGTGCCGCCCCCAGTTCCGAGGGGCCCTACGTCAAACGCACCCTGACTGCGCCGGGGCTGCGGCAGCTCATCGCGTTCATCTCACGCATGACGGCCGCTGACCGTGCGGAGCTGGAGGGCATCAGTTCCGATCGTTCGCACCAGATCGTCGCCGGCGCCCTCGTCGCTGAAGCCAGCATGCGCGCCCTCGGACTGGAGAAGATCGAGATCTGTCCCTGGGCGCTCCGTGAAGGGGTCATCCTGCGTCGCATCGACAAGGGGCTCCACCAGGAAAGGACGGAATAATGAGTGACGAGCAGCTGACCGTCGCCGAACTGCTGGCCCGGGCGGGCAGGAACGACCCGTCCACGGACAAGCCGAGGCGCCGTCGCCGACGCAGCCTGGAGGACGGAGGTGTCTCCGTCGCCGAACTCACCGGTTCCATCCCGAGGGTGAAGGCTGTCCCCGCCGAGTCCCGGCACTCCGCTATCCCCATCGACGCGCCCGCAGAAACGGAGCAGGCGAAGAGCGACGACGCCGCGGTAGGGGGGGAGTCAACCCCGGACGCCGAAGCGCCGGAGGAGGTCGGCGTCGATAAGCCCGCCGAGGTCGAGGAGCGGGACCCGACCCCGGCTGAGCGGATGGCTGCCGCGAAGGCCGCCGCCACGGCGAAGGCGAAGGC